>JBKJXU010000068.1:0-14184 GCA_046716145.1 Actinomycetota bacterium
TTGACCGGCTTGGCGGGCGAGGTCCCCGCGATCTCGCTCGGCACCGGCGTGGTGCCGCTGCCTTCGCGCTCCCCCGAACTGCTCGCGATCGCCGCCGCCACCGTCGCGGAGCGCTCGGCTGGCCGCCTGATCCTGGGGCTGGGAACCGGTCCGGCGGTGCCCGGGGCGCTCGGCCGGCTGCGCGCGACCGTCGTTGCGCTGCGGATGCTGTTCCGCGAGGGCGAGGCTGTCCTGGAGGGGGAGCGGCTCCGGCTCGGTCTGGTGCCGCAGGTGCCGCCCCCGATCTGGATCGCGGCCCTCGGGCCGCGCGCCGTCCACCTCGCCGGTGAGGTCGCCGACGGCGTCATCTTGAACTGGTGCACCCCCGAACGCGTCGCCGAGGCAACGGGGATGATCCGGGCGGCGGCGGCGGAAGCCGGACGGGAGCCGGACGCGGTCACGATCGCGGTGTACGTCCGCGCTGCGACCGCGGCCGGGACCGCGGACGCGGCGCTCGCCGCGGCGACCGAGTACGGCTCCTACCCCGGGTATGCCCGGCAGTTCGTGGCGATGGGGATCGACCCGGCGGATCCGGCATCCATCGTGGCTGCGGTGTGCCTCACCGGCGACGCCGGCCGTTCCCGCCTCCGCCTGCAGGCCTATCGCCAGGCCGGCGCCGATCTCCCGGTCGTGTACCCGATCGCCCGCCCGCCCGAGCGGGGGGAACACGGCGTGGGGAGGCCCGGACCGGGCGATGCGCACAGCACCTTGCAGATGCTCGCGCCATGAGGGTTGCAGACAGCCGCGGACGCGATACCATTTACCCGGTCAACACCGTGAGAATCGGGGAAACCCGACCGGAGGAGTAGGGAATGACGTACACCATCTGCGAACCCTGCATCGACATCAAGGACCGCGCCTGCGTCGACGAGTGTCCCGTCGATTGCATCTACGAGGGTCCGCGCATGCTCTACATCCAGCCCGACGAGTGCGTGGACTGTGGCGCCTGCGAGCCGGCGTGTCCCGTGACCGCGATCTTCTACGAAGACGACGTCCCGGCCGAATGGAAGCAGTTCACCCCGATCAACGCCGAGTGGTTCGAGACCTCCGGTGTCGGCTCGCCCGGGGGGGCGGCTCAGGTCGGGCCCGCGGCCACGGACCACCCGGTCGTCGCCGGCTGGGAAGCGATCTAGCTCTCGACCGGATCGGGCCCGGGCAGCAGGACACGGAACGAGGCGCCGCCTCCTTCGCGGTCTTGGACCCACGCCTTGCCGCCGTGCAGTTCCGCGAACCGGCGGACGAGCGTGAGCCCCACGCCCACCCCGGGTGAGTGCGGCGGCGCGTCCTCGCCCTGACGGAACGGTTCGAAGATCGCCTCACGCATCTCTTCGGCCACGCCGGGTCCGTCGTCCTCGACCGTGAGCAGGCAGCCGTCGTCATGCGCGATCACGCGGACCCAGATGGAGGAGTCCTCGGGTGTGTGGCGCACGGTGTTCGCCACGAGGTTCTCCACGATGCGTTCCACCTTCGCGGCGTCGACGGGGATCTGCACGTGCTCGATCTCCAGGTGGAGGCGCTCCTCGGGGACGAGCGCGGATTCGGCGATGGCCCGCTGCACCAGCGTGCCGACGTCGATCGACTGCAGCTTGGGCGTGACGATGCCGCGAGCGAGCCGGTCCAGGTCCAGGAGGTTCGCGACCATCCGGTCCAGGCGCCGGGCGTTGCCCGCGATCCGGTGGGCGAGGTCCTTCGCGTCGTCTTCGTCAAGGTGGACGTCCCCGCGCTCAAGCGTGATCGCCAGGCCGAGGATGGCCGCGAGCGGCGTCCGGAGGTCGTGCGAGACGGCCTGCAGGAACGTGTTCTTCATCTCGTCCAGTGCGCGGAGCGACCGTGTCGCCTCGCGCTCGACCTCCAGCGCTCTCGCGAGCTGTTCCTCGGCGCCTTTGCGCTCGGTGATGTCGAGCAGGAACCCCTGCCAGAACGGCGGCTGACCCTCGACCTGGACGAGGTTCGCCTGGTCCTGCACCCACACGACGCGCCCGTCCTTCGCGATCATGCGGTATTCCAGCGAGAACGACTCGTCGCCTGCCTGGTTGCTCACCAGATCTGCGGCCAAGACCCGTTCGCGGTCCTGCGGGTGGATCAATCCCGTCCAGAACGCCGGATCGGCCGAGGTCTCCTCGACCGTGTAGCCCAAGATCTCCGGCTGGCGAGGTGAGATGTACGTCGTCTTCGAGATGGACGGCGCGTCGGCGTCGAACTCCTGGGTGTAGATGACCGCCGGACTCTGCTCGACGATGGCGCGGAACCTGGCTTCACCCGCCTGGATGCGTTGCTCGGCTTCCTTGCGCTCGGTGATGTCGAGGAGGAATCCCTGCCACCACGCGGCGCCGTCGGGGTCCTGGACGAAGGTCGCCTCGTCGTGCACCCAGACGTAGGTCCCGTCTTCCCGACGGAGACGGTAGTCCTGGGTGAAGGGCTCGCCCGTGGTGGTGGCAACGTCGTTGGCCTCGATCAGCCGCACGCGATCGTCCGGATGCAGGCGCGCCACCCAGGCGTCCCGGCCGCCCGTGAGCCATCCGTCGGTGGAGCACCCGATCAGCTCCTCGATAGCGGGGCTGATGTATCGATCGGTGGATGCTCCCTCACGCGTGGGCGGCTCCCGGTAGACGACGGCGGGAAGTTGTTCCACCGTCGCGCGCAGGACCCGTTCGGCGGCCGAGACCCGTTCCTCGGCTCCCTTGCGCTCGGTGATGTCGTACAGGAACCCTTGCCAGAAGCCCTCGCCATCCTCGGTCGAGACGAACGCGGCCTCGTCGTGGACCCAGACGTAGGTGCCGTCGCTGCAGCGGAAGCGGTACTCGTTGGCGTAGCGCTGGCGCTCCTCGTCCGAGCGGTGGTCTTCGGCGAGGACCGCTTCGCGATCATCGGGGTGCACATGATCGAGCCAGAAGCCCGGTGTCCAGGTCCACTCCTCGGCGGAATGACCGAACAGTCGCTCGACCTGGGGACTGATATAGAAGGACTCGGGCGCGGCGTCGAGCCCCTCGATGTAGACCACGGCGGGGATGTGATCGATCATCGCCTGCAGACGGGCGCGCGCCTGCCGCAGTTGTTCCTCGGCCGCCTTCCGCTCCGTGATATCCGTCATGACCCCGAGCCACACGAGCGGTTGGCCATCGGTGTCGAGGATCAGCTCGGCCTCGTCGTGGAACCACACGACACGACCGTCGAGCGCCACCATGCGGTAGTCCTGCCCGTAGGGCGAGCCGGTCGCACTGCTGAGCGCAGAGACGTCGATCACGCGCGGGAGATCGTCGGGGTGCGTCACGCTCATCCAGAAGCCGGGCTCCGCCCACGCGGCCGCCGGGTAGCCCAGGATCCGTTCGGACTGCGGGCTCACGTACGTCATCGACGACAGTGGATCCTCGGGTGAGGACCACGGCTGCTCCTGATAGGTGATGGCTCGCGTGTGCTCCACCATCGTGCGGAACCGCTCCTCGGCGACGCGGATCTGCTCGGCGGCCAGCGTCCTTTCGGTGATGTCGAGCATCAGGCCTTGCCAGTGAAGGGGTTCCCCGTCGTCGTCACGGACCAAGATCGCTTCCTCGTGGATCCAGACCGTCCGGCCGTCCGCCGCGATGATCCGGTACTCGATGGACAGGGGCTCTCCGGTCTCGTTGACCTGCTCCATCGCCTCGCGCACGCGTACGGCGTCATCGGGGTGCACCACTTCCTCCCAGAAGTCTGCATCCTCGGTCCACGTCTGCGCCGTGTATCCCGAGATCGCCTCGGCGGCAGGGCTCACGTAGTCGAGCCGGGCCGCGCGGGTCGTGCCGGGGACCAACGACTCCGTGTAGACGATGGCGGGCATCTGCTCCACGAGGACGCGGAACCGCTCCTGGGCTCGATCGAGGCGTTCTTCCGCGTCATGGCGAGCGGTCACGTCCGCCACCCATCCTTGGACGTGCGAGAGCGACCCGTCCTCGCGGAAGACACCGACCGAGGCGTCGTGGACCCACACCCAGCCGCCGTCGGGTCCCTGCATCCGGTACTCGGCCTCCCAGAGCCCCGTGTTGGCTGCGTTCATCGTGCCGCTCGCTCGGAGCGAGGCGAGGTCGTCAGGGTGCATCAGCGATAACCACAGGCCCTGGTCCTGGACGAACCGATCGGCTGGTACGCCCGTGATCCGTTCGATCTGGGGGCTCACGAAGGTCATCCGTGCACTCGGTTCCTCGGCGTCCCCGGCGACCTCCTCCACGTAGGTCACCGCGGGGATCGACTCGACCACGCTGCGGTACCGCGCCTCCGCGTCCGCCCGGCGCTGCTCGGCTTCCATGCGTGCCGTGATGTCCACCATGAACCCCTGGAAATGGGCGAGCGAACCGTCGGCTCGGTAGATGGCGATCGACGTGTCGTGGACCCAGATCCGATGACCGTCGGCATGGCGCATCCGGTATTCCTCGTCGAACGGTGACTCGTCACGAACGTCGAACGCACCCTTCGCTTCGAGCCGGGCGAGATCCTCTTCGTGCATCAGGGCGAACCACAGGCCCGGTTCGTCCAGGAACCGTTGCGGCGCGTAGCCGAGGAGCCCTTCCACCTGGGGGCTCATGTACGTCACCCGAGCGCCGATCCCGCCGACGGCGTCGGCCGGTTCGTCGATGTAGCTCGCGGCCGGGATCCCCTCCACCACCGCGCGGTAGCGCTCTTCCGCGTCGCGCACGCGATCGTCGGCCTCGCGCCGGCCGGTCACGTCCAGCAGGAACCCCTGCAAGTGCGAGATCGAGCCCTTCTCGTCGCGCACGGGGGTCGTCGAGTCATGCACCCAAACCCAGTGGCCGTCGGCGTGGCGCATCCGGTACTCGAGTTCAGACGCGGCCGGTTCTAGGTGGTTGGCACCGATGGCTACACCGACGCGCGGCGCGTCGTCGGGGTGGATGAGATCGGACCAGAGGTTCGGCTCGTGCAGGAAGCGCTCGTGTGGGTACCCCAGGAGCGCCTCGATCTGCGGGCTCACGGATCCCAGGCGGACAGCGCCGGGCTCGAGCATCACGACGTAGGTCACGGCCGGGATGTGCTCCACGACGCTGCGGTGCCGTGCCTCGGCCGCGCCGAGTCGCTCATGCTCGGCCCGCCGCGTGATGGCCGCACCGATCAGGGCCGACGCCGTTCGCAGCGCATCGACCTCGCCGTGGCTCCATGTGCGCGCGCGCGCGCAGTCGCCCAGCCCGACGCATCCCCACCACGCGCCTTCGACGATCACCGGCAGGATCAGGACGGAGCGAACGTCTTGGGTTTCGAGCGCCGTCCGGACCGCATCCGGGAAGTCAGCGGGCTCACCCGTGATGACGTCGCCGGCCTCGAGCGCGGCGGCCCAGGACCCGAACCCGGAGCCGTACCACTTCGCGTGCGTGAGCAACGGGGTGCCGGACTGGGTCGGGATGCCGGGGGCGCACCACTCCGCGATCTGCGTCTTGCACAGGTCGCCATCGGCGTCCGTGTCGTTCTCGATCAGGTAGGAGCGCGAGGCGCCGGCCGCATCCCCGAGGCGGGCGAGCACGTCGCTCACGGCGTCGCGCCAGTCCTCCGACAGCAGCAGCCGCTCGGCCGCGAACGCCACGGCCTGCAGGATCGCGTCGCGCCGCTGGGACGCGGCACCCGCCTCGCGGGCGGTATCGACCATCCGTTCGCTCCTTCGACGTGCTCCGGCGCGCGACTCGATCGCCCCGCGGGGTCGCCTTGGTTGATTATCGGCGTGGGCGCGCGGGGGTGGAGTCCGCTCGGCGGGGGCCTCCGCCTAGTCCGGAGTGACTACGGAGCGGCGGCGGGAGCCTGCGGCACCAGGCCGGGCGTGGAGCCGGCGTTCGGCACGGTCCCCGGCTCGGGCCAGCGGTCCCGGGACCTCGCCGCCAAGCGGAACATGAGATCGACCGCCTTCGGGTCCTCGGAGGCCGGGCGCGATTCGATCACACCGTCGGCCGCCGCCTGATCGAAGATCTCCTGGCCGCGTTCCGTCCTGATGATCGTCAGCGTCCAGCCTTCGGACTGACCCAGTCCACCGAAGGAGATATCCGCGTGCTCGGCGGCGAAGTCGGGGCAATGCAGGCAGCCCGGCCGGGTGAACCGCTGCGCATCCTTGAGCGAGTAGGTGAGCTCCTCGCCGGTATCGGTGTAGAACAGGAGCTTGCCTTTCACGTTGACCCTGGCGAGGTGATCCAGGTCGATCCCGAGTTCGTTCTGCGCGATCTCGACCATCAGCCCGTCGTAGGTGAACGACTTCGAGCACAAGAGCCCGAAGGTCCAGGCGATCTTCTTCCGCCACTTGTTGACGCGGCGCGCCTCCATCACGCCCGTGACGGAGGTCTGACACCCCATCCCCACGAGCGCGACCTTGGAGAGCCCGAGCTCGGCTGCCTTGAGCAGGGCCATCGGGTTCGCGCTGTACGTGTAGCGGCTGCCTGCGGTGGCGAGCACGCCGGCCGCATCGGTGACGACCGTGGGCTCCGCGTCCCACGCCCGCTCGTTCGAGAGCGCCGAGGTGCACGCTCCGTCGATCCGGCCGTTCGCCAGCCCCCAGATGAGCAACGCCGACACGACGCCACCGTCCTGGCCCTGCATCAATGGTTCGGGGGCGGTCGCTCTGGCGAGCACGATCTCGCGGTGGTGGCCGATGAGCTCCTCGGGTTTGCGGGTCTGCCCGAACAGCAGCTCGTCGATCTCCGATTCCCATTCGCGGAACCGCGGGCAGGCGAGCGTGCAGAGCGAGCATCCCTTGTCGCCGTGCGAGCAGGCATCCGGGCCGTCTTCCTGCAGCTGGAGCGGTTTGTCGTCCTCGTAGCCCAGGACGTGGAACGGGCAGGCGACGATGCAGGCCGAGCATCCCGTGCACAGCCCGGTGACCACGACCTCGTTGTAGAGCTCGCGCCACTGGGTGGTGTCTGCCTTGGGAGACATCGTCTGCGATCATAGCCGTTGGGTTGCCCGACCTCGCGCGCCGTGGTTCCCTGGTCGCATCTCGAGCGAAGGAGGGGGCGTGCGGACGAAGCGACTCGTGGTGGCGATCGGGTTGAGCATCCTGGTGACAGCGGCATGTAGCGGTGACGGTGATACCAGCTCTCCTGCCGGGGGAGGATCCAGCTCAGCGCCGAGCGGGGAGGCAGGGTCAGTCTCGATGTCCGGGTTCGCCTTCGTCCCCGGCGATGTCACGACCGGCACGGGTGGAACCCTCTCGGTCACGAACGAGGACTCCACCACCCACACCTTCACCATGGATGACGGATCCGTCGACCAGCAGGTCGGTGCCGGTCAGACGGTCGAGGTGACCATCACGGCCGCCGGCTCGTTCCACTGCGATATCCACGCGAGCATGACGGGGGCGTTGTCGCTGGGGTCCTAGCCCGCACGCGCGGCGCTAGATGCTGAAGGACTCACCGCAGGCGCACTCGCCGATGGCCTGCGGGTTGCGGACCTTGAGCCCGCCGCCCATGAGGTTCTCGTCCAGATCGAGTGTGGATCCCTTGATGATGCGTGCGCTCTCGGGGTCCACCACGATGCGGACGCCGGCGCCGCCCTCGACGATGTGGTCCTCCGGTGCGGCGTCGTCGAACGCCAGTTGATACGAGAAGCCCGAGCAGCCGCCCGTGAGGACCCGGATCCGGAGCACGGGCTGGGGGCGCCCTTCCTTGGTGGCCAGCGTGGCCACTTTGCGGGCGGCTTTGTCGGTGACGGTCAGGACCGCGGTCGCCATGACCCCAGGATAGCCGCTGGGGGCCCCTACGCAGCGCCGCAGAAGGCCACGAAGCAGCGCGCGTAGGCACGCGCCGCGATGATCAGGTCCTGCGTGGCGACCCATTCGTCTGCCGTATGCGCCACGGAGAGCGACCCCGGGCCCCAGATGATGGCGGGGATGGCCGCGTCGTTGATGTAGAAACGCGCGTCGGTGATGCCCGTGAACCCGGCGTCGAGGGGTGCGGTTCCCGTCTCGGCGGCTCCGGCCGCGCGGGCGAACCGAGCGATCGAAGCGTCCGAAGGCGACTCCGCGGCTTCGGTCCATTCCCGGATCTCCACGCGGAGATCGCTCTCGGGGTGCTCGCGGTGCAGATCGTCGATCAGATCCCGGAAGGGGGCGAGGACGGCGTCGGGCGAGGTCTCACCCGGCACGATCCGTCGATCGATGTCCACCGTGCACCGGTCCGGCACCATGTTCGGGGCGCTGCCACCTTCGATCAGGGCGGCGTTGACGGTCGGGCGCCCGCAGAGCGGATGTTCAAGGTCGGGGAGTGCCTCGGGAAGGCGCAGGAGGAACCGTGCCATCGACGTGATCGCGTTCACGCCGCGATGGGGCTGTGACCCGTGGGCGGCTGCGCCGTAGGAGGTGGCCGTGATCCAGGCCCCTCCCCGCTCGGCGAGACCGATGGCCATGTCCGTGGGCTCGCCGATGATGGCGGCGTCCTGGGTGAGCAGACCGAGATCGCGCAGGACCTGGGTCCCGTGCACGCCCGCGAGCTCTTCATCGGCTGCGAGGTGGAAGGTGAGCGAGCCTGCCAGCGCCACCCCGGCCCGGCCGACCGCGGTCGCCGCAGCGAGCGCCGCGGCGACCGCTCCCTTCATGTCGCACGCGCCCCGGCCGATCAGTCGGCCGTCGATGACCGTCCCCGCGAACGGCGGCGCAGACCAGGTATCCGCGGAGCCGGCGGGGACCGTGTCGAGATGGCCGTTCCACGCTAGGGCCGGTCCTTCGGCTGCTCCCAGGGTCGCGACGACGCTGGGGCGTCCTGCGTCCCCGCGCACCGTCCGCGGATCGGCGCCTGCCCCCGTGAGCACGTCCCCCGCGACCGCCGCGGCGTCATCCTCCGTCCCTCCGGGGTTCTCCGAACGCGCGGCGATCAGCGCGCGAGCCAGCGCAAGGATCTCATCGGGGTCGACGGCTGCAGCGGCCGCGTCGGCGGCGGCGGATCGGGTCGCGTCGGCCTCCGTCACGCGCCGAACGCTAGCAGGCGGCGTTCACCGCGGCGTCGCCTACGATGGCTCGATGCTTCATCGCCAGGCCCTTCGCGCGCGTCTGGATGCGGATCCACGCCACGAGCCGGCCCCCGGCGATCGCGCGGCGGCCGTGCTCGCCCTGATCGTCGACGACGCGGAGCCGGCGATCTTGTTCACGGAGCGGGCCAGGTCCATGTCGCGGCATGCCGGCGAGGTCTCCTTCCCCGGCGGCCTGCGCGACCCGGGCGACGCCTCGCTCGAAGCCACGGCGCTGCGTGAGGCACACGAAGAGCTGGGGATCGAACCCGGGCTCGTGCAGACGCTGGGGGCTCTGGACCCCATCCATACCTACGTCTCGGCGATCTTGGTCACGCCGTTCGTCGGTGTGGTCGATGCCCTCCCCGAGCTGGCGCCGAGCGAGGCCGAGATCGCGCGCGCGTTCACCGTGGCTGTGAGCACCCTGGCGGAGGTCGAGGAACGGCGCGTCCTGCATGTGGACGCGAGCGGGACGTTCCACGGTTGGTGGTACGAGACCCCCGACGCGACGATCTGGGGAGCGACCGGGTTCATGCTGCATGCGCTGCTCGGTGTACTCAAGGATGAGTCGTCATGGAGAGCGTGAGCGAGGACCGCGAGGTGCGGGCACTCCTGGGCGCCGCCAGGACGATCGCAGTCGTGGGTCTGTCGCCGAACCCCGAGCGCGACTCGAACGAGATCGCGGCGTATCTGCAGGAGCACGGGATGCGGGTGATCCCGGTCAACCCGATGGTGGACGAGGTGTTGGGGGAACGGTCCTACGCGTCTCTGCGCGACATCCCCTCCGACATCGAGGTGGACATCGTCGACGTGTTCCGCAGAGCGGCGGAGACACCTGCGATCGCGCGCGAAGCGGTGGCCATCGGGGCGAAGGCGCTCTGGCTCCAGGAAGGCATCGTGAACCAGGAGGCGGCGCGGATCGCCGAGGAAGCCGGGCTGGACGTCATCATGGGGGTCTGCATCAGGCAGACACGACGGCGAGTGATGGGGGACATATGACGCAGTGGGAGTACTTCGTGGCACCGGTGCTCGAACACAACCCCGGCGAGATCTTGAACTCGTTCGGCGAGGATGGGTGGGAGCTGGTCACGATCGTGGCGCAACCGACCCCCATGGGCGGCACCTCGCTCGTGGCTTACCTCAAACGTCCGAAGGGCTAGCGCGCAGCCGCCGGGCCGCCCGGACGCGCCAGAGGAGCCCCAGCACGAGGACGGCCGCCGCGAGGACGGCGATCCACCCTCGATCACGATCGGGGGGCGCCAGGGATCCGTTGACCATCCCGGGCGCGGGATCGTCCCCGGGAGCGAAGCGCCAGATCTGCTCGGCGGTCGCGACGTACAGCCGCCCGTCGGGACCAGCCTGGAGGTCCGTGACGCCGGCATCGAAGCCCGCGACATCATCGGTCGAACCCGTGACCGGATCGAGGCTGCGGACCCGGCCGTCCTTGAACGACCCGATATACAACGTCCCCGCCAGCCACGCGCATCCCGTCAACGCCACGGTTCGGCGGAACACCGCCACGGGGTCGACGTACGGGCCGTCGCCATCGGTACCGGTCACGAGCGGCCACCCGTAGTTCGCGCCCGGTTCCAGGCGGTTGACCTCGTCATCGCGGTCCGGGCCGTTCTCGGTCTCCCATATCGTGCCCGTGGCGGGGTCCAGGCAGAGCCCGAACGAGTTGCGATGCCCCAGCGTGAAGGCCGCGGTGCCCTCGCCCAACGGGTTGCCGGGAGCTGGCTCGCCCTCCGGTGTGAGGCGCAGGACCTTGCCCCCGAGGTCGGCCAGGTCCTGGGCGCGCACCGGTTCGTGTGCCTCGCCGACGCTCACGTAGAGCATCCCGTCGGCGCCGAACAGCAGGTCGCCCCCGTTGTGGTAGGCGTTGGTCGCCGGGACGGTGTCCAGCAGGGTCTCGGGCTCGCCGCCGGTCTCGCCGTCGGCGCGCATCCGGACCAGGCGGTTCATCCCGCTCACAGGGTCGCTCAGGTAGAGGTACATCCACGGCTCGCCGTCGCCGAACGCGGGGTGCAGCGCGATGCCCAGCAGACCCGTCTCGCCGCCACCCGACACCCTCAGTGTCGCGAAGGGTTCTTCGCGCAGCGTCCCGCCGGCGTCGACGACCCGCACGAGGCCGGTCTCCTTCTCGGTGAAGAACAGCCGTCCGTCCGGCGCGAACGCCATGTTGGTGGGGAAGTCCAGATCGCCGAGCCACGGCCCGACCGGCTGGGCCGACACGGGGACGGCGGAGCAGACCAGCATGGCTGCGACGACGAGAGGACGGCCGATCATCTCGCCACGCTACCCGGGCCGTCGCGCTACCGTGGGGCCGATGGTGCGGATCGATCACGTCGTCCGGGTCGTGGAGGATCTCGACGAAGCGGGCGACCGCTTGCTGCGGGACCAGGGGCTGGTCTCGTTCCCCGGCGGCACACACCCGCGGTGGGGGACGGCGAACCGCATCGCCCCTTTAGGGCGGGACTACGTGGAGCTCATCTCGGTCCTCGACCTCGCGACGGCGTCGGGGACCAAGCTCGGGAGGATGCTGCGAGACCTCGTCGCCGCCGGCGACGCGTGGTTCGCGCTGTGCCTGGCGGATGACGATATCGACGCCACCGGTGTTCGCCTGGGCCTGGACGTCGAGCCGGGGTCGCGCGAGCGGCCCGACGGTTCGGTGGTCCGCTGGCGAGGCGCCGGGATCGAGGACGAACGCAGGACGTCGGACCTGCCGTTCTTCCTCACGTGGGACGTGCCGGCCGAGATGCATCCGGGTGCGGTGGCGGTCCACCATCCGAGTGGCGCGACGGGCATCGCCTGGGTCGAGGTCGCGGGTGACCCCGGAGCGTTCGCGATGTGGACCGGCGGGGCGGATCTCCCGGTGCGCCACGTCGTCGCCGAGCCGCCGGGGATCCTCCGGGTCGCGATCGCGACCCCCTCCGGTGAGGTCGTCCTCTAGCCCCGGATCGCCCGGTCCAGATCTTCGAGCAGGTCAGCGGGGTCCTCGATCCCGACCGAGAGCCGGACGAGCTCGGACGGCACCTCGAGCGGGGAGCCCGCGACGCTCGCATGCGTCATCGGACCCGGGACCTCGATCAGGGACTCCACGCCACCGAGCGACTCGGCGAGGAAGAACACACGCGTGCGGCCGGCCAGGGCGACCGCCTCCGCACCGGTCGCGACCGTGAACGCAACCATCCCGCCGAAGCCTTCCATCTGTCGCGCGGCCACGTCGTGGCCGGGGTGGGCATCGAGGCCGGGGTAGTACACCTGCGTGACCATCTCGTGGTCGTCTAGGAACGACGCGACCGCCGCGGCGTTCTCGCAGTGACGCCGCATCCGGACGCCGAGCGTCTTGAGACCCCGCAACGCCAGGTAGGAGTCCATCGGTCCCGGGACGGCTCCCACCGCGTTCGTGAGGAACCCGAGCCGTTCGATCAGGTCCGCCTCGCTCGTCACGATGGCCCCGCCGATCAGGTCCGAGTGCCCGCCCAGGTACTTCGTCACGCTGTGGACCACGACGTCGGCGCCGAGCACCAACGGCTGTTGCAGGGCGGGTGAGGCGAACGTGTTGTCCACCACGACCCGCGCGCCGCCCGCGTGCGCCACCGCCGAGACGGCCGCGATGTCCACGATCTTGAGCAGCGGGTTGGACGGCGTCTCGAACCACACGAAGCGCGTTCGCTCGGTGAGGCCGTTGGCCACGGCATCGAGATCGGTCAGGTCGGCGGTGTCGAACGTGAGACCCCAGGGCTCAAGGACCTGAGCAAGCAGGCGATACGTCCCGCCGTAGACATCGTCGCCCAGGAGCACGTGATCGCCGGGCTGCAGGGTGAGCAGCAGCGTCGTCTCGGCGCCCAGGCCCGAGCCGAACGCGAACCCGCGCTCGCCACCTTCCAGGGCTGCCAGGGCCGTTTCGAACGCCGCGCGCGTCGGGTTGCCGCCACGGGCGTAGTCCCAGACCTTGGGATCACCGACGGCGTCCTGGACGTAGGTCGACGTCTGGTAGATGGGCACGTTGACCGCGCCGTAGACCGCATCGGGGTCTTGCCCGGCGTGGATCGCGCGGGTGTCGAACCTCAGACCGTCTCCGGGGGGAGTTCCCACCCGCGCCTCCTCAGCTCATCGAGCGCGTCGCGTCCGTCTCGGGCCTGGGTCCACAGCAGCGACTTGCGTTTGGCGTCGTGGCCGCGCGCGAAGGTGCTCCCGGCCGGGACCTGCTGGTCACAGGTCCCGCACGCGCACCAGGAGAACAGCGACTCGGTGCCCCCACGCTCGGCGATCGTCCCCGGCCGATAGGTCGTGGCCGGAGCGTTCGTGGGGATCACGATGACGCCTTCACCCGGGTCGCCGAGCGCGGTGACCTGGCCTTGAAGGGCCGCCAGCCCCGTGATCGCCGCGAGCGCTGCGTCGATCTTGTCGAGCGTCGTGAGGTCCGTGGTGCGCACGCCGACCATCTGCAGGACGTGTTCGCGCCATGCTCGCTTGCGCAGGCCCTTGGGCGAGAGGCAGCCGGCCAGGACAGCCGCGGACGCGTGCGGGTAGACCTCGATCGCGCGGTCCTTCCACGGGCGTGACGTGGCGCGGGGGAATCCCAGGCGATCGACCGCGGCGAAGACCTCCATGCCCCGGCGCATCCAGTCGAACGTGGCGGGGGCGCCGTGGGCCTCGGAGGGCGTGCGGAAGGCGTGGATGTTGAGGCGCGCGAGCTCGTTCTCGGTGGCGCGGGATTTCCCCTCACGGGCCCACCGTGGGGGCGAGTCGATCGCGACGATGGAGGGCTTGGCTTCGCGGATGACCCGTTCGACGTCGTCCAAGCCGGCATGCGGCACGATCACGAGCGGGACCTTGCGCTCATCGAGCAGGACCAGATCCAAGCCTTTGCCAACCCCGACGTCGATGCCCAGCGCCCGCACGTCTACGAAGGCGCCGTTCGGCGATGGGCGAGATGGTCGAGCAGGTCGCTGCGGGTGAGGACGCCGAGCGCTTGCCCCGCCTTCGTCACCAAGACGGCGGGCGCGCGTTCGAGTTCGGTGAAGGCCTCGTCGATCGCCGCGTCCCACTCGATGGTGGGGATGGGCGGGGCCATCACCTCGGCCACCTCTGCCTGCAAGGCGTCGGGGTCGCGGAACACCCGCTCGAGGAGCTCACGATCACGGATCGAACCGACGAACTGCGAGATGTCCGCGGAAT
>JBKJXU010000069.1:0-3183 GCA_046716145.1 Actinomycetota bacterium
GGTCCGCTTTCAGCCGCAGCGCGGCGTCGAAACCGCCCTCCATGAGGAGATCGAGCACGACGAGCGACGGCGGGTGGGCGGCCGCCCGCGTCATACCCTCCTCGCCGGAGTGCGCGTGCAGCAGGTGGAAGCCTTCGCCCGCCAGCCGGCGGGTCAGCATGTCGTGCACCACCGGGTCGTCGTCGATGACGAGCACGCTGCGCGGTGCCGGCGAGGGTGGGGCCAGCAGGCGCAGTCGGCGCAGGAGCTGCTCGTGGTCGACGGGTTTCACGAAGTAGTCGTCGGCCCCCAGTGCCATGCCCAGCTCCTGGTTCTCGAGCACGGAAACCATGATCACCGGAACCGTACGCGTCACGGGGTCTGCCTTGAGCTGCTTCAGGACCTCCCAGCCGTCCATCTCGGCGAGCAACACGTCGAGCGTGATCGCGGCCGGGCGCAGCCCGCGCGCCAGGCTCACCGCCTCTTCCCCGGTCCGCGCCCAGACGGGCGCATAGCCCGCGGCGGACAGCTCCTGGGCGAGACGTTTGTAGGGCGCCGGCTCGTCCTCCACGACCAGGATACGGGTGCCTCCCCCGGGCGCCACGACGGTGCCTGCGGCGGTGGCCGGCGCGGGTGACCCGCGGAACTGACGGGGGAGGACGACGGTGAACGTCGTCCCCGCACCCGCGTGGCTGTCGAGGCGGATGAGGCCGTCGTGCAGCTCGACGAAGCGCTGCACGAGAGTGAGCCCGAGGCCGGTGCCCTCGATCGCCGCGCCCGAGCCGGAGCCGGAGGCCGAGGTCGCCTGCTGGAACTCCTCGAAGACCTTCGCGTGCTCCAGGGGATCGATGCCGGGGCCGTGATCCTGCACCACGAGCTCCACCGATTCCTGGCCCAGAGGCGACTCCGTCGGCCCCAGAGCGCGGGCCGAGATGCGCACGGTGGCGCCCGGCGGCGAGAACTTCACGGCGTTGCTCGCCAGGTTGTAGAGGATCTGCTTCACCTTCACCTGGTCGGCCTCGATGACGGGGAGACCGGCGGGCAGACCCACCTCGATCGTCACCCCCTTGCGGGTGGAGACGCCCTTCATGACGTTGCACACGGACTCCACGACGGCCACGATCGAGACCTTCTCGGGGTGGACCTCCATCTTCCCGGCCTCGACCTTCGAGAGGTCCAGGATGTCGTTGATGATCCCCAGCATGTGCTGTCCGGAGGCGTGGATGTTCTGCAGGAACTTGAGCTCGCGCGCGGAAAGCTTGTCCTCGAGCTTGCCGAGCAGGATCTCCGAGAAACCGATGATGGAGTTGAGCGGCGTGCGCAGCTCGTGGCTCATGTTGGCCAGGAACCGGCTCTTCTCGCGCGTCCTGCGGTCCGCCTGCTCGCGCTCCACCTGGCGCCGTTCGATCTGCGCGAGCATCTCGTTGAAGCCGTCATAGAGCTGTCCTACCTCGTCGCTTCCGGGGCGGGTCACGCGCACGGAGTAGTCGTGGTTCTCGGAGACGGTGCGGGCGGTGTCCGCCAGAGCCAGGATGGGGTCGGCGATCACGCGCTGCAGGCGAACAGCCACGGTCGCCGCCAGCAGGAGGAGCAGCACCAGCGCCGCGAGCATGACGACCACGTGGTCGCGGATCTTCTGGTTCAGGAGCGCGGTCGAGGCGTCCAGGTGGATGCGACCATAGCCCAGACCCACGTAGACGATGGGCAGGGGGACGTGCAGCATTCCCCCGTCGAACGAAAGGCCGCCCGTGGGATCGGCGTGGCCGGTGGGCGCCGTTCCCGACCCCTGGCGGCTCCAACTCGAGAACTCGCGGCCGTTCTCGTCGTAGAGCCAGGCGGCCTCGATGGACGGGGTGGAGGCGAGCGATCCGAGGGTCTTCTGCGACTCGCGCTGGTCGCCGAAGGCGAGGTCCGACACGCTGTACTCGCCGACCACCCGCGCCACCAGCTCGGTACCCTCGACCATGTCGCGGCGGAACGTCCGCACGTCGTTGACGATGACGAAGGCGAAGGCCGCGCCCAGGGCCAGGAAGGTGCTGCCCAGGATGATGGCCACGAGCTTGCTGCGAATCGACAGGTCGCGGAAGGAACGCGCGATCATGGCTTGTGGCTCCCCACCAGCCGCGCCAGGCGGAGCAGCTTCGAGTTGAACCGCAGGCCACTCTTGCGCACGGCCTCCTCGTTCACCTCGAAGCCGATGCGACCGCCATCCTGGTAGAGGTTGATGAGCACGCCGTGCTCCGCGTAGCCCGGCGTGTCACCCACCGTGAGCACCGGCCGTCCGACCGTCCGGGCCAGGATGCGCTTCAGGTTCGACTCCTCCGACGAGGAGACGAAAACGAGGTGGCAGCAGCCGGCGACATCGTTGAAATCGGACAGGCGGCGCACTCGCACCGACTTGCCCTTGATGGGCCGGCTGGCGGCCAGCACGTCCAGGTAGGTGCCGAACGGGTCGCGCCCCACGACTCCGATGACGAACGGCGAGCCAGCCGCGTCCCCCACGGGCTCCGCTGGCCACTCGATGAACCTCGTGAACCGTTCCAGGAACTCGGACTTCGCCTCGTACTCGGGGACCTGGCCGGAGACGGGCGCGGCGAGCAGCGCGAGGAGGCCGATCACGGCCCGGCGGCGCAAGCGCGCACGGAGGGAAGTCGCCATGTTCGGCCTCGGAGTGCGGGCTCGGCGAGTCTAGCACCGCCGCCGGAGCTATGCTGTTTTGAAAGCACTGCGCCCGGGAGGCTGCTTCGTGAACCAGGACACCTCGCGCTCGCCGTCCGCGACCCTTCTTGCCGAGCTGCGCGAGATGGGCGCACAGAAGGTGAAGGTCGCCGTCACCGACCTCGACGGGATCCTGCGTGGGAAGTACATCCACATCGAGAAGTTCGCCTCCGCGCTGGAGGGGTCCTTCGGCTTCTGCAACGTCGTCTTCGGGTGGGACTCGGGCGACGTGTGCTACGACAACACCACCTACACGGGTTGGCATTCAGGGTATCCGGACGCGCTCGTGCGCCTGGACCCGCAGACCCGGAGGCGCGTGCCCTGGGATGGCAACGTGGCGTTCTTCCTCGGCGATTTCGAGGACGACAAGGGCCAGCCCCTGCCCGTCTGCCCGCGGCAGACCCTGAAGAGGGTGCTGGCCCGCGCGGCCCGGCTCTCTCTCGCGCCCCGCTGCGGAATGGAGTTCGAGTGGTTCAACTTCCGGGA
>JBKJXU010000070.1:0-2843 GCA_046716145.1 Actinomycetota bacterium
TCCCGCTTTCTGGGCCAGGATCTGACGCCACAGCCCGCGAGGGCTCCTGGCCAGGCGCGTCATGTCGCCAAAGCCGGTGCCGGCCAGGGCGGACTCCCGCGCGCCCGTCGCCGCCAGCGCCCAGGCCACGAGCTGCGGCAGGTGGCTGATGCGGGCCACGGCGCGGTCGTGCGCGGCGGCGGTCCGCCGCACCACCGTCGCCCCCACGGCCCGCGCCAGCCGTTCGGCGCGCTGCAGCGCGAGCCGATCCGTCGAGGCGATGGGCGTCAGGATCCAGGGACGGCCGCGGAAAAGGCCGGGATCCGCTTGCGAAAAGCCACCGCGCTCACGCCCAGCCATCGGGTGGCCGCCGACGAAGCGCCGCAAGCGCAGCGTCCGGGCCAGGCGGACGATCGGCTGCTTGACGCTCGTCACGTCCGTCACCACGGCGTCGTGCGCGCCGCGAGCCAGCTCCTCGAGCAACCGCAGGTTCGTGTCCGGCGGGGCGCAGAGCACCACGAGATCCACGCCCTGGGCAGCCGCGGAAACGCTCGGCGCCCGGCCGGAGAGCGCACCGGCCGCGCGCGCGCGCCGGATCACCGCCGGCCGATCGATCCCGACCACGTCATGTCCCGCGCGCCGCAGCGCCAGGGCCAGCGAGCCGCCCACCAGACCCAGGCCGGCGATCGCGACCCTCACTCCTCCCCCAGCATCCGTTCCAGGAGCTCGGGTTCCCGGCGCTGCAGCAAGCCGCCGGCCGCGGACACCAGCATGGCGTAGACGGCCAGGGCGCCGGCCAGCGCCAGGGGGATCGTCACGAACCAGAGGCGCGGCTGTCCCAGAAGGAGGGGCAACCAGGCCAGGAACGCGAAGGGCGAGGAAAGCAGCAGCGCGGCCACCAGCAGCAGCAGGGACAGTAAGGCGCCAGTGAGTCCTCGCGAGCCGGCCGCGGCGCCGCTCCACGGGTTACGGCCCGCATCGGGGAGCGGCTGCGCGAGGAGCACCGACGAGAAGTTGTCGACGGCGGCGGCGCAGATCAGCACCACGAGGGCCACGCTGAGCGCGGCGGGCAGCAACGCGGGCGAAGCGAGCAGCAGCGTCGCCGCGACCAGGGTCAGCAGACCCGGCGCGCGCAGGACGAGGGCGCCGATGTTCTTCGCCACCAGGATGCGCCAGCGCTCGACGGGCAGGGACAGAAGGAGAGCGATGCCGCGGCGCTCCATACCGAACGCGTTCGCGCCGTAACCGGACGAGCCCAGGAACAGCGCAAGGAGCAACACGGGCGTGGTGCTGCCGGGCGAGGGAGCGCTCCGCGACAGGAGCGTCACGAAGACGAGCGGTCCCACGAGGCCCATGAAGAGGCTGGCCTTCAGCGCCGGGTCCCGCCACGCCGAGCGCAGGTCCTTCTCCACGAGCGCGCCGAGCGGCCCGGAGAACGGCATGCGCGCGGGCCGCAGCGCACGGCTGGTATCGATCCCGCTGTCCATCTCGCCGCGGTAGACGCGTCCGACGAGGACGGAGGACAGCGCGGCCACGGCCAGGATGGCCAGCAGGGACAGGCCGGCGTAGAGAGCGGCCGGCCCCACCTGGCCCTGGCCCGCGTGCACCGCCGAGCGCACGCCCCACCCGAACGGGGAGAGGGCGACGAGGTCGCTGTCGAGCGACGCCCGCAGAAGGGGCGCGGAGGCGCGCAGGCCGCCCGAGAGCAACAGCAGGGGCAGGAGGCTCATGGCGAAGCTCACGGCGAGGCCGAGGAAGATGGCGAGATCGTGCAGCCGTCGGCGACGTGAGGCGCCGTGCAGCAGGAGGCCCACGAGCTGCGCGCAGGCCAGCATGAGCACGAAGCTGGAGCCCACGCCGAACAGCGTCACGGGCAACGTGCGCGCGCCATCGGAGAGGGCGGCGGCGAGGGCCACCACGATGGGCAGCTCGGCGATCACCAGGGGCTGCGCGAGGTTCGCGAGAAGGGACGAGGCGACGAGCACGGGGAGGGGTACCGGGAAGTGCAGCAGCCGCGACAGGTCGTGGGTCTCGGTGAGCGCCACGCCGGAGAGCAGCGGCGAGGCGGCCCAGAAGATCCCGATGAAGGTCGCGAAGAGGGAGATCGCGGGCAGGAGACCGTCCGGATCCGTGTTCACGAGCGCCCGCACGCCGACGAACGACATCACGGCGGTGAGGCCGGAGAAGATGAGGAGGCCGGGCACGAGCAGGAGCAGGCCCAGAAGACGCTCGCGGGCGCGCATCACGCCCCGCAGATCGAGCCGGAAGCGCATGGTGACGAGCGCGATCAGGCGATCCAGGTGAGGTCCTCCCGCGTGACGTCGGCGGACACCAGCTTCAGGAACACGTCCTCCAGGGAGGCGTTCTGGCCGAGCTCCCGTTGGGCACGGATCTGGGCGAGGGTGCCCTGGACCACCATGCGGCCGTGGTCGATGATCGCCACCTCGTCGCAGAGTCGCTCCACGACGTCCAACACGTGCGAGGTGAAGAACAGCGTTACGCCGCGGCCGGCCAGCCGGCGCAGGAGATCGGTGACGATGCGACCGGAGATGGGATCGATGCCGTTCAGCGGCTCGTCCAGGAACAGCACCTTCGGGCTGTGGATGAGGGCGGCGGCGAGCGCAACCTTCTTCTTCATGCCCTGCGAGTAGTCGACGATGAGCCGGCCGCGGTCCTCAGCCAGGGAGAGGAACTCCAGCAGCTCGTCCGTGCGCCGCCGCGTCTCCGCGCGATCCAGGCCGTGCATGCGCCCGGCAAAGTGCAGGTACTCCTCGCCGGAGAGCCGGTCGTAGAGCGGCAGCTCCTCGGGCAGCACGCCGATGAGGCGCTTCACGGCCAGCGGATCGTCGGCCACGGAGAGGCCC
>JBKJXU010000071.1:0-19862 GCA_046716145.1 Actinomycetota bacterium
TCGAGACAGCCCGCGGTGAGGATTCGATCTACTTCGTTCGGAACGACTCCCCGAAGAACAAGGGCGGGTGCTACTAGGCGTGTCCTGGCTGGAAGCTCGTGACCTCGGCTCGGCGCCGACGGGGCGGTAGCACGAGGGCCGTCGTCTGGACGACGCCTCGGGGGTCGGTCATCTGGGGGCCTCGAGCGTCCTGCCCGCCGATGGGTGATCACCTCGCGACCGGCGCAGGTCTTCAGCGTGCGCCCCCACGAGCCGAGGCCTTCCGGGTACGCGCGCCATCCGATGTGCGTGGGTCGAGGGAAGAGGCGAACGAAGAGATGCTCGAACCGGTGAAGCGCGTTCGCGCGCACGACGGCTTCAGCATGATCGAGCTGATGGTGGTCGTTCTGGTCATCGGTGTCTTGGTCGCGGTCGCTCTGCCGACGCTCCTTGGGGCCCGCAACCGGGCGAACGACAAGGCCGCCCAGTCGGGCGTCCGCACCGCGATCGCCACCGCGAAGATCTGCTACACGAACTTCGACACCTACTCGGTGTGCAACGCGGCCAGGCTCGCCACGATCGAGTCGTCCTTGACGTTCGTGCCCGCCGGTGGCGCATCGACCGGCCCTGGATCGGTCTCGAACGACGTCCCTGCCGTGGGGGTTCCGGTGGTCACGGCCGGCGACCAGATCAACCTGGCCGCGTGGTCGCGGTCGGGCACGTGCTTCATGCTGCGCGACAGCGCCAGGACCGGCACCTACTTCGGATCAGCGGCCGGCCCTGCGTCTGCGTGCGTGTCCTCGCTGGCCAACGCGGTCCTGGACTCGTCCTGGTAGCGGGGAACTCGTCGTACCTCGGGGGATGATGAGCGACGGCCTTGGGACTCACGGGTTCGTGTAGCTTATGACCTCGGCGCGAGGCGGCCCCGTGGCATCGACGGGGACGACGACTGCCGCGGACTCGGTGTCGCCCTTCGCCACCAGGTCCAGTTCCACCTGGCGGATGACATCGCCCGCGGTGACCTCGACGATGACGTTCTCAGCACTGGCTCCGCCGTCGTTGGTGACGGTGACCTCCAGGAGCCGCCCGCCGCTCGCCGGTCCGCCAACGTCGGCGACGGTGACGCGCAGATCGGCCGGGCCGCGAGGCCCCGTGAACCCGCTCACCACGAGCCCGGCTACCACGGCGAGGGTGGCGGTGAGCGAAACAAGCAGCAGCCGCCCATTCGAACGGCGTCCGCTCCCGCCGGATGCCGGGGCTCCGAAGGTCTCGCTCGCCGGTCATATGAGCAACCGCCCGAGCGCTGCCCCGACCGAGGCCGGGAACGCCAGCGTGACCACCAGCGCCGTCGTGGCGCCGTTCACCGCATCCACGCGACCGAACATCGCGAGCATCGCGGCCGAGATGACGAACGCGACGGCGTAGGCCAAGAGTGTCTCGGTGATCGGCCCCTGGGTCGCGCCATCGCTCGCGACGCGCTGTTCTCGTCCGCCGAACTCGGCGTAGAAGACCATGAGGTAGGGAAGCAGCAGGGAGGCCACCACCAAAAGGGCGAGGCGGACGCCGTCCAGCTCGGCGGCCAGCAGTACCGGCTCGGCCGTGGGAGCGATGTTCAGGGCGAACACCAGAGCCCCGGCCGCCGCGACCAGCAGGTCGGCGCCCCCACCCTGGATCTGCTCGGCCTTCTCGCCCCCGTGGCGCGGCGCGAGCGCCACCCCTACGGAGAAACCCATGCTGACCGGGATCGAGGTCAGAACGGTCACGCCCAAGGCGTTCTCAAGCGATGTTCCCGGCCCGATCCGGTCCAGCAGCACGAGCAGGAGGGCGGACAGCAGGACGGACAGCCCCATCCCGACCAGGGCATCCTCCGTCGGCCGGTGGGTCCGCCCCGGCCGGAACCCCACGAAGTACGAGAGCGCCATGTTCACGCCGAACGTGACGATCAGCCCCGCGAGGATCACCAACGCCGACACGCTCCGCCCGTGCACCCAGGTCTCCTGGGTGTAGAGCAAGGGCACTCCCAGGATGGCGCCCCCCGCCACCCCGCGCATCACGTCCTCCACGGACGTCGCCTTGCCCGCCACCGAGGAACCATCTCACAGGCGAACCCGCGCTCGGCACTCAGGGGATCGGGAACGTCCTCAGAGGATCCGACGAGGACCCCATAGGGTCCAAGTCTCGGGGCGTCGAGCTCGTGAACATGCCGGAGACGCCCTACGGTGCCAGGATCGCGCAGATATCCGTGACCACGCCGAACGCCCCCAGACCGAGTACTACCGCGGCGTGATGAACCGGATACGCCCTCACGAGGAGCTAGACCTCCTCGTCAGCTCGACGGATGGACGCGAGGTCCAGCTCTTCTCCTCCTATGGCGGGTCCCGGGTCGTGCCCCTGACTGACCCGGACCCCTTGGGTTGATAGCGCCCACGTGGCCCACGCGCGAGCTCCGTGCCGGTCCGCCGCCGATCTCCTCGTGGCTTCCCTGCCCACGTGACTCCAGGAGGACGCGGCGGCCACACCGACGAAGGAAGGCTCTTGTCTCGAGCCTCCGACGAGGCGAATATGTCGAAGGAGACTGACTCGGAGGAGGACAGGATGACCGAGAGGGATATGCAGGCGGGCGACGAAGAGATCGCCACCTGCCACATGTGCAGGCAGACGTTCCCCACACAAGAAGAGTTGTCGCAGCACCTGATGGACGCGCACGACGACGATGGGCTACCGACACCCGGTCCAAGCGGATCACAGGGGTCGGAGACTCAGAAGCCCTAACGCTTCCTCAGGAGGCAGACGTCGGGCTCTGCCAGCAAGCATCGAGCAGAGGGCACGTTGGGACGAGGCGAAGGGCAAGGTCAAGGAGACCGTTGGCGAGGTGACGGACGATCGAATCCGTGGAGGCGGAGGGTAGGAATGATCAGACCGACTCGTCGTGTTCGGCGTCGTGACGGGAAGGCTCGGCCGTCGAAGAAAGGACAAAGCGGACGGTTCGCGCGATGCAGGAACGGCGGAAACAGGAGACCGAGCCGGGAGGTGCTCCATGGCAGGGACAGCGAGGCAGGCCAAGGGGAAGGCGAACAAGGTTGAAGGGTCGGCCAAGAAGGCGGCCGGGAAGGCAACGAAGAACCGGAGTCTTCAGGCCAAAGGATCCGTTCAGAAGGCCAAGGGCACGGTCCAGGACGTCGCTGGCAAGGTCGAGCGGAAGGTTCGTGACGCGGGCAAGAGCTAGTTCATGAACGGTCGCGCTTGCCGGTCGGCGGCGGGGTGATGGGGCTCATCCGGCCGGACGAGGTTCAGGGGTGGCGAGATGTTCGGAGTGCCCCACGAGGATGACGGCAGGCCTGACGGATCCGGGGATCAGGTGAGTACTTGTACGAGCCGGCCGACGGTAGACCGACGCCGTGCCCTACCAAGCAGCGGAGACGGTTACTCCTCGGCGTCGGCGGGAGTCACGGTCTCCTCCGACGTGCGGCGCTCCACGTCGAGCCGATCGGCGTCGGCTGTTTCGAGCCGCGCGCCTTCGACCTCGTGGCCGCATGTGAAAGTCTGCACCTGACGGCTCTCCGGCCGCTGGTCGCCGAAATCGATCGTGCGCAGGGTGCCCTCACCGCAGATCGGGCAGGTAGTTGAGTCGGGCTCGCCCATCGGCACCACGGTACACCGAGGCCCGCGATGAGTCCGTTGTACGGCTCGACGGGCGACGCCGAAATGGCGGGAAGCGACTGCTGTCGGGGCCACCCAACCTAGCGGCGGCGGAACCTCCCGCGGAACCCACCTCGGCCGCCCGACCCTCCGACCGAACCTCGTCTCGCGCCCCCCCTGCGAAACACGAACATCAAGACGAGAAGCCCCACCACGCCGACTACCACCCAAAGAACCGCACTATTATCCACGCACCGTTCCTCCCTCTGCTGGCTGCGCCCTGGTCGAGGGCGACCTCGTACTTCCCTGTTAGTTGAAGATGCTCACCCCTCCTGGTCCCACCAGGAGTCCGAGGACGATGAGGACGGCCCCGGCGAGGACCGCTCCTCGGACGATAGAAACGATGCCGGCGATCACGAGAACGGCCGCGATGACCCACAGGATGGTGTGGGTGTTACCGCCGTTCTGCGCGAGCATCCCGAGAGTTCCGTACATGTCCTCTCCCTTCGTCCCTCGGCAGCGATAGAGCTTGGTCTCTTCGTGCGGAGCGTCGTCTCGATGTTCTCGACGGCCGCCCTCTTGCGATCCTCGTCGGTGATGTTTCGCGCGGCTCCGTGGACCTCGTGAGGCTCACCGCAGCCACAGCACATGCACTCGGCCCCTCCCCTCCAGACGCGAAAAGGTAGTGACTTCAGTCCAAGGCGTCTTTCACGCTCTCTTTGGCCTTCTCGACCGCATCCTTTGCATGGCCGAGGGCCTCTTTCCCCTTGCCCTTCGCCTGATCCTTCCTACCTTCCGCCTCCAGGGATCGATCGTCCGTCACCTCGCCGACGGTCTCCTTGACCTTGCCCTTCGCCTCGTCCCACGTGCCCTCCGCTCGATCCTTGCCGCCAGAACCCATCATCTGCCTCCTCTCGAGCCTTCTGTCACCACGGCCCCTCATGTTTGGGGATGCCGACGATTCCGATGTCTCTTGGGCAGCGGCTCTCCCTCGGCGGGGTCGACGCCCGCTGCCGATCCGCTGCAACCGTTGGTCACAGCCTTGACCTGCACGAACCATAATCCTGACGTTCGACGCGGCACTCTACCCATTCCCCCTTTGTATCCGCAAGGGGCTGCGCAACATCCACCAGGATCCGCTAGGGTCCCGTCGATGGGTGACGAGGAGCAAGAGAAAGAGCGGCTCAATCGAAAGCTGATCGAGCTCCTGAACGAGCTGCGCATCGCCCTCCCCGGCGTGCAGGTCTTATTCGCCTTCCTCTTGGTCCTGCCTTTCAACAGCGGCTTCACCGAGGCGGACGATCTGGGCCGAAGCGTGTACGCGGGTTCGCTCGGGTGCGCAGCCGTCGCGTCGGCGCTGTTGATCGGGCCGGCGGCCTACCACCGGCATCGGTTCCGGCGGCTGGAGGAGGAGACCGCGGCCGAGAAGGAAGAGATGATCATCACGCAGGATCACCTGGCCGCCGGCGGCATCTTCTTCCTCGCGCTCGCCATGGCAGGCTCCGTCTTCATGGTATTCGACGTCTTGTTCGGGGCGGTCGCCGCGACGATCGTCGCCGGGAGTCTCGTCCTCGTCTACGCGTGGTTCTGGTACGCGCTTCCGGTGTCGCGACGGATCCGAAGCGCCCGTTCGCGCCCCTGACCGATACCCGAGCGGTCTTGGCTCCGACGAGGATGAGGACTCGATCGCGGGGGAGCGCAGGGCTCTCCATCGTGGCCGGTAGGGTTCACGATGAGCGCGCGGAGCGATAGGATCTGTCAGAACAGCGAGGCGACCCTTGGTTAGACGACAATGATGGCTTGGTCGCATCTCGATCTCGTATCGGTCCGTGGGCCTGATCATCTCTGGTGCCAGATGAACGTGTCCCACTGGAGGACTTCGGTGCAGCAGCTGCATTCATCTCGTCGCCGTATCTCTCCGAGGCCGCGTGCATCGCATCGTGCGAATCCCACTCGCTGATCAGCGACATCAGCGATATATCGCCCTCGCTCTGCAACGTACGCCGATCACGTGCTCCCATCTCGTCCATCATCGGTCCGAACTTCTCTGCCGCCGCGATGGGTCCTTCGCGCAGCTGTCGACGCCGCAAGCGAAGATGCTCGCGCATACGCCGGAGGGCCAGGACGAGGAACAGGCCGGATCGCTCGGCGTCGCGGGCACCACGGGCTGGGCGCGGTGGATGCCGGGGAGCTCGTGATCGGGTCACCGACCCTGATCGTCGGCGCGACCGGAGGGGTCGGGGCATTCGCGCTGCAGCTCGCCGCGGCGCGTGGTGCGCACGTGGTCGCCTCGGCGCGCCCGGGTGACGAGGACTTCGTGATGGGCCTGGGTGCTGCGCAGACCGTCGACTACACGGACGATCTCGCGGCAGCGGTACGCGAGCTGTATCACGACGGCGTCGGTACCGTGATCGACCTGGTCGATCGCGATCCGGATGCGTTCTCGCCGCTCGCCGCTCTGGTTCGCGACGGCGGATGGGCCGTCTCGGCGCTGGGGGCGGCGGGTGAGAACACGGAGATCGGCGGCGTCAAGGTGTCGAACGTGAACGGCGACCCGTCGCTCCTGGGGGCGATCGCCGGCCTCGTCGTCGATGGCACGGCGCGTGCTGCGATCCGCCGGACCTACGCCCTCGGGGATGCAGCGCAGGCCCTCAGCGACTTCACGAACGAGCACACGTTGGGCAAGTTGGTCATCACGATGCCGAGGCGTGGGGACCTTCGCGTCGGGGAGTAGGCTCGCTGCATGTCGTTCCGACAGGGAGGCACCCCGCCGAACCATGGGAAGGGGCCCTTCGACGATCCCTTCATGATCCCGGAGCCGTCACCGCGGGGTGAGGGTCCCTCGCAGCGCCGCCCGGCGCTGATCGGCCTCGCCGTGGTGATCGTCGCGCTGGTGTTGCTGGCGCTCTTGACGCGCTAGCCCCGATCGAGAACCTGCGCTCCGCACCGGTAAGGTTCGGCCGTGGGTCAGCCTTCGCTCGAAGCCGTCGTCTTGTTCCTGGACGTGTCCGGGATCCGTCACGTCTACCCGCACGGGCTCGAGACGGTGCGGGCAGCGTGGGACCCGGATCTGGACCCGGGGGAGTCCATCGCCGATGCGATCGCAGCGCTCGGGGTCTCTCCCGTGATGGTGCACTCCACGTCGTGGCGGGTCGTCGGGCGCGAGATCGTGCTGACCTTCCTCGTGGTGATCGAGCCGCCCGCGGATCTGCCGGATTCCTACGAGGTCGAGGTCGTGACACGGGCCGAGCTCGCGCGCGGGCATGCGACGGGGGGACCGACCGAGGTGCATCTGTCGCAGGTCGTGGAGCACGGGCTCCGCCACCTCTCGTGGCTCGTCCAGGAAGACGAGGCGATCCACGCCGCTCTCGCTGCTTGGTCGCACGCTCTCGCCACGTACGAAGGTGAGCCGTTCCGTGCCTTCGGGCGCGAACCCGGCTTCTAGCGGCCCTCAGGTGTTCTCGGGACCCTCGAACACCGGACCTTCGCAGTCGTCGCGGATCGGGAGCAACTCGGGCGTCCGCGGCTCCTGCGCGAAGTCGAAGTTGTACGCCAGGTTCCCTGCTATCGCGTCTCGCCGCGTGAGCTGGGTGAGTCCCCAGTTGTCCTCGATGAACCGCAGCACGCTCGAGAACTCGCCCTGCCGGCTGTCGATCGTGCCGGACTCCGCGTAGGGCGAGACGGTGAGCAGGGGCACCCGGATCCCCAGCCCATAGGGGTCCAGCTCCACCGGCGCCACGTGGTCGTAGAAGCCGCCGTAGTCGTCCCAGGTGATGAAGATCGCGGTGTCGCGCCAGTCCGGGCTCTGCATGATCGCGTTCACGACCTCGGCGGTCCAGTTCTGTCCGTGGCAGAAGGAGTTCATGTTCCCCGGGTGATCCGACAGCTCGCCACGCGGTGTGATCCACGTCACGGGCGGCAGGAGTCCTTCTTCGATGTCGCCGATCACGCGGTCGACGGGGCGGATATGTTCGGCCCAGCGCTCAGGGTTCTCGCGGTAGCGACGGATCGCCGAGTACGCCGACCAGATGTAGCCGTACTGCGTGTTCGTCGCACCGTAGTACGCCCACGGGATGCCGGCCTCGTTGAGCAGGTCGCCCTCGGTGAGGAAATCGAAGCACGGCGGCACCTGCGACTCCTCGCCCTCGGCGTCGATCACCGTGACGGTCCCCGACGGGATGTCGCACCCCCACGTCTTCGCGTAGCCGGCGGTGATCCTCTCGGCGAAGGTGTCGGTGGGCACCCGGGGGTTGTCGACCGTTCCGCCCGAGGTCGCCGCGATGGTGAACAGGTGGTTGGGGAACGACGGACCCAGCACCGACGCGAAGAACCGGTCGGAGATCACGTAGTCCTCTGCGAGGGCCCAATACGCGGGGATCTGCTCGGCTCCCATCTGCGTGAAACCGACCGCATCGGCTTCGGGGCCGATGTTGAAGCCGTCCATCCGGCCTCCGTTGACGGCGTCGAGGGCGCATTGACGGCAGTGCGGGACGTCGAGAGATTGGCGCTGATCCTCACCGGGCAGCAGCGGCCGTTCGGTCCCGTGGTCATCCGCCGTGGTCGCACCGTCGGCGCCCGGGTACGTGCCGAAGAGGTTGTCGAAGGAGCGGTTCTCCTTGATGAGGAACACGACGTGCTTGATGGGCCAGCGCGTCGCGAAGGCGCTTGCATCGACGGGCCGCGGCTCGTCGTAGGCATCGGGGGTTCCGGTGGCGGTGACCGTGTCCGTGGGCGTGACCGTCGACGACTCGGTGCCGTCGCCCACGCATGCGGCGGCGGTCACGGCGCTCACCACCGTGAGTGCGAGCAGTCGCCATCCCCTCCGATGTTTCACCCGGCTGAGGATAGCCGGGGGGTTCTGGCCTCCGGGCCGGTGCGCCACGTAAACTCCGCCGACGATGAGGATCCTGGTGCTCGGTTCGGGCGGTGTCGGTGCGGCCATCGCACCGATCGCGGCGCGCCGGAAGTTCTACGAGCACATCGTGTTCGCCGACTACGACGAGGCACGCGCTCGCTCGGTGGTCGATCGCTACGACGGCGGTACCGGCCGCTTCAGTGCCGCCCAGGTCGACGCATCCGACGCTGGTGCGGTGGCCGGACTCGCGAAGAGCCTGGGCATCACGCACGTCCTGAACGCCGTAGACCCGCGGTTCGTGATGCCCATCTTCGATGGGGCGTTCGAGGCGGGCGCCACCTACCTGGACATGGCGATGTCGCTCTCCACCCCGCACCCGGACCAGCCGCACTCGCTCACTGGGGTCAAGCTGGGGGATGAGCAGTTCGCCAAAGCGTCCACGTGGGAGGAGCGCGGCCTGCTCGCGCTGGTCGGGATCGGCGTGGAGCCCGGCCTCTCCGACGTCTTCGCTCGCTACGCCCAGGATCACCTGTTCAGCCAGATCGACGAGGCCGGCGTCCGCGACGGAGCGAACCTCGTGGTTTCCGGCTATGACTTCGCTCCCGGTTTCAGCATCTGGACCACGATCGAGGAGTGCCTGAACCCACCGGTGGTGTGGGAGAAGGACCGCGGCTGGTTCACCCTGCCGCCGTTCAGCGAGCCCGAGGTCTTCACGTTCCCCGAGGGCATCGGGCCGGTGGAGTGCGTGCACGTGGAGCACGAGGAGGTCCTGCTCATCCCGCGCTGGGTGGACTGCCGGCGGGCGACGTTCAAGTACGGGCTCGGTGAGGAGTTCATCGAGGTCCTGAAGACCTTGGGGAAACTCGGCCTGGATCGTACCGAGCCCGTCACGGTTCGCGGGCAGCAGGTGAGCCCTCGCGACGTCGTGGCGGCGTGTCTGCCCGACCCGGCCACGCTCGGGCCGCAGATGAGCGGCAGGACCTGCGCCGGGACGTGGGTCACCGGCACCGGGAAGGACAGCGGCCCCCGCGAGGTCTACCTCTATCACGTGGTGGACAACGAGGAGACCTGGGGTCGTGACCAAGCGCAAGCGGTGGTGTGGCAGACGGCGATCAACCCTGTGATCGCGTTGGAACTGCTGGCGAACGGGTCGTGGTCGGGCGCCGGCGTGCTCGGGCCAGAGGCGTTCGAGCCTCTGCCCTTCCTCGATCTCCTGACCGACCACGGGTCGCCTTGGGGCATGCAGGAACGTCCCGTTACGTGAGCGCGGGATGCCGGGGTCGCCCTGTTAGGGTCCCGCCCCATGACGAGGACCCGCGTGCACGGACGCGTCCGCCTCGCGGTGGCGCTCGTCCTGGGGCTGACCGCGTGCGCGGGGACGGCGGCCCCCCTGACGACGTCGCCAGCCCCCCGTGTGCCCGATGCCGCGCCGACGTTCACACCGGTCGGCACGGACCCCGTTCCGCTGGCTGGGCCGAGCGGGATCCGCAAGCTGGATCACCTGATCTTCATCGTGCAGGAGAACCGCTCGTTCGATCACTACTTCGGCACGTTCCCCGGTGCCGACGGCTTCCCGCGCGACGCCCAGGGACGCATCGATGTCTGCGTCCCCAACCCCATCCGCGGCGGGTGCTCGCGTCCGTACCGGTCGACGTCGCAGCGGTTCATCGGCGGGCCGCACGACGACGTAGCCTCTGACATCGACATCAACCGCGGGGCCATGAACGGTTTCATCGAGTCTCTCAACCCCCGCCAGAGCGCGTGCTGGTCCGATCCTTCGCAGACAGGTTGCAAGAGCATCGTGGGTCCGAAGGGACAGCCCGATGTCATGAGCTACATGACGCCTGCGGTGATCCCCAACTACTGGACCTACGCGCGGCGCTTCGTGCTGCAGGACCGGATGTTCGCACCGACGGACTCGTGGACGTTGCCGGCGCACCTGTTCCTGGTGTCCGGCTGGTCCGCCTTCTGCAGCGATCCGAGCGACGTGAAGACGTGCCGGTCGGATGTGGGCATGGATGAGCCCGAGACGCAGTGGCAGTACGGCCAGGACCCGATCTACGGCTGGACGGACATCACGCGGCTGCTCGACGGGGCCGACGTGCCGTGGCGCTACTACGTGGGCGGTGGAACCTGTTGGGACGACCCGCCCTGTCCTCGGAACGAGAAGCCACGCTCGACGGCGACGCGCAACGTGGTCCCCGGGTTCGTCGACAGCGCGAAGACCGATCTGCAGGACAACATCCGCGGCTACGGCGCCTTCTACACCTCGGCGAAGTCCGGGAAGTTGCCCGCCGTGTCCTGGATCGTGCCCGCCGAGGGCAACGGCGAGCACCCGGCCGCTCTGCGGGGAACGATCAGGAGCGGCCAGCGCCACGTGACACGGCTGATCAACGCCGTGATGCGGGGGCCGGCGTGGGGGTCCACCGCGATCTTCTTGACGTGGGATGACTGGGGCGGTTTCTACGATCACGTGGAACCCCCCGTCGTAGACGTGAACGGCTACGGTCTGCGGGTCCCCGCGATGGTGATCTCGCCGTACGCCAAGCGCGGCTACATCGACCACCAGACACTGTCGTTCGACGCCTATCTCAAGTTCATCGAGGATCGGTTCCTCGGAGGCGAGCGTCTGCCGGGCAAGCCCGTCGAGCCACGCCCGACGATCCGCGAGGATCTGCCGATCCTGGGAGACATCCGCCGTGCGTTCGACTTCTCCCAGGACCCGCGCCCGCCGTTGATCCTCGATCCCGTCCCCGTGTAGCTCGGCTGGTAGCGTCAGGCTATGTCGCGGCGAGTGATCCTCCCGGCGCTCGCGCTCGCGGTCGTCGCGGGCTTGGGCGCGCTCGCGCTCCCTCGGGGTGAGGCCGGCGACCGGCCCGAGACCTCGGGGCCGGGCCCGAGCGACGCGGTGTCACCGGCGGCCGAGCCTCGCGGTATCCAGAAGCTCGAACACCTGATCTTCATCGTCCAGGAGAACCGCTCGTTCGATCACTACTTCGGCACGTTCCCCGGTGCCGACGGCTTCCCGCGCGACGCGCAAGGCGAGATCGACGTCTGCATCCCGAACCCCTACCTGGGCCGCTGCTCGCGTCCGTACCGCTCGACCTCCCAGCGCTTCGTCGGCGGACGGCACGACGACGTGGCGTCGGACGAAGACATCAACGGCGGAGCCATGGATGGCTTCATCCGATCACTCAAGGACGCTCAGACCGCGTGCTTGATCGATCCCTCCGAGAAGGGCTGCCGCAACATCCTGGGCCCCAAGGGGCAGCCCGACGTCCTGAGTTACCTGACCCCCGCGGTGATCCCCAACTACTGGACCTACGCACGGCGCTTCGTGCTGCAGGACCGGATGTTCGCGCCGACGGACTCCTGGACCTTGCCGGCGCATCTGTTCTTGGTGTCGGGGTGGTCCGCCGTGTGCAGCGATCCGAGCGACGTGCAGACGTGCCGTTCCGACGTGTCGTTGGACGAGCGGCAGGAGAGGTGGCACTACGGCCAGGACCCGATCTATGGCTGGACGGACATCACGCGGCTGCTCGACGGGGCCGACGTGCCGTGGCGCTACTACGTGGGCGGTGGAACCTGTTGGGACGACCCGCCATGCTCGCCCGACCCGAAGCCGCGTACGAACGCGACGCGCAACCCGGTCCCCGGGTTCGTGGACAGCGCCGGGACCGATCTGCAGGACAACATCCGTGGCTACGGCGCCTTCTACACCTCGGCGAAGTCCGGGAAGCTGCCGGCCGTGTCCTGGATCGTGCCGGCCGAGGGCAACGGCGAGCACCCGGCCGCCCTCGAAGGCACGATCCGGCGTGGCCAGCAACATGTGACCCGCCTCATCAACGCCGTGATGAAGGGCCCCGCGTGGGAGTCGACCGCGATCTTCTTGACGTGGGATGACTGGGGCGGCTTCTACGATCACGTCGTGCCGCCGGTCGTGGACGTGAACGGGTACGGCTTGCGCGTCCCTGCTCTGGTGATCTCGCCGTACGCCAAGCGCGGTTACATCGACCACCAGACGCTGTCGTTCGACGCCTACCTGAAGTTCATCGAGGATCGCTTCCTGGGTGGCGAGCGCCTGCCGGGTATGCCCGCCGAACCACGCCCGACGATCCGCGAGGATCTGGCGATCCTCGGCGATATCCGCCGCGCATTCAACTTCTCCCAGGACCCTCGCCCGCCGCTGATCCTCGATCCCGTGCCCGTGTAGCTCGGCTGGTAGCGTCCGGGACCATGACGCGCCGAACGATCCTCCTCGTTCTCGGCATCGCGGCCGCGGTCGGACTGGGCGCGCTCGCGCTCCAGCCGGGAGATGGGGACCCGCCTGAGAGCTCGGGGCCGGCACCGACCGACACAGCGTCTCCGCCGTCGCCGACGGGCATACAGAAGCTCGACCACCTGATCTTCATCGTCCAGGAGAACCGTTCGTTCGATCACTACTTCGGCACGTTCCCGGGCGCCGACGGCCTGCCGACCGACGCCCAGGGTCGCGTCGATGTCTGCGTCCCGAACCCCTATCTCGGCGGCTGTTCCCCCGTCTACCACACCACCGCGCAACGGGCGATCGGCGGCCCGCACGACTGGAAGGCGTCGGACATCGATATCGCCGGGGGCGCCATGGACGGGTTCATCCGCTCGATGCCCGATCTGCGGAACAAGTGCTGGACCGATCCGCAGACGCCCGGGTGCGCTCCGATGCTGGGTCCCGAGATGCAGCCCGACGTCGTCAGCTATCACACCGATGCAACCATCCCGAACTACTGGACCTACGCGCAGCGCTTCGTGCTGCAGGACCGCATGTTCGCGCCGACGGACTCGTGGACGCTGCCAGCCCATCTGTTCTTGATGTCGGGCTGGTCCGCGGTGTGCAGCGATCCGAGCGACGTGCAGACGTGCCGTTCGAACGTCGACCTGAAACCCGACGACGAGGCCTGGAACTACGGAGAGGACCCGATCTACGGATGGACCGACGTCACGCGCCTGCTCGATGACGCAGATGTGTCGTGGGGCTTCTACGTCGGCGGCGGAACATGCTGGGATCCGCCGTGCGATCAGCCGCAGGGGCCCAACACGGCGCCGACCCGCAACGTCCTCCCGGGGTTCGTCGCCAGCAGCGGCTCCGGCCTCAGCGACAACATCCAGGGCTGGGACGCCTTCACGCGTGCGGCCGAGCAAGGCCGGCTCCCCTCGGTGTCGTGGATCGTCCCGGGAGGGGGCAACGGCGAGCATCCGAACGTCGGCAGGGCGACGATCCGGGCCGGCCAGGCGCACGTCACCCGGATGATCAACGCCGTGATGAGCGGTTCGGACTGGGGGTCTTCCGCGATCTTCCTGACCTGGGATGACTGGGGCGGCTTCTACGATCACGTCGAACCGCCGGTCGTGGACGTGAACGGCTATGGCCTCAGGGTCCCGGCCATGGTGATCTCGCCCTACGCCAAGAGCGGCTACATCGATCACCAGACGTTGTCGTTCGACGCCTACCTGAAGTTCATCGAGGACCGGTTCTTGGACAGCGAGCGCCTGCCCGGCAAGCCGAGCGAACCACGCCCGACCATCCGCGAGGATCTGCCGATCCTCGGTGATCTCTCCGGCGCGTTCGACTTCACCCAGGACCCGCTTCCCCCGCTCGTCCTGGATCCCTCCCCCATCTGAGGCCGGATCAGCAGCGTCGCCGCGTGTCGACGTTCACGCACCGATCGGGACCCCTGCCCCCGTTCGCGGTGTCGAACGCGCCACGGTTGCCGTCGAGGTAGTCGGCCCCGTCACCGCCGCGCAGGGCGTCGTTCTGATCGCCGCCGTAGAGGCGGTCACGACCCCCGCCTCCGTTCAGCGTGTCGGTGTGGAGGTCGCCGTAGAGGATGTCGGCACCGGTTCCTCCGAAGACCCGGTCCACACCGCGAGCCGCGAGCACCACGTCATCACCCGGACCGGCGTCGATCGCGTTGTCGCCTCGTGAGCCGATCAGCAGGTCCTCACCGCCGCCGCCGTCGATGACGTCGTCGTCCTCCAGGGAGCCCGCTCCGCCGGTGATGACGTCGTTGCCCAGCCCTCCGGAGAGCCGGTCCCGCCCGTCCCGGCCGAAGATGCCGTCGGACCCCGTCTGACCGAAGAGCCGATCGTCGCCGCCCGCGCCGTTCAGGCTGTCGTCCCCGGCCCCGCCGCACAGGACCTCGATCTCATCCGTGCGATCGGACCCCTGGATCAGGTCGTTGCCCTGCAGACCGACGACCGTGATCCGGCCGTCGCCGTTGCGATCGGCCTGGGTCATCGACAGGACGAGCACATCGTCGCCGTCGGTCCCGGCGAGGTCGGCAGCGAGCCCTGCGCACGACAGGCCTGCGATCGGTTCCCCGGAAGGTGCCGTTCCCGAGGCGCAGTGGCGCGCCCGTTCGGCGCCGAAGCACATGTCGTGTCCGTTGGGTCCCTCGCCGCCGTCGGCGGCATCGCGCCCGCCCGCGTTGCCGTCCAGGACGTCGGCACCGAGGCCTCCGTCGAGCACGTCGTCGTCGTTGCCACCGTAGAGGAGGTCGCGTCCGGGACCGCCCCGAATGACGTCGTCGCCGTCGGCGCCATAGCCCATGTCGTCGCCACCCTCACCGAAGAAGCGATCGGTCCCAGTGCGCCGGCCTTCGCCGTAGAAGACGTCATCGCCCGAGCCGCCGCGGAAGGTGTCGTTCCCGTCAGAACCTGTGAACACGTCCGCACCCGAACCGCCACGGGCACGGTCGTCGCCGCCCTCCCCGAAGATGACGTCGGACCCGGTGCCCCCGAACAGGCGGTCCGCACCCGATCCGCCGAGCAGCGCGTCACGTCCGGCTCCGCCCACGATCACGTCGTCCCCGCCCTGTCCGTCGATGCTGTCGTGGCCGCCCCCGCCGTGGATCGTGTCGGCACAGCGGGTGCCAACGAGTACGTCATCTCCCGGCGTCCCGACGATGTCCCGGCCGCAGGGCGCCGCCGTCGTTCCCGCAGCCAGTGAGAAGACGATCGCTGCGAGCGCGACGGCGATCGCCACCATGGTCGCGCGGCGGGACAGGCGGACTCGCTGCATCTCGGCACCCTACCGTTCGAACCGCGAGGACGGCGCCATCCTTGGGATGCTCCTCCCGGGCGCCTCTCTCGCCTCCGCTACCATCTCCCGATCATGAGCCGCCGCTACGACGCGTCCGAGATCGAGCCGAAGTGGGCGAAGGTGTGGGCCGAAGAGGGCCTGTCCCGAGCCGCGGACGATCCCGATGACCCTCGCCCGCGGTTCTACGCCTTGGACATGTTCCCCTACCCCTCGGGCGACCTGCACATGGGCCACGCGGAGGCGTTCAGCGGCGGTGACGTCGTGGCGCGGTACCGGAGGATGCGGGGGTTCAACGTGCTGCACCCGATCGGATGGGACTCCTTCGGTCTGCCGGCCGAGAACGCTGCGATCAAGCGCGGGATCGAGCCCTCGGGATGGACCTACGCCAACATCGAGCAGCAGGCGGCCTCCTTCGACCGGATGGGGATGTCCTTCGACTGGACACGCCGCCTGCATACGTCTGATCCCGAGTACTACCGGTGGACGCAGTGGCTGTTCCTCCGGTTCTTCGAGAAGGGGTTGGCCTATCGCAAGGAGTCACCGGTCAACTGGTGTCCCAACGACGCCACCGTCCTGGCGAACGAGCAGGTGATCCAGGGCGCCTGCGAGCGATGCGGGACGATGGTGCAGCGGCGCGACCTGACCCAATGGTTCTTCAAGATCACGGACTACGCCCAGCGCCTGCTGGACGACGTCGATCAGCTCGTGGACTGGCCCGAGCGGGTCGTCACGATGCAAAGGAACTGGGTGGGGCGTTCCGAGGGCGCCGAGGTCACGTTCACGATCGAAGAAACGGGCGAAGAGATCACGGTGTTCACCACGCGGCCCGACACGCTGTGGGGCGCCACGTTCTTCGTGTTCGCGGTGGAGCATCCGGCCGTGCGGCGACTGGCCGAGCTCGGCGGCACATGGGACGCCGTCCGGCCGCTGGTGGAGGAGGCTGAGCGCACGTCGCTCGTCGATCGCGAGGCCGCCGACGTCCAGGCAGGCGCCTTCCTGGGTGTGCACGCGGTGAACCCCGTCAACGGCGAGCGCATCCCGTGTTACGCGGCGCCGTACGTGCTGATGGGCTACGGAACCGGCGCGATCATGGCGGTGCCCGCCCACGATCAGCGCGACTTCGCGTTCGCCCGCGAGCACGACCTGGAGATCCGGGTGGTCGTCGCACCCGAGGGGGTGATCCCCGGCCCCGGATCGATGACCGAGGCGCTGCCGCATGAGGGGGTCATGGTCAACTCCGGCCCGTTCGACGGGGAGGCGTCGCCCGCGTCGATCGCGAAGGTCATCGCGTGGCTGCAGGCCGAAGGCCGGGGCAGCCCGAAGGTCAACTTCCGGCTCCGCGATTGGCTCATCTCGCGGCAACGCTATTGGGGCCCGCCGATCCCGATCGTGCATTGCCCGACATGCGGTGAGGTGCCCGTGCCGGACGACCAGTTGCCGGTGGCGCTGCCCGCCGACGTCGACTTCCAGCCCGGCGGCGAATCACCTCTGGCCCGGCATCCCTCCTGGAAGCACGTGGCGTGTCCCTCGTGCGGAGGCGAGGCGGTCCGCGACACCGACACGATGGACACGTTCGTGGACTCGAGTTGGTACTACTTCCGGTACTGCTCGCCGGGCGCCGAGGACGTCCCGTTCCGCCGCGAGGATGTCGACCGCTGGATGCCTGTCGGGCAGTACACCGGCGGCGTGGAGCACGCGATCTTGCACCTGCTCTACTCGCGGTTCTTCACGAAGGCGCTCTTCGACATGGGGATGGTGGGGTTCACCGAACCGTTCCCGAGGCTGATGAACCAGGGCCAGGTGATCTACGACGGCTCCTCGATGTCGAAGTCCAAGGGCAACATCGTGGAGCCGATGCCGCTCGTGCAGCGGTGGGGCGCGGACTCGATGCGGTTGACGATGTTGTTCGCAGGGCCGTTCGAGGACGACATCGATTGGAAGCTCATCGAGAGCCCGCCGGATCGGCGGCCCGGTGTGCACCAGTGGCTCGGCCGGGTCTTCGCAGCCGTGGGTGAAGCGGTGGGGTCGAACGCGGACGAGCCCGAGGACCTGGTCCGGCTCACGCACCGAACCATCGCCGGCGTCACCGATGACATGGAGCGGTTCCGCTTCAACATCGCGATCTCGAAGCTGATGGTGCTCACGAACGAGATGCGAACGGTGCTGGACGCGGGCGGCCGCGCGGCCGGTGCCGCGAGGGCGCTCGTGCTGCTGCTGGCGCCGTTCGCGCCGTTCGCCGCCGAGGAGCTGTGGCGTGAGGTGCTGGGGGAGCGGGCGTCGGTCCACGTGTCGGGATGGCCCACGTTCGACGCCGCGCTGGCCGCCGAGGACACGGTCACGATGGTCATCCAGGTGGACGGCAAGGTGAGGGACAAGGTCGAGGTGCCCTCGGGTATCTCGGACGAGGAGGCGCTCGCGCTGGCGCATGCGAGCGAGGCCGCGGCGCGGATCCTGGCCGGGCGTCAGGTCGCGAAGGAGATCGTCCGGGCTCCTCGACTCGTGAACCTCGTCACTTAGACCGTGACCACGGTCCGTTGGACCGCGTTGTTCGCGTAGCCGCCGACGTTCCAGGGCGCTTGCATCGGCTGGGTGGCGCCGCTCATATCCGTCGCCCGAGAGCACAGGATGTGCCCCCCGGTCGTGGCCTCCCACGCGAACGTCCACGCGCGCCAGGCGTTGGGCTCCGGCATCGGTCCCAGATCGGCGTCGGTCCACGTGGCGCCACCGTCGGTGCTCACCTCGACGCGGACGATCTCGCCCTGCCCCGACCACGCTCGGCCCTCGAGCGTCACCGGCCCCGGGGGGAGGTGCCGCTCGCGGGGAAGGAACGAGGGGTAGCCGGGCGGGGCCATGAGGCTTCGGACCTGGATGCGTTCCACGGGGATGCCGGGCTCGTCCTCCGACGTCTTCCAGCGGTAGCCGTTGCGGTTCTGATAGCCGTCGAACGGTGCGTCGAGCACGCGGATCCGCGTGAGCCACTTCACCGACGTCATCCCGTACCACCCCGGGACCACCAGGCGCAGCGGGAACCCGTGCTGGGGCGGGAGCGGTGCGCCGTTCATCTCGGTGGCCAGCAGGAGGTCAGGGCGCAGAGCCTCATCCAGCGAGAGGCCGCGTTCGTAGTCCTGCTCCTCGCCACCCTCGAGCCCGTGGTCGAGACCGGCGAAGGCGACGGCGACGGCGCCCGGCCGCAAGCCGGCCTCCTCCAGGAGCGGTGCGAGCGGGGTGCCCGACCACCGCGCGGTGCCGATCGCGCCGTCCAGCCAGGGTTGTGAAACCGGGCGCGGATCCAGCAGGGCGCGGCCGTTCCCGGCGCACTCGAGCGTGACCGTCGCCTCGACCTGAGGACGGGCCGCGATGTCGGTCAGCGTCAGCTCCGTCGGATGGTCGACGTGGCCCTCGATGCGCAGGCGGAAGGTCTCGGCCTTGACCATCGGGATGTCGTAGTGGACCAAGACGTAGTGCAGGCCGACCGGGGTGAGGTCGTAACGGAGAGCCTCGAGTGGCATCGCGTGGTTGCGCGCTGCGAGGGCGAGTTCGTCGAGGGAGATCTCCTGCACCACGGTGTCAGCACCCTACAGCCGGCGCCGAGCGGCCAACCCGTGCCTCGGTGTGATGGCCGTCACGATCGACGGCGGGCTACCTCGCTACGTTCGCGTCCATGTCGATCCGCGAACGGTTGGACACGCTCTCGCGCGGGGAGATCGCCGGTCTCGCGGTCGTCCTGGTCGTGGTGTTGGGCGGCGCGGGGCTCTGGTACTCGCGATCCCTGCCGCGGCCGATCGAGGTCGCGGTCACCCCGTCTGCCACACCCGTCATGGACCCGTCCGCTGTGGCCTCCGCTTCGGCCGCGGCGCTCCCCGTGATCGTCGATGTCACCGGCTGGGTCCGCGAGCCCGGTGTCTACGAGTTCGATCCGGGCGCTCGGGTCATCGATGCGGTGGATCGGGCCGGAGGGGCGCGTGATGGAGCCGACCTCACCCTCCTCAACCTCGCGGCATCGCTCACGGACGGCCAGCAGATCCTCGTTCCCAAGGAGGGCCAGGCGGTGGCGGTCCCGGGGGCCGTGCCGGGTACCAGCGGCGGGTTGATCAACGTGAACACGGCGGATGCGACGGCTCTCGAGGCCCTGAACGGCGTGGGCGAGGTCCTGGCGGGCGCGATCGTCGCTTACCGGGACGAGCACGGTCCCTTCACGTCCATCGACCAGTTGGAGGAGGTTTCCGGGATCGGACCCTCGACCCTCGAGGAGATGCGCGATCAGGTCACGGTGTAGCGGTGGGCTCGTGGCTGGTCCCGGTCGCGACCGGG
>JBKJXU010000072.1:0-36166 GCA_046716145.1 Actinomycetota bacterium
GGCCTGTTCTGAAGGGCGATTCCGCCGGCGCCACCCCCACAACTCACGCCGCGACCTCCGCTGGCATCACGCAGAACTCGAACCCTACCGGAACGAGCATCACACACCACATGCCGCCGTCCTGCTCGGCCCAGTTCCGGACCCTGGCGCCCAACTCCTCGAGCCGGGCCACCTCCGTCTCGAGGTCGTCGTCGGCGATCACGTCGACGTGCACTCGGTTCTTGGCCAGCTTCGGTTCAGTTACCTCGGTGAAGAACAGACGGGGGAGACCTGCGTCGTCCTCGGGTGGTTCCACCATGACCGAGTGGTGATCGTCGATGTCGTCGATCCCGGGAGAAGCGAGGCGCGCGATCTCGCCACCGTCGGAAGGAGCCACGCTCCATCCGAGCGCTGCGGCCCAGAACCTGGCGAGCGGCGCCGCGACATGGCAGTCGAAGACGATCGCATCGACCCGCATGACGCAAGCCTGCGCTCCGGAGCCCCGGCGCGCAAGACCTCTACGACCCCCCGACCCGCTCCTCGAACACCTCGTGGACGTCAGCCAGGACCTGTCCGGCGCGATCGCGGAGGCGGCGGCAGTCATCGAGCAAAGCCTCGCGCTTGGTCCCGTCGACGAACGCGAAGGCGTTGATCTGGACGTTCGCCAGGGCCGCGACGGCGGCGGCATGCAGCCCGGCTGCCGCGCACATACCGTCGGAGGCAGCGTTCGGGTTCCCGATCGTCGTGGCTTCCTCGGCCAAGCCCATGGCGTAGACGGCTCGCCGGGCGACCATCAACGGCACCTCGGCCGCGCGCTCGAGGGCTGTCTGCAACGCGTGCAGCCGCTGGGTCTGCTCAGCCTCGGTGTCTTTCGGCATGCGGTAGGCGAGCATCACGGCGTCGAACGCCTCGGCGTCGCGGTCGGCGAACCCCAGCAGATCGACGCGCTCGCGGTCGGCTTCGGCCACGATCTCCCGCATGCGGGCCTCGGCCTCGGCGAACTTCGGCTTGCCGATGGTGAGCCTGCCGACCATGGATACGAGGGCGGCCCCCGCGGCCGCGCTCAGCGCCGCGAACGCGCCACCCCCGGGAGTGGCGGCGCCAGAACCCAGCTCTTCCAACCATCGGTCGATGCGCTGCTCACCGATGGGGGCCAACTCGCTCACGTCTCCTCCTTAGCCAACCGCTCCAAGATCTGACCGTCGGGGTCGAATCCTTCCAGGCGCACGTGCTCGGCGACCCCGCCATCGAGCGCCGCCTCGGGGACCAGCCCGACGATCTCGGAGTCCAACACATCCATACCCATCGGGGAAGCTCCGGCCACCACGGCATCGTACGCAGCGACCAGCCCGGTCACACGATGGTCGATGAGGTTCATCGACACCGTGACGCAGGAACGCTCGGGGACGCCGAACCCGATCGCGCGGAGTGCGGGGAGCCCCCCGGAGGACTCACGGATCGAGGTCGCGATCTGCTTGGCCGCGGCTTCATCCGTCCCGGACAGGTACATGTTGAAGGCGATGAGGAGCTCGCGTGCGCCCACCGCGGTCGCGCCGGCCGGGCCGATCGCGTGGGGCCCGAAGTCCGGGAGCCGATCACCCAGAGCGACGGCCTCACGCAGGCCCTCGTACTCACCCTTGCGCACGATGGCCAGAGAAGCCCGCTCGGGCACGAGCGCGGCCCGGTCGTACAGGTAGACCGGCAGATCGAGCGCGTCGGCCAGATCACGGCCGAACCCTCGCGCGAGGGCGACCGCATCGGGCATCGAGGCCGCGCGCAGCGGGACGAACGGGATCACGTCGACGGCGCCCAGCCGCGGATGGCCGCCGGCGTGGTGCGTCATGTCGATGAGCGAGACCGCCACGCGCGCCCCCGCCATGGCGCTTCGCGCCACGGCGTCGGCATCGCCGAGAACCGTCGTGTCGAGGCGGTGATGGCCGGCGTCGGCCTGGCGGTAGACCAGGCTCGCTCCCGGGACCTGCAGGGCGGCGCAGATGGCGTCCATCACGTCGGTGCGACGGCCTTCGGAGAAGTTCGGCACCACCGCGAACAACGGCTCCCTCGCCATCGGGCCGAGCATACGGGAGGCGGCCCCGCGCCGGGGCCGCCTCCCTAGCGTCACCCGCGCGGGCGCACCTTCTCCGGGTCGAGCGATGAGAGCACATCGACCGTCGCCGCGGCCGTGCCGTCACCGATGGCGACGTCCACCTTCTCGCCCTCGACGGCCACATCGGCGTCCAGGATCGCCAGGGCGATGGTCCCCAGGCGTGGGCTCGACGCCGGCGAGGTCACCACGCCCACCTCGCGGCCATCCTTCGTGACGACGGCGCCGTACTCGGGGGCGGTCTCACCCTCGATGCGGAGGGTCTTGAACCGCTTCGGCGGGTTCGCCCCGCGCGCAGCCAGCGCCTCGGCGGCTACGCACTCGGTCCCCAGCTTGATGAAGCGATCCATCGAGAGGTCCCACGGGCTGATCTCGTTCGGGTTGTAGTCCACGGCGATGATGATGAGCCCGACCTCGGTACGCGCGAGGTCCACGGCGGTCAGCCCGAACGGCATCGCGCCGGCGGCGATCAACGCGTCCCACACGGCCTGCGCGTCACCGGGTTGCATCACGATCTCGTAGCCCTTCTCACCGCTGAACCCGGTGCGAAGGACGTTCGCCGTTACACCGGTCACCGTCACGGACTCGGGCCAGAACCGGAAGTAGCCCAGGTCAGCGAGGTCACGATCCACGAGGCCTTGCAGCACCTGCGGGCTCTTCGGCCCTTGCACGGAGATCATCGCCAGCTCGTCGGTGCGGTGTGCGACCTTCGCGTCCAGATCGACGGCTGTCTCGCGGAACCAGTCGTCGATGGCCGCGGTGTTGATCATCACCCAGTACCGCGTATCGTCGAACTTGTACACGTTGCCGTCGTCGATCATCGTCCCATCGGCGTTGACGAAAGCTCCGTAGCGGACCGAGCCGGCCGTCATCCCCTCCACCGCGTTCGTGAAGCGGCGCTGGATCAGACGACCCGCGTCGGGTCCGGTCACCTCGTACTTGCAGGTGCTGAACAGATCCCAGATCCCCGCACCCGTGCGGATGGCCTCGTACTCGTCCATCGGGTCGGTGCCCTCGTGCATCGACCACGGATACCCGTCCTCGACCAGGATCTCGGCCCCGTGTTCGGCGTGCCAGTCGTGCAAAGGCGAGCGGTGCTCTTCGGTCATGCGCAACTCCTCCTCGGTTCGTGGCGTGGGCACCGTACCCTGCGGCCGGTCAGGACCGGTAGGCGGCCGCACAGGGGTTCTACCGCACGATCGAACAACGATTCAAGTCGACGGGGAGCACCGGAGCGTCCGGCTCTGGGTCACGATCACGTGGACGGGCAGGTCGAACGATCCGACAGGCAGAGGGCCGTCGAGCACCTGCAGGTCGTACGCGATGCCGATCCGGGCTGCACCCGGGGCCCTCGGGAACAAGCGATCGTAGAACCCTCCCCCGTAGCCCACGCGATGCCCGTCGGGGTCGAACGCCACCGCCGGCGTGATGATCACGTCGAGGTCCGCCGGCTGCAGGACGACGCCCGCCGTCGGTTCCATCGCGCCGAACGCGGTGGGAGCCACGGGATCGCCCGGGGCGAACGTGCGGACCTGCAGGGCGGGGCCATCGATGCGCGGGAGCGCCACCGCGATGCCGGCGGCGCTGAGCGCCTCGATGAGTGGCCGGGTCGACACCTCGGATCCGAAGGACCAGAAGACCATGACGGTCCTCGCCCGGGTGATCTCGTCGAGGGCCATGACGCGTGCCGCGATCGCCGTGTCAAGCGCTTCGCGATCCAGGAGCGAGAGCGCGTCCCTGGCGGCCAGCACGGAGCGACGGACGGCCCGCTTCGCTTTCTTGAGGTCGCCCGACCTCACGCGCGGAGCGTCTCCGCGATGAGCGAGGCTCGGTCGGCGGGCCCTGCCGCGCTCATGATCATCCAGCCCGCGCCTGCCTCGCGCAGCATCGACGCGAACGCGCCCAGCTCGTCGGCGGTCCCTCGCCAGATATCCATCGGCAGCCCCTTCTCCGCGCGCCCGGCCTCGAGCGACGTGAGATCTGCCGCATCCCTCCCGACGAGTGCGATCCCGCCCCATGTGGGTTCGACACCATCGGGGTCGCGACCGGCGTCTGCCGTCAGGCGACGCAGGTCCTGCACCCGTGCGACGAACCGGTCCGCGTCCAGGCCCCACCCGTTCCATCCATCCGCCGCCCGCGCGGCGATCGCGAGCACGCGGTCAGACGCCCCGCCCACCCACACCGGCGGAGATGCCGGTGGCAGCACCGGACCGGTGATCGCGGGCACGTGCGCTCCCCCGGCCCAGGGCCGGCCCGAGAACAGCGACCGCAGCGCGGCGCATGTTTCTTCGAGGACGGCCGCCCTCTCGTCGATATCGGGGTACGGCAAACCGAGCGCGTCGTGCTCGAGGCGCCCGGAACGGTCACCCAGCCCGAGCCCGAGCACGGCGCGAGCGCCGCTCACGTGATCCAGACCCGCCGCGAGTTTGGCGAGGATCCCGACGGGCCGCATCGAGGCCCGCGTCACCAGGACCCCGACGCCGAGTCCAGGATGTGAGGCCGCGACCGCGGCCAACACGGAGAACGCCTCCACCGCCGGCCGATCCGGAGCCCCGGGCGCGAAGACATGATCCGCGGCGAAGACGCCGTCGAACCCGGCCGCACGCTCCGCGACGCCGAGTGGGCGGCCCGCGTCGGTCGTGAAGACCGGCAACACCAAACCGAGCTTCACGCCGGCTCCTCGAGCGCCATCAGCGCGATCCCGACGACGGCGCTGTCGCTCCCCAGAGCCGCGGGAACGATCGCAGGCAGCGGGCGGTGCGGCCCGCCCTCAGCGACCACCGCGAAGCGGGCGCGTGCGGGATCGAGCAGGTGATCGCCCGCCCTGGCTGCGCCGCCTCCGACCACGACGACATCGGGATCGAGCACGTTCACCAGACCGGCGATCCCTTCGCCGAGTCTCGTCCCGACCTCCGCAAGGATGCCGCGGGCAGCCGGGTCTCCCCCTTCGGCAGCCTCGGTCACCATCTCCCCCGTCACGGCCTCCCCATCGCCGGCTCGCACGGCGAGCGCGGAGTGAGGATGCCGGGACACCGCACGGTTTCCCTCCCGCGCGATCGCGGTCCCACTCGCGACCGTCTCCCAGCACCCGAGGTTGCCGCACCCGCACCGTTCGCCGCCAGGTTCCACGATCATGTGCCCGATCTCGCCCGCGAACCCGTGCGAACCCCGGTACAGACGCCCGCCGAGGACGAGACCGCCCCCGATCCCCGTGCCGAGCCCGACGTACAAAACGTTGGAGACACCGTACGCCGCACCCGCTCGCCACTCACCGAACGCCCCTGCGGTGCAGTCGTTATCCACCACGACTTCCAGACCGAGGATCACGGACATCCGCTCGCGGATCGGAGCGTCGACCCACGCCACGTTGGCCCCCGAACGCATCACGCCGTCGACGTCGACCAGCCCCGGGACACCGACGCCCACGGGCTCGTGGCCGGGGCGAACCCGCCGGACGATACCCGCCAGGGCATCCAACGCAGCATCGAGGTCCTGGGTGGGCGTGGGCGTGCGAGCCCGGTCGAGGATGCGGCCGGACGCATCGACGAGCGCCGCCGTCGCCTTCGTTCCGCCGACGTCAACGCCGACGGCGAGCCCGCGTTCGCTCATCCGAGCTCGATCTTCTCCAGGTGGGTCGGACCCGGCGGCGGCGAGTCTTCGCCCGAGACCTCGCCGGCGCGCGCGTCGATGACGGCGCGGATCGCGAGCAGCAATTCGGTACCCGCCTTGAGCAGGTGCTCGACGGCCTCCGGCTGCAACGGCTGCGCGGCGGTGACGGCCAGGCAGACCGGACACCAGGCGACGGGGCACACCACGTGGCTTCGCTCCGCCGATCCCTCGGAGACCGGCTCTTCACCGCTCGCTGCCGGCGCTTTCGCCATCTCAGGCCCTCCCGTCCGCGGGCTGCTCCCGCTCGAAGCTGATCTCCAGATGGTCCCCGGCGAAGTTCGCCTCGCGGACGACCATCCGCTTCAGCGTCTGCGGCAGGATGAGGTTCCGCTTGTACGACCCGACCCGCACGTACAGCTCTTCGCCGCGGCGATGCACGTCCATATCATCGCGCGACACGAACGGCAGGCGCATGCTGAGGACGTATCGGGCACCCCGCTTGCGCACGCGGATGGGGTCGTCGCGATACAGGATCGAGCTGGCGTCGAGGTCACGGTAGACCTCTCGTCCCATCTCCCCCAGCAGGCCGAGCCCCACCATCTCACGGTCGAACAGTCGGGCCTCGAGGATCGGCACCGGATCGAACGACTCGTGCACCGTGATGAGGTGCTCCGCCTGGATGTCCTTCCACTTGCCGAAGTACGGATCCGTGATCTCAGCGGGCAGCACCCGGTTGACCACGACCGCGTCCACGCGGTAGCCGAACAGCCCGAGGTAGGTGTAGGTGCGCCGCGCCTCGCTGATGACCATCTTCTCGAGGTTCACCACGAGGCGGACGGTGGCGACCTCCTCGTCGGTCAGGATCTGCCGCACCGCCTCGAGGTTGGCATGCAACCGTTCGACCGCCGCGAAGACGTGGTCCCCGGCGATCGGCATCGAGGTCACCCGCGAGACGATCGGCCGCACGACACGCACGACCTTGCGCTCCACCGGCCAGATCCGCTCGATGTACCAGTTCATGACCTCAGGCAGCGACAGCAGACGGAGGGTCTCGGCCGTGGGCGCGCAATCGACGATGAGCATGTCGTACGCGCCGCTTTCGACGTGGGTCTTGATATCGATCAACGCGAAGATCTCGTCCAGACCCGGGATCACCGTCAACTCCTCGGCCTGGATCGTCTCCGTGCCCGCCCAGTTCATCAGTGCGATCATGTACTCCTGGATCTCGCGCCAGTTCGCTTCCAGACGCTCCTGCGCGTCGATCTGCTGCGCCCACAACCCGGGGGCCACCTCCGAGGGATCGCCCCCGATCTGGACCTCGAAGGAATCGGCCAGCGAATGAGCCGGGTCGGTGGACATGATCATCGTCCGCAGGCCGCTCTTCGCGGCCATGACCGCGGTCGCGGCTGCGACGGTGGTCTTGCCGACGCCGCCTTTGCCGGTGAACAGCACCACGCGCATATGGCCAGCCTACCCGTGGCACCGCGCGCCGGGGAAGCCGTCAGGACAGGGCCGCGAACGCCGCGACGGACACGAGGTTCACGACGCAGTGCGTCACCATGGGCGCCACGAGGGTACGCCGGCGTTCGTACACCGCCGCGAGGATGACCCCGGATACGAACAACGCGGGCATCCGGACGGGGTCGCCGTGGATGAGCGCGAACAGAGCAGCCGAGAGCCCCGCGGCCAACCAGAAGCGGAACCGGCGCCGCAGCCCGCCGAACAAGAAGCCGCGGAAGGCGATCTCCTCACACACCGGAGCCATCACGAGTGCCAGCATCGCGTTCGGGATCACCCACGCATCACCCGCGGATCGCAAGGGGTTCGCCACCTCCGTTGTGCCGGTCAGATCCTGGGTGAGCGCGATCACGATCCCGGAGGCCACCAAGGCCCCGATCCCCGCGACGATCGCCGCCCCGACGTCGCGGCCGCTCCATCCCCCACGCTGCAGGCCGAGGCCCCGGACGGAACCGGTGTGCGCCCGGACCCAGCCCCACACGCCCAGACCGAGGGCCAGTTGCTGGATCACCGTGAGCACCACGAGCCACCCCGAACCGTCCGCACCGAACGCGATCAACCCGATCGTCGCGACGAGGGCGATCCCGAACGGAGCCATCGCCACCGCGAGCGTCTCATGCAACGCCCACGTGGCCGGCGGCCAGATGGTAAGGGCGTCCGGTCGAGGTGGCGGCGGTTGTTCAGGTGAAACGGGAACCTCGGTCGAGGGGTTCATCCCATCTCGACGCGACGTTTGAGGCGCTCCAGGGCGTTCTCGATCACACGCTTCGCGCCCTCGGTGCGGATGAACCCCGGCACCAGGGCGCCGAGTTCGACGGCGAGGCGGTACGTCACCTTCGTCGCCTCACCGAGGTCGTCCAGGAGGTACTCGCCACGGACGTCACGCACCGCTCCGTGTGCCTCGATCGAGACCCACGAGATCGCCGTATCGCCCGCCGCGAAGGCGTAGCGCAGCGTGTACGAGGCGCTGCCGAGGACCGGGACATCCACCTCGTAAGCCACCTCGACCCCGCGCCCGCCCTCGCCGCGTGTCTTCACGTCGACCAGGCGGACATCGGCCCATTCGGGGTACGCCTCGAAGTCCTCGATGACCTCCACCACGTCTTCGAGGGGCGCCTCGATGAGGATCGAGCCCTCTGCGTGCTCCACCGCGGCATCCTACCCGGGGGTCGCGCCCGCGACGGCCAGGGCGAGGGCGCCGACCGACACGAAGGTCATGCCCACCAGGATCCACATGAGCAGGCGCGAACCGACGAGCAGATCGCCGCCGCGAGCGATGCGCGCGGCCTCGACCGCCGACACGACGTAGACCGCCACCGCTGCGACGAGGAACAGGACCAGCACCGCGATGGTCGTGAGGGCCGCTTCGCCGGTGAACATCAGCAGGACAGCCATGCCGAGGGACATGGCGAACAGGGATCCACGCGCCAGCCCGTCCATCGGCCTTCCCGCGAGCCGGTGCCCGAGCCCGGGGAAGATCAACGACCACGTCACGGCATCGCGCGCATCGACCGCAGGGCGCCCGCCTGTGCGCATCAGCGTCGCGAACGGGGTCCCGCAGCTCTCGCAGACATCGGCCGACATCGGGTTGCGGCCCTCGCATGCAGGACAGGGCCAGGTGGCGACGGCGGGCAACCCGTCCCCTGCGGAGGTGGCCTGCGGACGTGGTTCGGCAGCGGGGGCCGCGGGGAGTGGGAGGCCGGTGGGAGGTTCGGGGTCAGGCAGGCGTAACGACGTGAAGCACTGACCACACCAGTCCGCATCCTGCGCCGCGAGCGCATCGCACGCCGGGCATCGCCGTTCGTCTGCGAACACGGGCCGAGCGTACCGCGGACGATCCGGCGGTCCGGGAACTCAGGAGGCGGCTTCTCGGAGCCACGCGGCGAGCTGCTCGGCGCTGCGCTCCTCCGTGTGCTCGGCTTCCACCCAGGCGCGCCCCGCCTTCCCCATCCGCTCGCGGAGCTCCGGGTCACGCAAGATGCGGCCGACCGCATCACCGACCTCGGCGACATCGTCCCCATCGACGAGGAACCCCGTCTCACCGTCGACCAGCGTCTCCCGCGCGCCACCGGAATCGCCAACCACCACGGGCTGCCCGCACGCGGCGGCCTCCACGAAGACGATCCCCCAGCCCTCCACCTCGAAGCCGCCCACGCGGTTACGACACGGCATGGCGAATACGTCGCCGACCGCGTAGTAACGCGGGAGCTCGGCGGCAGGCACCTCGCCGGCGAAGAACACGGAACGCGGCGGGGCGGCCTGGGCGAGACGCCGAAGCCGGCTCTCCGCCGATCCCGCGCCCACGATCAACAGCGCCGCGTCCGGTACGTGCCGGCGGATCCTGCGCATGGCGCGGATCAACACGTCCTGGCCCTTGCGCGCCACCAGACGACTGATGCAGACCACCAGCGGACGATCGCCGATCCCCAGCGCCCCGCGGATGTCGTCGGTGGGCAGGTCCGGCCGGAACCGGCGCACGTCGACCCCGGGGGTGAGCACGCTCACGGGCACATGCGAAGGGACGGCCGTGCGCACGGTCTTGCCGATGAACGCGCTGCACACCGGTATGCGGCTGGCGCTGCGCGTCGCCCGTCGGAGCCACGCGTTCGACCCGGGCATGGCCGACATCCAGTAGTCGAACCCATGCGCCATCACGAGGTAGGGGGTGCCACGGCGGGCCAGTTCGGGCCCCAGCGCGGCCAGCGGGAATGCATCACCGAACAACACGACCTCGGCGTCGAACTCCCCGACCAAGTCGTGGACCTTTCGGCGCAGGTTCGGCCCCGGCCACATGAAGCGATCGCGGTCGCGCACGACGGTGAACGCCGCGCCGGCATCGTAGCCGTCCGAACCCGTCCACCTCGGTGCTAGGACGGCAACCTGCGCGGGTGGGAACGACCGGAAGAGGCCCTCCATGAAGGTCTGGATGCCCCCCACCTTGGGAGGGAAGGCGTTGCTGACGAGCAACGTCCTGGGGACCTCGATCTCGTGCCGCTCCACCGCCGCATCCTCGCAGAGGTGCGGGGGGGTGTGCGCATCGTCACCGCCGGAGGATGTCGGCCAGGCGTCGCGCCGGCCTAGCCCGAACGGGTCATTTCGGGTCCCGCCGACGGGGAATGCGCGATCACCTGCGTCTGCCCTCTTCCGCTGGAGCACACGCCTCTGTTATGAATCGGCACCCGGATCGTGTCCGGGGAGTGAGGGGGTTCGGGAGCGGTGCGGATCGAGCGGTACCCCGACGTCGACGTCATGGCGCTGCCCCCGAACCCTATGCCTCCCGACTACTGGCAAGACCGCGCTGCGTGTTTCGGTATCGACCCCGACGTCTTCTTCCCGATCTCGGAGGAGGAGGCCGGACCTGCCCTCACCTATTGCGGATCGTGCCGGATCCGCGAGGACTGCCTGGCGTGGGCGCTGAAGAACGGCGAGCGCTACGGGGTGTGGGGTGGTCTGACCGAACAACAGCGCCGACGCATCGCTCGCCAAGTGGCCTGAGATCTCGTGTCGGCACCGCCCGTCACGATTTCGGGTGATGCCGGATCCTTCCTCCTCGTCGCTTGACCATCGAACACCTGTTCGATACGGTCGTTGGCCTATGTGGCTCGAGCCGGTGCAGACCTCGTTGGAGCAGGGGGTGCCGCTCGCCGGGGTCACGTTCGCGGTGGTGGACCTCGAAACCACGGGGGGCTCCCCCACCGATGCGGCGATCACCGAGATCGGAGCGGTCACGATGCGCGGAGGCGAGCGTCTCGGGACGTTCCAGACGCTGGTCAGCCCCGGCCAGCCCATCCCCCCCTACGTCTCACATCTCACCGGGATCGATGACCGCATGGTCTCCGACGCGCCGCCGATCGAGGCCGCCCTCCCGTCGTTCCTCGAGTTCGTCCGGGGTTCCGTCTTCGTGGCGCACAACGCGCGGTTCGACGCCTCGTTCCTGAACGCCGCTCTCGGCCGGCTCGATCACCCGCCGTTGCCGTCTCCCGTCATCTGTACGGCGAAGCTCGCGCGCCGCATCGTGTGGCCGGACGTCCCGAACGTTCGTCTCGGCACGCTGGCGCGCTACTTCCGCACCCGCGTCCAGCCCTCGCACCGAGCGCTGGCCGACGCCGAGGCCACGGCGGAAGTCCTCGATGGCCTCCTGGACCTCGGGGGACGATTGGGCATCTGCACCCTCGGCGACCTCGTGCTGGCGTGCTCGGCCCGCGGGCGTCCGAACTTCGGCAAGATCGTGCTCGCCGACCCGCTTCCCTCGGGCGCCGGCGTGTACCTGTTCCGCGCAGCCGATGGACGCATCCTCTACGTCGGGAAGTCGAAGAACGTCCGCGCCCGCGTCAAGTCGTACTTCTACGGCGACGGACGCAAGAAGGTCCAGGATCTGCTCGGCGAGGTGGCCTCCGTGGACGCTGTGGCGACCCCCGGGGGCGAGTTGGATGCGCTCGTCGTCGAGGCACGGCTCATCGGCCTGCACGAACCCCCGTACAACCGTCACGGCAAGCGCTGGCGCTCCTACGCCTATCTGAAGATCGACGCCTCGGAGGCGTGGCCACGGGTCAAGACCGCGCGGACGCCCACGCCGGGGGAGGGGTCGCACTACCTCGGGCCCTTCCCGGGAGCGGGGCGGGCGCGGCTGGTCAAAGAGGCCCTCGAGGAGGCGTTCGACCTGCGGCGCTGCACACGGTCCATGGGCCGGCGCACGAGGTTCGCCCCCTGCGCGCTCGCCGACATGGGCCGCTGCCAGGCGCCGTGTGATGACCGCACCACGCCCGAGCGCTACGCCCGCACGGTGGATGACCTGATCCAGGCCCTCGCTGCTCCCGGCTCGGTCTTGCAGACGCTCGAACGACGGATGATGGCACTCGCGGAGGCCGAGAGGTACGAGGAAGCAGGTCTCGCGCGCGACCGGATCCGAGCGCTCGTCGAAGCCGTCTGGCGGGCTCGAGTCGATCGATGGCTCTGCGCCGGCCGTCTCGCCCTGCGCGGCCCCGATGGCGAACGGATCGAGTTGCGGGGGGGGTCCCTCGCCGGTTCACATGCAGATCCCGGACCGGTCGGGCGTCCCGTGGCCCGCGAGCGTGCGGACGAACTGGCCGCGGTCCGTTCGTGGATCGTGCGGCACCGCGTAACGCTGGTCGATGCAGATCCTCCCCCGTGCGAGCCGGTCGCAGGAGGCCGCGAGCTGGCACGGCTGCGCCGGCTCCTGGTCCAGGCCGAGCTGCCCCCGATCGCCCAGCGGCGTGGGGCCGTCCGCTCGACGCGGCCTGATCGATCCCGGGGTCGCGTCTAGACTCAACGTATGGAGCGCGCGGTCATCCTGGATGGTGCCCGGACGCCGATCGGCACGTTCCTCGGCTCGTTCGCCGAGACCACGGCGGTCGAGCTCGGTACGACGGCGAGCCTCGAGGCGCTGCGGCGCGCCGGCATCGCGCCCGAGCAGATCGACCAGACCATCTTCGGGCACGCACGACAAGCCGGGAACGGCCCCAACACCGGGCGCCAGGTCTCCGTCCGCACGGGCGTGCCGGTGGAGGTCTCCGCCTTCAACGTGAACATCGCGTGCGGTTCGGGCATGAAGGCCGTGCAGCTCGGCGCACAGCAGATCACGCTCGGCGACTCCGAGGTGGTGCTGGCCGGGGGCATGGAGAACATGTCCCGGGTGCCCTTCCTGCTGCCGGACATGCGTCTGGGTTACCGCCTCGGCGACACCGAGGTGATCGACGCGATGTACCGCGACGGTTTGCTCGACCCGCTCTGCGGCCTGATCATGGGCGAGACCGCCGAGAACCTCGTCGAGCGCTACGACATCTCCCGCGATGAGCAGGACGAGTTCGCCATGCGTTCACACCATCTCGCAGCGGCGAGCATCGAGGCGCGCGGTGCCGAGATGGTGCCTGTGACCACGACGATTCGCGGCGAGACGATCACCGTCGGCGAGGACGAGCACATCAGACCAGACGCATCGATGGCATCCCTCGCACGGCTCCGGCCGGTCTTCCGCGACGGTGGCTCGGTCACGGCCGGGAACTCGAGCGGGATCACGGACGGAGCCGCGGCGATGGTGCTCATGAGCGAGTCCCGCGCCCGCGCCGAAGGCCGCGAGCCGCTGGCTCGGATCATGGGCTGGTCCTGGGCCGGGGTCGCACCCGAGATCATGGGGATCGGACCCGTGCCGGCTACCAAGAAGGTCCTGGAGAAGACCGGCCTGCAGATGTCGGACTTCGATCTCATCGAGATCAACGAAGCCTTCGCCGCGCAAGTCATCGCCTGCGAACGGGAACTGAAGTTCGATCGCGAACGGCTGAACGTCAAGGGCGGCGGCATCGGCGTGGGACACCCGATCGGGATGAGCGGCGCGCGCATCATCCTGGCACTGGCCTACGAACTGCGCCGCACCGGCGGGTCGCTCGGACTCGCCACGCTGTGCATCAGCGGCGGGCAGGGACTCGCGGTCGTCCTCGAACGATCCTGAGCACGGGGCCCGCCTTCACGACCAGTCGATAGCGATCGGGAGACTCGAGCGCCCCCACTCGCTCAGGTCTTCGCCCGCCCCGGGTTGATACTTCTCCACGAGGAGCCTGCGCGCGAGGACGTCCTCGTCGAACCCGGGGACGATCACGCGCGCACGCGTCGCTCGCATGCTGTCGCCGATCTCCACCTCGATGTCGGGTGACGCGATCAGGTTGCGGACCCAGTCCGACCGCTCGGCACCTCCTGAGAGCAGATACACGGTCCCCGCGTGCAACGCGAACCAGATCTCGATCCGGTGCGAGGCTCCCGTGCGGCGGCCGGTCGTGGTGAGGTAGCAGTAGGGGAGATCGGCGGGGTCGGTGCTGCTCACCCCGCGAGCACCCAGAACACCAGCGCCGCCACGATGAGGGCGGCGGCGCCCAGGTAGAACCAATCCGCCTTCTTGATACGTCCGGGCTGCATCGAATTGAAGCCCACGGTGACGCTCCTCAGGCCTGGCGCAGCGCGGGACGCTCGATCCGCGCCAGGTGCCGGCGCGTATCGGCGAGGACGGCGTTCTCGCTGATGCGCACCGCGGGACCCAGGTCTGCAAGGACCTCGAGCGCCGCCTCCAGGCGCGTACCGGCCTCTTGCGCCTCACGGACCGCGTTCACGAATGTCACGGCGTAGTCGGTACTGAAGGCCACGCCGCACCAGGGGCAGGTTCCCCCGCCGTGCACCATCTGGTCCCCCGCCACGTCGCGGTCACATGAACGGCACGTTCCCTCGATCTTCACACGCGGTCCTCCTGGGTCACGAGACCCCGCTCTTCGACCAACTCCAGCAGCCGGTCGGCCACCTCGAACGGGTCAACCGGCTTGACGAACCATGCGTCTGCCCCCGACCACTTCGCGAGCCATGCGTCGTGGCGCCGCTCCAGGACGATGATGATCGCGCCGGTGAACGGATCCGCGTCGTCACGGAGCGAGCGCGCGAGCGCGAAGGCCCCGGCACGAGATGCGATCTCGTCGGCGATCACCACGTCGGGCCGCTCGCGCAACGCCGCCCGAAGACCCAGGTCGCCGTCACGGGCGGCACGGAAACGCAGCGGCGCGCCCGTCCGGCGCTCGATGCTCCGCACCGTGAGGGCCATCAGGTCGCGGGTCGCCGGATCCGGGGAGACGAGGAGAACCTCCATCGTGGGGAGGCTATCACGCACCTCCTGATGGTCTTTGCCCTGCTCCTCATGCGCGCGGTAGGCTCGCGCTCCTCGAGGGCGGGACACCGACATGCCCTCCCCATCGCATCATCCTGACCAGGAGGGAACCCGTGGAGAACACCGGCAAAGCGGCCGTCGCCGAGTTCGTCGGCACATTCGCACTCATCTTCTTCGGCGCGGGCGCGATCATCGCGACCCAGAACGGCGACCTCGTCGCGATCGCATTGGCGCATGGTCTGACCATCGCGATCATGGTCTCCATGATGGCTCACATCTCCGGCGGGGTCTTCAACCCGGCGATCCAGATCGGCCTGTGGGTCACGGGGAAGATGCCCACGTCGCGCACGGCCGTGTACATCGGGGCGCAACTAGCAGGGGGCGTCGTCGCGGCGCTCGCGCTCCAGTACATGACGCCCGAGGCTTCCTTCGACGGGGTGAACGGGGGGATCCCGGCCGTGGCCACTGGGCTGGCGGTCGGCAAGGCGGTCCTCATCGAAGCCCTGACCACGTTCTTCCTCGTATGGGCGGTCTTCGCCACCGCCGTGGATGAGCGGGGCCCCTTCGCGAAGCTGGCAGGGCTCACGATCGGGCTCACGATCACCCTCGACATCTTCGCGACCGGAGGGTTGACCGGGGCTGCCATGAACCCGGCCCGGTGGTTCGGTCCCGCGCTCGCCACCGGGAACTGGGAGAACTGGTGGGTGTGGATCGTCGGTCCCGTCGCGGGCGGCATCATCGCCGCCGTGGCGTACTGGTACCTGTTCTTGAAGGACAAGGAGTCCGCGACCCCCTGAGCCGATCCGGCCAGACCCAGGCGCCGAGGGATAGGCTGCTCCGGTCATGCCGGTGTACCTGGACTCCTCCTCGGCCGCCCCGCTCGCGCCCGCCGCGCGCGAGGCGATGCATCGGGCCCTCGACGCGTTCGGCGATCCGCTGCACATCCATGCCGAGGGCCGCGCGGCACGCGCCGCGCTGGAGGAAGCGCGCGTCTCCGTCGCGGCTGCGATCGGCGCACAACCCGACGAGATCGTCTTCACCTCGGGCGGCACCGAGTCGGTGGCCCTCGCGATCTGGGGTGGCGTCCGTGCGATGGAGAAGCCCGGGTCGCGCGCCGTGGTTTCCGCCGTCGAGCACCCCGCCGTGAGCGGCGCCTGCGGCGTCCTCGAGCGCGACGGGTACGAGGTCGCCACCGTCGCCTGCGATCGGTTCGGGCGGATCGACATGGATCGCTACGCCGCCGAGATCCGCCGCGCCGGCACCACCTTGGCCAGCGTGCAGCACGCCAACCACGAGGTGGGAACGATGCAGCAGGTCGCCGAGGCCGCGCGTCTGGCGCACGAGGCGGGCGTACGGTTCCACACGGACGCGTGCCAGACCGTGGGACGCCTCCCCGTGGACGTGGGCGCGCTCGGGGTGGACCTGCTCTCGTTGTCGGCGCACAAGTTCGGCGGACCTGCCGGGGTCGGGGCCCTCTACGTGCGCCGTGGCGTCGCCATCATGGCCTCCGCGTGCGGGGACGACCGCGAACGCAAGCGGCGCGCCGGCATGGAGAACACCGCCGGCATCGCGGGGCTCGCTGCGGCCCTCACCGCATCGCTCGACGTCATGGCCGATGAGGCCGCTCGGCTGTGGGCGCTCTCGGCCCGCCTGCGCGACCGGATCGAGGCAGACGTGCCCGGCGCGACCGTGCACGGACATCCCACGCATCGCACGCCGCACCTCGTGTGCTGCAGCATCGAGGGACTGGACCCCGTGAACCTGGCGATGGCCCTGGACGACCGTGGGTTCCGGGTGGGCGCCGGCTCCCCCTGCACCGGCCGTCCCGAGGATCCCTCTCCCGTCCTCGAGCAGATGGGTTTCCCGGCCACATCGGCGTTCCGGTTCGGCTTGGGCCCGTCCACGACGGAGCAAGAGATCGAGTCGTTCCTCATCACGTTCACCGACCTCGTGGACGAACTGCGCCACGTCGAACGGGTGGCGTCTGAGGCCCTCGATCGCTTCGTGCCCCCGGGGCAGCTGCGATGAGCGCCGGCCGAGGGACGCTCGTGCCAGTGCCGGTGTGGGTTGTCGTCGGTGCCGCCGTGGGCGGCGCCATCGGCTCGGGGTTCGCCGAGGCCGGCGGCGGTCTCATCGGGGCGGCGCTCGGTGCGGGCGTCAGCGCGGGCGTCGCGCTCGTGCTCGGACGGCGTGCTGACTAGCTACGAGCCGACGGTCCAGGTATCGCCTGACCCCAGCAAGGCGCGGAGGTCGCCTTCCCCCGAACGCTCCGTCGCGGCCGCCATCTGATCGTGAACGGCTCGGCCGTACGTGGTCCGCTCCACCTCGCGGAAGACGCCGATGCAGGACTCCTCCCACGGCCCGTCGGAGATGTGGGCCAGCGCGAAGGCCAACGAGGGCCGTCCGTGCACGTCGTGGGTCACGATCGAGGCCGGGTCTGTCTCGGCCACGGACGCGATCTCGAGGCGGCCGTTCTCCCCCACCCGGATGCACCGGTTCCCCTCATCGAACACGATGGGCTCTCCGTCCACGAGGCGGATCGCATGGTGCGAGCCCTGGGTCTTATCGCGCTGGAGGGCGAACGCGCCGTCGTTGAACACGTTGCAGTTCTGGTAGATCTCGACGAACGCCGACCCCGGGTGCGCCGCCGCCTGCCGCAGGGTCTCCGTGAGGTGCTGGCGATCGGTATCGATGGTCCGCGCGACGAAGGTTGCGGAGGCTCCCAGTGCCAGGGCGACCGGGTTGAACGGACGGTCGAGCGAGCCGAAGGGCGTGGATTTCGTCACCTTCCCCTGTTCGGAGGTCGGCGAGTACTGCCCCTTCGTGAGTCCGTAGATCTGGTTGTTGAACATCAAGATCTTGATGTCGACGTTGCGCCGGAGCGCGTGGATGAGGTGGTTGCCCCCGATCGAGAGCGCGTCGCCGTCTCCGGTCACCACCCAGACGGAGAGGTCCGGGTTGGCCGTGGCCACCCCGGTGGCGATGGCTGGAGCCCGGCCGTGGATCCCGTGGAAGCCGTAGGTATCCATGTAGTAGGTGAACCGCCCCGAGCAGCCGATGCCCGAGACGAAGACGGTCCGCTCGGGCACGATCTGCAGCTCGGGCATGAACCCCTGCACGGCGGCGAGGATCGCGTAGTCGCCGCAGCCCGGACACCAGCGCGGCTCCTGCGACGACGTGAAGTCCTTCTTGGTCATGGCGACCGGCTGGCTCACATGACCTCCTGGATCGCATCGGCGAGCTCGTCGGCCCACAGGGGCCGGCCCTGGATCCTGGAGAAGGTGATGACGTCGACCAGGAACCGGGCGCGGAGCAGCAACGCCAGCTGACCCGTGTTCATCTCGGGGACGAGCACGGTGCGGTACCGCTTCACGACCTCACCGGTGTTGCCGGGGAACGGGTTGAGCCAGCGAAGATGCGCGGTGGCGACACGACCTCCCGCGGTCCTGACGCGTTCGGCCGCGGCGCGGATCGAGCCGGCGCTCGACCCCCATCCGAGGACGAGCACGTCGGCATCGCCATCGGGATCATCCACCACGAGCGGCTCGATGTCCGCAGCGATCCCGGCCACCCGTTCCGCCCGAACATGGGTCATGCGCTCGTGGTTGACCCCGTCGTAGGAGATGTTGCCGCTACCGTCCTCGCGCTCCAGACCCCCGATGCGGTGCTGCAGGCCGGGCGTCCCGGGGATCGCCCACGGCCGGGCGAGCCGGGCGTCGCGCAGATACGGCATGAACGCTCCGTCCGTGGATGCCGTCGCGAACGCCGGATCGATCCGTGGCAACGAGTCGACGTCGGGCAGGCGCCACGGCTCGGAGGAGTTCGACAAGAACGAGTCAGACAGCACGATGACGGGCGTCCGGTACGTGACGGCGATCCTGGCCGCCTCGATCGCGACATCGAAGCAGTCCGAGGGCGACGAAGGCGCAACGATGGGCAACGGCGACTCCCCATGACGCCCGAACATCGCGGCCAGCAGGTCGCCTTGCTCCGTCTTCGTGGGCATGCCCGTGGACGGGCCGGCTCGCTGGACGTCGATGACGATCATCGGCAGCTCCGTGATCACCGCGAGCCCGATCGTCTCGGCCTTGAGGTCGAGTCCGGGGCCGCTGGTGCCGGTCACGGCGAGCGAGCCGGTGAACGACGCGCCCAGCGCCATGTTCGCCGCCGCCAGCTCGTCTTCGGCTTGCACCGTGACCACCCGGAAGTGCTTGTGTTTGGACAGTTCGTGCAACAGGTCCGAAGCCGGTGTGATGGGGTAGGACGCGTAGAAGAGCTGCATCCCGGCGCGGCTGGCCGCCGCGATCAGCCCCCACGCCATGGCCTGGGCGCCCGAGATGTTCCGGTAGGTACCCGCCTCGGCCGGAGCTGCCGCCACCTGGACCTGATGCGAGAACAACTCGGTGGTTTCGCCGAACGCATACCCGGCGTCGAACGCGGCCAGGTTCGCGTCCAAGATCTCCCGTTTCCCACCGAACTTGCTGGTGAGCCAGCCTTTCGTGGTGTCGACGGGACGGTCGTACATCCACGACAGGAGCCCCAGGGCGAACATGTTCTTCGCGCGCTCGGCTTCCTTCTTCGAGATCCCGAGCGACTCCACCGCCCGCACGGTGATCGAGGTCATCGGCACCTCGTACAGCTGGTATCCCTCGAGCGTCCCGTCGGTCCTGGGATCGGCCGCGTAGCCGGCCTTGTCGAGGTTGCGCTGCGTGAAGGCGTCCTGGTTCAGGATGAGGGTGCCACCCCGGCGAACGGTGTCGAGGTCGGCCTTCAGCGCCGCCGGGTTCATCGCCACGAGGACGTCGGCGTGATCGCCCGGGGTGGCGACGTCACCCGAGGCGAACTGGATCTGGAAGGCGGAGACGCCGTGGACCGTGCCCGCGGGCGCCCGGATCTCGGCGGGGAAATCCGGGAGCGTCGCCAGATCGTTGCCCAGGACCGCGGTTGCATTCGTGAAACGGTCCCCCGTCAACTGCATCCCGTCCCCGGAGTCTCCCGCGAACCGGATGACGACGCGGTCGTGCTGCTCGACGGTCTTCGTCATGTCCATCTAGCCTAACGCCAACCAGGGCCTTCTCCGGGGCGCCGATCGTGGCGATCTAGTGCATCCGGCGATCGATCTCGCGGATCCGCGCGGCGATCCCCCGCAAGAGATCGAGCGTCAAACGAGGCTCCTCGCGCAGCAGCTCGATCAGGGTCCGGCGGAACAACCGGATCACGCGGACGGAGGTCTCGGCCACGATGCTCGCGGTCCGCGGACCGCCGTCGAGAGTCGACAGCTCGCCGAAGAACTCCCCGGGCAGGACGGCCGCGATCTTCCGCTTGCCTCGCAGCACCTTCGCCCGGCCCTCGAGCACGATGAAGAGGGTCTCCCCGAGCATCCCCTCCTCCACGATGTGCTCGCCCGGCGCGAAGGCCAGTTCATCCGTCGCCTTCGCCAACCGCTCGAGGTGGCGGCGGGAGAATCCGGAGAACATCGGCACGCCCTGCAGGGCGGCGACCGTCTGGCGCCTGGTGCGGCGCGGGCGGACCTCGGGCTGCGGATCGGGCCTGAGGTTCGTGCGGCTACCCCGGAACAGGGCGTCGGCTGCGCTCTGGGACATCCTCGGATCCTACCTGTGTCACACCCCAGGACGCCAGCCATCGAGTCCGGGGCGGCCGGTACGCTAGATGGCCTGATGGACGCTCGTTCCCGCCTCGAGACGCTGCTCGCCGAGCGCATCGTGGTGCTGGACGGGTCATGGGGGGTCCTCCTGCAGGGCCGCGGGCTCACCGAGGAGGAGTTCCGGGGCGCCCGGTTCGCCGAACACGACCGCGACGTCAAGGGCGACCCCGACCTGCTGAACCTGACCCAGCCGGACATCGTGAGCGAGATCCACCGCGCCTACTTCGACGCCGGGGCGGACATCACCACCACCAACACGTTCACCGCGACGTCGATCGGCCAACAGGACTATGCGCTGCAGGACGCGGCCTACGACATGAACCTGGCGGGCGCTCGCCTGGCCCGTGAGGCCGCCGACGCCTACGGCGACCGGTTCGTGGCCGGATCGGTGGGCCCGCTGAACGTGACCCTGTCGCTCTCGCCCAAGGTGGACGATCCATCCTTCCGAACGGTGTCGTTCGACGACGTGTACGCCGCCTACGCGGAGCAGATGCGGGGGTTGCGCGACGGCGGCGTTGACCTGTTCCTCATCGAGACGATCTTCGACACCCTGAACGCCAAGGCCGCGCTCGCAGCGGCCGTGGACGTCGCCCCGGAGGTCCCGCTCTGGATCTCGGTGACGATCGTGGACAAGAGTGGGCGCACGCTCTCGGGCCAAACCGTGGAGGCGTTCTGGACGAGCGTCGCGCACGCCGAGCCCCTCCTGGTCGGTGTCAATTGCTCGCTCGGCGCTCGCGAGATGCGCCCCTCCGTTGAGGCGCTGGCACTCGCCGCGCCCGTCCCCGTGGCGTCCTACCCGAACGCCGGCCTGCCCAACGCGTTCGGCGGTTTCGACGAAACACCGGAGATCACGAGCGAGTTGCTCGGCGAGTTCGCGCGCGCCGGCCTCGTGAACCTCGTCGGGGGTTGTTGCGGTACGACGCCCGAGCACATCCGGCAGATCGCCGCGGCGGTGCAGGGCGTCGCACCTCGCTCGCTCCCGCAGGCACGCCACCTCACGTCGTTCAGCGGTCTGGAGCCGTTCCGGATCACGCCGGAGACGGGGTTCGTGATGATCGGCGAACGGACGAACATCACCGGCTCGAAGAAGTTCGCGCGCCTGATCGAGTCCGGGGACTACCAGGCCGCGGTCGACGTGGCCCGCGACCAGGTGGAGAACGGCGCGAACCTCGTCGACGTGAACATGGACACGGACCTGCTGGACGGCGCGGCCGCCATGACCAGGTTCCTCAACTTGATCGCGACCGAACCCGAGATCGCGAAGGTCCCGATCATGATCGACTCCTCGAAGTGGGACGTGCTCGAGGCCGGACTGAAGTGCGTCCAGGGCAAAGCGGTCGTCAACTCGATCAGCCTCAAGGAAGGCGAAGACGACTTCCTGAGGAAGGCGGCGGCCTGTCACCGCTACGGCGCGGCGGTCGTGGTGATGTGCTTCGACGAGCAAGGCCAGGCCGGCACGGTGCAGCGTAAGGTCGAGATCGCCGAACGTTCGTTCCAACTCCTCACGGAGCGAGCCGGGTTCGCCCCCGAAGATGTGATCATCGACCCCAACATCCTGGCGATCGCGACCGGGATCGAGGAGTACGACGACTTCGCGAAGGCGTTCATCGAGGCCACGCGAGAGATCAAGCGACACTGCCCCGGCGCGAAAGTGTCCGGCGGCGTGTCGAACCTGTCGTTCTCCTTCCGGGGGAACGAGCCGGTCCGCCGCGCGATGCACTCGGCCTTCCTGTACCACGCGATCGCCGCAGGCCTAGACATGGCAATCGTGAACGCCGGCCAACTCGACGTGTACGCGGACATCCCCAAGGACCTGCTCGAGCACGTCGAGGACGTGATCTTCAACCGCCGTCCCGACGCCACGGAGCGGCTCGTGCGTTTCGCCGAGACGGTGCACGGCGAGGCCTTGCAGAAGGAGGAGGACCTCAGCTGGCGGGAGACGACGGTCGAGAGCCGGCTCTCCCACGCGCTGGTCCACGGCATCGACCGGTGGATCGTCGAGGACGCGGAGGAAGCACGCCAGAGCTACGAGCGCCCGCTCGACGTGATCGAGGGACCGCTGATGGCGGGGATGCAGGTCGTCGGCGACCTCTTCGGCGCGGGGAAGATGTTCCTCCCCCAGGTCGTGAAGAGCGCTCGCGCCATGAAGAAGGCGGTCGCCTATCTGGAGCCCTTCATGGAGGAGGAGAAGCGGGCGCTGATCGCCTCCGGAGGGACGGCGCGCGCGCGCGGCAAGGTGATCCTCTGCACCGTGAAGGGCGACGTCCACGACATCGGCAAGGGGATCGTCGGAGTGGTGCTGGGCTGCAACAACTACGACGTCGTCGACCTCGGCGTCATGGTCGCCGCCGACGTCTTGTTGGACCGCGCGGTGGAAGAGGGCTGCCACATCGTGGGGTGCTCGGGACTGATCACGCCTTCCCTCGACGAGATGGTCCACGTCGCCAAGGAGATGGAGCGTCGCGGGCTCGACCTCCCGTTGTTGATCGGCGGCGCCACCACCTCGCGTCAGCACACCGCCGTGCGCATCGCACCGGCGTACGGCCAGCCCGTGGTGCACGTCGTCGACGCTTCACGCGTGGTCGGCGTGGTGTCGTCGCTGCTCGATCCCGAGCGTCGCACCATCCTCGATGAGGAGAACCGAGTCCTGCAGCAGCGCCTGCGTGAGCAGCACGCCGAACGCGAACGGGAGCCGCTGCTTCCCTACCGCGTCGCCGCCGAACGCCGCACCAGCCTCGCCTGGCGTGCCGAGGACATCCCGGAGCCCCCGTTCACCGGGACGCGCGTGGTGGAACCCACCATCGGTGAGCTGGTGCCGTTCATCGACTGGACGTTCTTCTTCACCGCCTGGGAGCTGAAAGGCTCGTTCCCGCAGATCCTGGATCACGACCTGTACGGCGCCCAGGCACGCGAACTGTTCGATGAAGCGAAGGAGTTGCTCGACCAGATCATCGCCGACGCCTCGCTGCAGGCCCGTGGGGTGTACGGCTTCTGGCCGGCCCACAGCGAGGGCGACGACATCGTCCTGGGCGACGGGACGGTCTTCCCCATGCTGCGGCAGCAACGCGATCGCGGCCAGGGGGAGCCGACGAAGTCGCTCGCGGACTTCATCGCACCGGTCGAGTCGGGCCTCACCGACCACCTGGGGGCTTTCGCCGTCACGTCGGGCCTGGGAGCCGAGGACCTCGTCAAGCGGTTCGAGGCTGAGCACGACGACTACCGGGCGATCATGGTCAAGGCGCTCGCCGACCGCCTCGCCGAGGCGTTCGCCGAGCATCTGCATGAGGAGGCGCGCCTCGGCTGGGGCGTCCAGTCCGAGCGACTGCCCGGTGAGGACCTCATCGCCGAGCGTTACCGGGGGATCCGACCGGCGTTCGGGTACCCCGCGTGTCCGGACCACTCACTCAAGCGCCGGCTGTTCGACCTGCTCGGCGCCCGGGAGATAGGGATGGAGCTGACCGAACACGGAGCGATGACACCGGCCGCGAGCGTCTCCGGGCTGTACCTCGCCCACCCCGAGGCCCGGTACTTCAACGTCGGACGTCTCAGCAAAGATCAGGTCGAGGACTATGCGAGGCGGCTGGGCGAGAGCGTGTCGGAGGCCGAACGCTGGCTCCGTCCGAGCCTCGCCTACGACACGACGTGAGCACCCGATACCGAGCGACCGGGGTTGATCCTTAGCCGAACGAGTGACCGCAGGCGCAGCCGCCCTGGGCGGCCGGGTTGTCGATCGTGAAGCCGCTCTGCTCGAGCGAATCGACGAAGTCGACCGTGGCCTGGGCGAGATAGGGCACCGACATCTTGTCGATCACGAGACGGACGCCGTGCTGCTCGGCCGTCTGGTCCTTCTCGGAGACCTGATCGTCCAGATACATCGAGTAGCGAAGACCCGAGCACCCACCGGGCTGGACGGCGACGCGCAGGGCGATGTCCTGGCGGCCTTCCTCGACGAGCAGTTCCTTCACCTTGCCGGCTGCGGATTCGGTCAGGCTGAGCATCGGATCCTCCGAGATGGCCGTATGGACGTGAGGCTCATATCTTACCCCGAGCGGACCCGAACCCGACCCCTCAGGTAGGGATCTGCACGAAATCGGCCATCAGGGCGCCGGCCAACACGAACAGCATGTCGGGCGCCAACGGGAACACGGCATCATGCGTCCCCGCCCCCGACCACACACGCTCATGGCGCAGGAGCTCCGGGTCGCCGAAGGTGCGCAGGGGTGCCGGATGCCCGAAGGGGGGTGTCCCGCCGACCGCGAACCCGGTCGCGGTGCGCGCCTCCTCGCCGGTGGCCCGGCGAACTTCGCGGACGCCCGCTACCCGGGCGAGTGCCTCGATGTCCACCCGATGACGGCCCGATGTGAGCGCCAGGATCGGCTCCTCATCCGCCATGAAGACGAGCGACTTGACGATGACGGCGACCTCGCAACCGATCGCCCTGGCCGCGTCCTCGGCCGTCTTCGTCCCCGCCGGGAAGCGGCGCGTCTCGGGTTCGACCCCGAGCGCCTTCGCGGCGGCGAGGAAGCGTTCGAGCCCGCCGCTCACGCGACCTGCTCCGCCAAGACCTCACCCGCGCGCTCGAGCGCTTGACGGGTGGCTCCCATCGCGTCGTGCTCCCCCACCAGGTCGACGAGGGATAGGAGCGAGACGCCGAGCGGGGCCGGAGCGTCCGCCCTGCCGCAGACGAGCGCGGCGCGGACCTGTGCCACCTCGGCGGCAGCCAGGACCCCGCCCACGACCTTCCCTCGGAGCGAGGTCGCATCGAAAGCGCCCTCGCCGGTGACGACCAGATCCGCGCCCTCGAGGGACCGCTCGAGCCCGACCGCCTCCGCCACTGCCTCCACCCCCGGACGCAGCCGCGCGCCGGCGAACGCCAGGAGTCCGAAGCCCAGACCGCCGGCGGCGCCGGCGCCGGGTTCCTTCGAAGGATCGACGCCGAGATGGCGCAGCACCATGGCCGCCAGATGCGCCAGCGCGCGGTCCAGTTCCCACACCGCGTCTTCGTCCGCCCCCTTCTGCGGCCCGTACGTCGCGCTCGCACCCGCCGGTCCCACGAGCGGGTTGTCCACGTCGCAGAGCCCGATCACATCGGCGCCGCCCAGACGCGGGTCGAGGCCTGCGAGGTCGATCCGGGCCAGCTGCCCCAAGGCCGCCCCGCCGGCAGGAAGCGGCGCGCCCGCGGCATCGGTGAAGCTGACCCCCAGCGCGGTCGCCATCCCGGTCCCCCCGTCGTTGGTGGCCGAACCGCCCAAGCAGACGAGGATCCGGCGGGCACCCGCATCCATCGCGGCGCGCATCAGCTCCCCGACACCCCGCGTCGTCGTCTTGCGAGGGTCCCGGCGCGCCGGATCGAGGAGCGCCAGGCCGGAGCAGTTCGCCATCTCGATGACGGCGGTACCGTCGGGACGAAGCCCCCATGCCGCCTCGATCGGGTCGCCCAACGGCCCGGCAACCCTCGTCCTGCGTCGGGCGGTTCCACCCGCGAGAGCGTCCAAGGTCCCCTCACCTCCGTCGGCCATCGGCAGGACGACGAATGCGTCGCCGGTTCGCACACGCCTCCATCCGGTCTCCAGGGCTGACCCCACCTGCACCGCCGTCGCGGTCCCGCGGAACTTGTCGGGACACAGGAGGACGCGCATCGGGCGATGGTACGATCCGGCGCCATGACGCTCGGACGCGACGACCTCATCGGGGTGGCGAGCGCGGAACGCCAGCGACTGGGCCGGATGATCCAATTCGCCGACGCCGCCTCCTGGGAGAAGCCCAGCGCTGCACAGGGTTGGTGGAACCGCGACGTGATGGCACATCTGGCCGCGCACGACACCGCCGCCGCGCAGTTGCTGGCGGAGCAGCCCGCGGAGGAACTCGAGGCCTTCGAGGCGACGCTCGGCGACGCCCCCTTCGCGGTCGACGCGTTCAACGCCTGGACGGTCGATCGCCGCTCCGGCCTGGACACACGAGAGGTCCTGAACACGTGGGGACGCGCGGCCGATTCGTTCCTGGCGCACGCGGCCGCTCTCACCGACCAGGCATGGCGCGACCGGCGGTTCCCCTGGCTCGCCGGCGACATCGCGGCTCGGTACCTGATCCAGTCGCGCGTCGTCGAGTGGTTCTTGCACGGCGAAGACATCCGCGCCACCAACGGGGTCGCCACCGGCTGGCAGCCGCTCTGGCAGCACTGGCCGGTCCACCTCACCATCGACCTCGGCGTGCGGATGCTGCCGTGGTCGCTCTCGCAGGCCGGCTACGACCTCCCGAGACGCTCCGTCCGCCTCGACCTCGAGGGCACCGGGGGCGGCTCGTGGCACTGGGGCCTGGCGACCGGTGAGGTTCCCGCCCCGGATCGGACCGCCGACGCCATGATCGTGGGACGTGCGCCGCAGTTCTCGCTGGTCGCGGGCCGGCGCCTGTCCGCCGACGAGGCCCTCGACGCCGGCACCGTCGTCCTGGGCGGCGACGTCGCCCTGGCCGACGTGATCATGCGGACGATCAGGGCCTACCCGTAGGGCTCACCGCCGAGCGATCAGCCTGCGGACCGGCCGTGGGACCGCTCCGAACCGATACTTGTAGCTGTAGTCGCCCTTGAGCAGATCGAAACCGGAACACCCGTCCTCGATCGCCAGACGGACGTCCTCGGCCACCAACACCATCCCGGGCGCGAGCCCACCCCACGATCGGTCGAACGCCGAGTTGTACAGATAGGTCGTCCCATCGAACACGAACCCGATGGTTCCCGCCGCGAGGGAACCCCCCACCCGGATCATGTTGAGCCGGAACCCTGCGCTGCCGAACGTCTCGCCCAACCGCCGGAAGAAGATCTCCATCCCCGGAACCATGAAGACGCCCTTGGGTCCCTCGCTCAGCCGGTGCAGTTCCACGAAGCGATCGAGCATAGGGACCAAGGTTGATGCGTCGGCCGTCACGATCTCGAACGGACCCGCCTCAGCCTCGAGCTTCTTCGCCTTGCGGCGGATCTCGTGGCGCAGCTTGGACGCCAACCCCTCGAGGTAGGCGTCCCACGTGGCAGGCAGAGCCAGGAACGGCGCCACGCCGTCGTGATCGGGCGCCTCGTCCACGGAGAGCCCGTGCGCCGACGCCGCGTCCCCGAGCGGCGCGTACCAGCCGGCATCCTCGGGGAGGCCCCACAGATCCGCCTCCGCCCAGTCGTCCCTTTCGAGCAAGCCGACCCAGAGCGCGTCGGCAAACGCCGCGCGGGCCTCCGGGAGCGCGACCGGCCCCATGTAATCCGTGACCTCGGTCCCCCCGAGGAAGCGCAGCGTCGTGTCGTGCCGTTCGAATGCGACTGCGCCGACCTGCGCATCGCCCTCTTCACCGAACGCCAGCAGCAGGTGCTCGGGGGTGGAACCGAACTCCTCCCAGTAGAGCTTCAGGAAACTTGGCTGGTGGAAGAACGTGCCGGCGGGGTCCGCGCGGACCAGATCGGTCCAGTCACGCCGCGTGAAGTCCCGTCCGTCCTCGCTGAAGGTGATGCGCATGGGCCGCCCATGCTACGGGCCGCTCACCATGACCCACCGCCACCCCCGCCTCCCCCGCCACCGCTGGAGCCACCGCCCGAGAACCCGCTCGAGCCCGAACTCGACGGCGTCGAAGCGAGCGTCCCACCCGCCGTGACGGCGAACCCATCGATCGACTCGGAGAAGTCCGCCGCCACGAACGGACGCGTGCCGGTGTAGAAGCCGGCGACCTCAGCCTCGATCCCCATATCCGCGAACGCCTTGGCCCACTTGTCGGTGACGCCGAAGAGCACCGCGTAGCCGAGGTAGCGCGTGAAGACGTTCTCCTGCTCCGCCCAGCGAGCGACGTAGCGGTCGGCCGTTTCGATCACCGTGCGGAAGCCGCGGACACGCCGTGTGAGCGCCGTACCCTTCGCCGTGTGTGCCGGCATGCGGCCTGCCAAGGCCGCGAGGACGATCCCGGCGAACACGACGGCGAGTCCCGCGATCGCGAGGTGCGTGTACCGGGCGAGGACGTAGGTGAGCCCGGCACCCGCGAGGATCAGCAACGTCGCCCGTCCCGCCCATCGGCCGCGGACCTTGTCCGGCGCCTCGGCGAACCACCCACGGCGCATACCGTCGGCCGCCAGCGCCTCCTTCACCTTCTGCAGGCGCTCCGCGAAGGTCTCGCGCAACTCCGAGACCCGCACCGAGGATCGGGCCTCGAACAAGCCGTCGAGCAGGAGGTGCTCGAACCGTGGGGCGTCCGGATCGGGGAGAGCGCCCTGGACCAGCTCCCAGTCGGGCTTGCGCAGGAACCCGCGCTCGAGCTCGTTGATATGCAGGTGTCCGCGGGCCGCGAGGTCGACCAGCGTCGCGGTGACGTGCCGGGTGTGCACACGTTCCTCGAGCAGCAGGCCGAGGTGACCCGGCCGCAGCTCCTCAGGCGGTGCGAACTCGACCGGCGCCGCCACATCGCCTTCCCCCAGTGGCACGAGCTCGTCCTCGCCGGAGGCCGATCCGAGCGTCTGATCGATCACGGAGCCGCGGAACCTCCGGTCACGACCCACCCTGATGTAGGCCCCGAACAGTCCGGCGCCGGCCAACGCGAGCACGCCCGCGGTGACCCCGATCGAGGCGCCGGAGACGGCGAACGCCCGGCCGAAGGCCCACCGCTCATCCAGGATGGGGACGGGCGACGTGACGACGCCCTTGTCCACGCTCAGCACGAACGTGAGCCCTTCGCCCGGTCCCAGCAGGCGACCGGACACGAATCGGGCGGCATCCCCGTCGATCACCGCGCGCCGGCACGGCTCGGTGGAGCGATCCCAGCCCTGGAAGCACGCCACCCTGAGGATCTGTCCGGGCGTCACGACCCGCACCGACACATCCTGCATCGGCGCTTCCCACGCATCCCCGGTGGCGTTCCAGTACAGCTCGTCGTGGTCCTCGAAGGCGTTCATCGCTCCGTCGACCCGGTAGGTGATCGTATAGACGTGCTGTCCGGTGACGACCCGATCCGGGTCCCCGATCCTGATGCGGGTGATCCCTCCCGGCTCTTCGGACACCTCGGCGTCGTCGGGTGCATCGGTCGCCGTGACCGTGACGTCGCTGATCGGCGTCACCCGGTCGTAGACATCATCGAAATGAGCACGGGTCGGGATGTCGCGGAAGATGCCGTGGCGCTCCTGGGAGCCGAAGTCATAGTCGATCGTCTCCGTGACGACCATCGATCCGTCGGGTGAAACGGTGATCATGACGGTGAAGGACCGGATCGTCTCGGCGGCCACCGCCGGGACGGCCGCGAGCACCACGATGCCAGCCGCGAGCACGGCGATAGCTGTCAGCCTGCGAACCTGCACGGACGGAGCCTAGAACGGCGAAGCGGTATCGGCGGGATGCTCAGTGCGAGGCTGTGCCCGCGGATGCGCCGTCGGTCGTGAGCGCCTCCTGGAGCACATCCCAGGCGAGCACCGCACACTTGATACGGATGGGGTACTGCACGACACCCTTGAGAGCGACCAGATCCCCGAATCGCTCCTCATCGGGCTCGACCTCGCCCGCCATCATCCCGCGGAAATCCGAGGCCATCGACAGCGCCTCCTCGATCGGCCGGCCCGAGACCGCCTCGGTCATCATCGACGCGGAGGACTGACTGATGGAGCACCCCGCGCCTTGGAAGGTGACGTCTGCGACCCGGCCGTCGGTCACGATCACCGACACACCGATCTCGTCTCCGCACAGCGGGTTGTTCCGCGTGCAGGTGTGCTGCGCGCCGGGAAGTTCCCGCTTGTTCCGCGGGCGCTTGTAGTGGTCGAGGATGACCTCTTTGTAGATCTCGTCGATCGCCACGTCTGCTCCTCAGGCGTTCATCGGGTCCATCCAGCCGCACAGCCTAGTCGCCGAAGATCGCTCCTGCCCTTTCGAGTCCGTCGAGGAGACGATCGACGTCGTCCTTCGTGGAATAGACGTAGAGGGATGCCCGCGTCGTGGCCGGTACCCCGAACCGGCGCATCACCAGCTGTGCGCAGTGATGCCCCGCCCGCACGGCGACCCCTTCTTCGCTGAGGATGGTCGCGATGTCGTGCGGGTGGATGTCACGGAACCAGAACGAGATCTCGCCACCGCGCGCCGAGATGTCGGCGGGTCCGATGATCCGGGCTCCCATCTCCGTCAAACCGTCCAGCGTGTACTTCGTGAGCTCCTGCTCGTGCGCGCGGACGGCGTCCATCCCGAGCGCCTCCAGATAGTCCACCGCGGCCGCCAGGCCGATCTCCTCGGCGATGTTCATCGTGCCCGCCTCGAACTTGTACGGCGGTTCCTTGTACGTGGAGCGGTCCGGGAAGACCTCCATGATCATCTCGCCGCCACCGAGGAAGGGGTCCATCGCATCCAGGATCCCGGCGCGGCCGAACAGACCGCCCGACGCCGTCGGACCGAGCATCTTGTGCCCCGAGAAGGTCAGGAAGTCGCACCCGAGGGCGGCCACGTCGACCGCGTGGTGCGGCACCAGCTGTGCGCCGTCCACGAGCACCACGGCGCCCACCGCGTGCGCCGCTTCGGTGAGTTCGTGGACCGGGGTCAGGGTCCCCAGGGCGTTCGACATCCCGGTGAACGCAAGCATCTTCGTTCGCTCGGTGAGCAGCGACCCGAGGTCGGAGAGATCGAGCAACCCGTCGTCGGTGAGCGGGATGTACCGCAGCGTCGCCCCCGTGACCGCGGCCGTGAGTTGCCACGGCACGATGTTCGAGTGGTGCTCCATCTCGGTGAGCAGGATCTCGTCCCCCGGCTGCAGGAACTTCCTCCCCCACCCGTGCGCGACGAGGTTGATGGACTCGGTGGTCCCACGCGTGAACACGATCGTCGCCGGGTCGGGGGCACCGAGGAAGGATGCGATCGTAGAGCGCGCCCCTTCGAACAGCGCCGTCGCTTCCTCCGCGAGCGCGTAGATACCACGGTACAGATTGGCGTTGTGCTGCTCGTAGAAGTCGCGGATGGCGTCGAGCACCTGCCGCGGCTTGTGCGAGGTGTTCGCGCTATCGAGGTAGGCCAGCGGTTTCCCGTCGAACGTGCGCGCGAGGATGGGGAAGTCGGCCCGGATGCGTTCGACGTCGAGCGTCATGACCTCACGTCGCCTCGTCGGCGGGCCCTTCCTCCAGACCCAGTTCCTTGCGGATGCCCTCGTAGCCCTTGTCCTCGAGTTCGTGGGCGATCTCGGGACCGCCGGACTTCACGATCTTGCCGCTCATCATCACGTGGACGTGCTGGGGCGTGATGTAGTTCAGCATCCGCTGGTAGTGGGTGATGATCAAGACCCCGAGCTCGGGACCGACCAGTTCGTTCACGGACTCCGCAACGAGCTTCAGCGAGTCGATGTCCAGGCCCGAGTCGGTCTCGTCCAGGAGCGCGATCTGGGGCTCGAGGACCGCGAGCTGCAAGATCTCGTTCCGCTTCTTCTCCCCGCCGGAGAACCCATGGTTCACGTACCGCTGGACCATGGCGTCTTCGATGCCGAGCCGGTCCATCTGCGACTTCATGTGCTTGCGGAACGCCAAGGCCGAGATCTGGTCGCCCTTGATCGACTGGTACGCGGTGCGGAGGAAGTTGACCACCGAGACGCCGGGGATCTCGGTCGGATACTGCATGGCTAGGAAGAGACCTCGCTTGGCCCGCTCGTCGGTCGTGAGCTTCGTGATGTCCTCGCCGTTGTAGTTGACTTCGCCGCCCGTGATGGTGTAGCCGGGCCGCCCCATGATCACGTTGGAGAGCGTCGACTTGCCCGAACCGTTCGGGCCCATCAACGCGTGGATCTCACCCTGGCGCACGGTCAGGTCGATACCGCGCAGGATGTGCTTGCCTTCGACGTCCGCGGTGAGCCCTCGCACCTCCAGGCTCGCCCGCACGTCACCGTTCGTTCCGCTCATCTCACACCTCGATCAGGATGTCGTCGCCGGAAACGGTGACCGGGTAGCTGGTCACCGGTTTGATCGCGGGCAGGCTCCGGGGCCGGCCCGTCACCACGTCGAACGTGGAACCGTGCTTCGGACACTCGATGGTGCCCATGTCCAGATCCACGTCGCCCTCGTCGAGCCACGCGTGCTCATGAGAGCACACGGCATCGAGGGCATGGACGCCTTCTTCACCGAGGTTCACCACGGCGATCGCGAGGCCATCCAGCGCGAAGCGCTTCGCCTCGCCGGCCGCTACATCGCCTACCGCGCACACCCGGATCGTGGTCATGACGCGCGCTCCAGCTCTTCCTGGATCGCGAGCTCGCCACCGCGGCGGACCTCCGCGATGCTCACGCGGTCGAGCACCTCCTGGAAGAACCCCGTCACGATCAGTCGCTCGGCCTCATCGTGGGGGATCCCCCTGGACTCCAGGTAGAAGACCGCCTCGTCGTCGACCGGACCCACGCTCGCTGCATGGCCGCACCGCACGTCGTTCGCCTCGATCTCCAGGTTCGGGATCGCATCGGCCTTCGCGTGCTCGGAGAGCACGATGTTCCGCGAGGTCTGCATCGCGACCGTCTTCTGGGCGTCAGGCCGCACATGGACCCATCCGCTGTACACCGCCCGGCTCGAGTCGCGGAGCGCCCCCTTGTACAGCAGGTCGCTCGTGCAGTTCGGCGCCACATGGTCCTGGATCGTGCGGTGGTCGAAGTGCTGCTGTTCGTCGCCGAAGAAGATGCCGAGCATCTCGGAGAAGCCCCCGGGGGCGGCCAGGATCGTCTCGGTCTCCGCGCGGGACAAGGATGCGCCGAGCCCGATGGAGAGCGAGCGGAAGTCGGCGTCGCGGCCGAGTTCGGCACGCTGGATCCCCAGATGCGTTACGCCGCTCCCCCACTCCTGGATCGAGACGTAGCGCACGTGCGCGCCGTCGCCGACGACGATCTCGGCGATCGCGTCGGAGAAACCGCGTTCCAGCGCAGGCGAGGCGTACCGATCGATGAACGTCACCTCGGCGCCTTGCTCGGCGACCAACAACGTGTGCGGGAAGACCGCGGCGCCGTCGGCGTCGAGGTAGGTCAGTGTCTGCAGAGGCATCTCCAACGCGACGTCGGCCGGCACGTACAGGAAGGTCCCGCCGGTGCGGAACGCCCCGTGCAGCGCCGTGAAGCGCGTGCGTCCGGTGGGCACGAGCCGGTGCAGGTGGGGTTCCACGAGGTCGGGGTACTTCTGTGCCGCCACGTCGAGGTCGCAGAAGATCACACCGCGAGACTCCAGGTTCTGCGCGGAGGTCGTCATCACGACGCTCGAGTTGTGCTGCAGCATGATGGCCGCCAGCGAGGCCTCGTCCTGCGGCGGTGCGCCACGGCCGTGACCGGGCACGTGCGTGACGTAGTCCAGAGGGAAGCCCGACAGGTCCGTGTAGCGCCACTCCTCGGTCTCGGGAGAAGGCATCGGGAGCGTGCCGAACTCCGCGAAGGCGCGCGCGCGGAGCTCCCCGGTGAACCCGGGGGCTTCGGGCAGCGCGGCGAGCGCGGCGTCATCGAAGGTGGTCACATCGTTCTCCGTCGGCCTCGGCTCATGCCGCGGCGCTCACGCGTCAGCCGACCGAGCCCTCCATCTGCAGCTCGATCAGTCGGTTCAACTCGACCGCGTACTCCATCGGGAGCTCGCGGGTGATGGGCTCGATGAATCCGTTCACGATCATCGCCGTGGCCTCGATCTCGGAGAGCCCCCTGCTCATCAGGTAGAAGAGCTGGTCCTCGCCGACCTTCGAAACCGTGGCCTCGTGACCCAGGGACGCGGTCTCGTCCTCGACCTCGATGTAGGGATAGGTGTCCGAGCGCGAGATGTCGTCCAGGATGAGCGCGTCGCACCGCACGTTGCTCTTGGCATGGTGGGCGTCGGGCTCCACACGGACCAAGCCGCGGTACCCCGTGCGTCCGCCGTCCTTCGAGACGGACTTACTCGTGATCACGCTCGTGGTGTGCGGCGCCGCGTGGATCGCCTTGCCGCCGGCGTCGGTGTGCATGCCCTTGCCGGCGAACGCCACCGACAAGATCTCGCCACGCGCGCCCTTGCCGAGCAGATAGATCGACGGGTACTTCATCGTGACCTTCGAGCCGATGTTGCCGTCGACCCACTCCATCACGGCATCCTCGTAGGCGGCCGCGCGCTTGGTCACCAGGTTGTACACGTTCGTCGACCAGTTCTGGATCGTCGTGTAGCGGACGCGTGCGCCCTTCATCGCCTTGATCTCGACCACGGCGGAGTGCAGCGAGTCGCTCGAGTAGATGGGCGCGGAGCACCCCTCCACGTAGTGCACGTACGAGCCCTCGTCGGCGATGATCAGCGTCCGCTCGAACTGGCCCATGTTCTCCTGGTTGATGCGGAAGTAGGCCTGCAGCGGGATGTCGACCTGCACACCCTTCGGCACGTAGATGAACGACCCACCCGACCACACGGCCGTGTTCAGCGACGCGAACTTGTTGTCGTTGGCCGGGATGATGGTCCCGAAGTGCTCACGGACCAGGTCGGGGTACTCGCGGACGGCGGTGTCCATGTCGGTGAAGATCACGCCGATGTCGTCGAGTTCCTTCTTGATCTTGTGATACACGACCTCGGATTCGTACTGGGCGGATACCCCACCGAGGTACTTCTTCTCCGCCTCGGGGATGCCCAGCTTGTCCCAGGTGCCCTTGATGTCGTCGGGCAACTCATCCCAGCTCGCGGCCTGCTTCTCGGTGGAACGGATGAAGTAGAAGATGTTGGCGAAGTCGATCCCGGACAGATCGGCGCCCCACCACGGCATCGGGCGCGCCTCGAAGTGTTCGAGCGCCTTCAGGCGGTACTTGGTCATCCAGGCCGGCTCGTCCTTGAGCCCCGAGATCTCCTCGACGACCTGCTTGGACAGGCCCCGCTTGGGCTCGAAGACCGAGTGCGACTCGTCCTTCCAGTCGAACCGGTATCCCTTGCTCAGTTCTTGGAGGTGCTCTTCCTGACTGATGACCATGCGCCGACCACTCCTCCCAGGCGAGGTGGGCCGCTGTTCGCGGCTCGATGAAAGTCTACTGGATAGGTCGGATTCACGCCCGGCGAGGCCGGAGCGGCTGATGCCGCCCCCGGACCTCTTGGGGCTCAACCCTTCTTGTGCGCCAGCAGCAGGTAGCCGGCGTTGAAGGCCTCGTCGGTGGATCCGCTGTTCACGAACACGAAGACCACCCGGCCGTTCCCGAGCCGGCTCGTGTCCAGCAGGGTCGAGAACCGTTCGTATCCGTCGGCACCGATCGTCCCGTCGACGTAGCCGATCTCCAACCGATCCGGCTTGCCGTGGCGCCTGATGGGGTTCACTACGCCCCGATCCAGTCGTTCGGGAACAAACCCGTCGTCACCTGCCAGCCGCCGAGTGACCAGCTGCCCGCGCCCGACTCGAACCCGTCGGCGAAACCGTTCACCGACACATCGTCGACGTACCAGCCTCGACCCTCGAAGAACTCATCCGTGAAGTAACTGAACCGAACCAGGACGCCGGAGGCGGCGAGCAGGGCGAAGGACGCGTCGACCCAGCCGCCGCTGGTGCCGATGATCACGACGTCGGAGGACGCCGCGGAGCCCCAGCGCGTTGGCGGCGGTCGATCCGTTCGGGTTGGAGCTGGTCGTCGTGATGGTCCCGGGGAGCTTCGTCCACGTGGAACCACCGTTCGTCGAGGCCTCGACGAACCCGTAGTC
>JBKJXU010000073.1:0-6494 GCA_046716145.1 Actinomycetota bacterium
ATGACCGTCGCGGAGAACGTGGCGTTCGGGCTCAAGATCAAGAAGCTGGGCCGCGACGAGATCGCTGTTCGCCTGGCGGACGTGCTACGGACCGTCCGTCTGGAAGGGCTGGAGGAGCGGCGTCCGGCGCAGCTCTCGGGCGGCCAGCAGCAGCGGGTGGCGCTGGCGCGAGCGCTGGTCAACCGCCCGGCGGCGCTGCTGTTGGATGAGCCGCTCGGCGCGCTGGATCTGCAGCTTCGCAAGGAGATGCAACTCGAGCTCAAGCGGCTGCAGACCGCCACGGGCACGACGTTCGTCTACGTCACGCACGACCAGGAAGAGGCGATGACGATGTCGGACCGCATCGCGGTGATGCACGGCGGCATCGTGGAGCAGGTCGCGAGCCCACGCGAGCTGTACAGCCACCCCGCATCCGCGTTCGTGGCGGGGTTCATCGGCGTGTCGAACCTGATCACGATGCGCGTCGACCGGCGCGACGGCGACACCTTGGTCATGGACCTGGGCGAAGGCCAGCGGATCTTCGCCCGCGCAAGTGAGAACGTCGGCAGCGAAGCGACGATCACGGTGAGACCGGAGTGGATCAAGCTGGGGAAGACCGATCTGAACGGCGGCGATAGCTGGGTCCGCGGGACGGTCACCGATGTCGTCTACCTCGGCTCCGTGACGCAGCTCCTGGTGTTGTTGCCGACAGGTGAGCGTCTCACGGTGCATCATCTGAACGACGAGGTGGGCCACGAGGATCCCACGCCGGGTCAACCGGTGGATCTGCGTTGGTCGGCCGAGCACAGTTACGTGATCGCCGCGCCGAGCGCGGGGACGGACGATGACGCGAGCCCCGTCGGGGCGCGAGGAGAGGGGTAGACCATGGCCGACATGAGCGCGAGCCAGATCGTGGAGCTGTCCAAGCGGTACACGATGTTCGACTGGCAGGCGCAATCCAAGGCCTCACCGATCGCCGTCGAGCGCGCCAAGGGGGTCTACTTCTGGGACGTCGACGGCAAGCGGTACCTGGATCTGAACAGCCAGCTCTGGAGCGTCAACGCGGGACACGGCGACCCGCGGATCGTGGCGGCGATCGCCAAGCAGGCTGAACGTCTCGCGTTCGTCTCGCCGTTCCAGACCTACGAGGAGCGTGCGCTGCTCGGTCAGAAGCTGGCCGAGCTCTTGCCCGGTGACATCGAGAAGACGTTCTTCACGCTCGGCGGGTCCGAGGCGAACGAGAACGCGATCAAGATCGCGCGCATGGTGACGGGCCGGCACAAGATCATGGCGCGGTATCGCTCGTACCACGGCGCGACGACGGGCACGATGACCCTCACGGGCGACCCACGCCGGTGGCCGCACGAGCCGGGTCTCAGCGGCGTTGTCCACGTCCTTGATCCCTACCACGGGCCCGGGAAGCCGTGGGACGACACGGAGAGGGCTCTGTCGATCCTGGAAGAGACGATCCTGCTCGAGGGCCCCGACACCATCGCGGCCTTCTTCCTCGAGACGGTCACGGGGACCAACGGCGTGCTGATCCCGCCCGACGGCTACCTGCAGGGCGTCCGAGCGCTCTGCGACCGGTACGGGATCTTGATGGTGTGCGACGAGGTCATGTGCGGCTTCGGGCGCACGGGGGAGTGGTTCGCGGTGAACCACTGGGGGATCGTGCCGGACTTGATCTCGATGGCGAAGGGGCTCACGTCGTCCTACGTCCCGCTCGGGGCGCTCGGGATGCGGCCGCACGTCGCGGCGCACTTCGAGGACAACGTCTTCGGCGCGGGGCTCACGTACAACAGCCACCCTGTGGGCGTCGCGACGGCGCTCGCCACGATCGCCGTCTACGAAGAAGACGGCCTGATCGAGAACGCCAAGAAGATGGGCGAGGTCATGGCCCGGCATCACCAAGAGATGAAGGCCAAACACCCGAGCGTCGGCGACGTGCGGAGCATCGGGCTGTTCGGCGTGATGGACCTCGTCAAGTCGCGGACCACGGGCGAGCCGATGTCGCCGTTCAACGTGACGAACGAGGTCATGGGCAAGGTCAACCGGTACCTGCTGGATCATGGCGTGTCGACGGTGGTCCGGTGGTGGAGCGTCAACACCAACCCGCCGCTGTGCATCACCGAGGAGCAACTGGGTGAAGCCTTCGAGGTGCTGGACGAGGCGCTCCTGATCGCCGACGAGGCGATGGAGGACTGAGCCGCATGGGTGAGCGCATCGGGTTCATCGGGCTCGGCATCATGGGCCGGCCGATGGCGAAGAACCTCCTCGCCGCCGGCTACCCCCTCGTGGTGCACTCGCGGAGCTCCGGTCCCGTCGAAGTGTTGGTCGGGCTCGGAGCGACGCGAGCCGATGGCCCGGCCGCCGTCGCCGGAGCGGTCGACATCGTCATCACGATGCTCCCCGACACGACCGACGTCGAGCAGGTGCTGACGGGCCCCGGCGGCGTGATCGGGACGGCCGTGGCCGGGGCGCTGGTGGTCGACATGAGTTCGATCGACCCGGGACCGACACGTTCGATCGCGGCGGCGTTCGCCGAACGCGGCGTCTCGATGCTGGACGCGCCGGTGAGCGGCGGGGAGACCGGAGCGATCGAAGCGACCCTGTCGGTCATGGTGGGGGGCGAACCCGCCGCCTTCGATCGCGCCCGACCTCTGTTCGAGGCCTTGGGGAAGAGCATCGTGCACGTCGGTCCCTCGGGCGCGGGGCAGGTCTGCAAGGCGTGCAACCAGCTCGTGGTGGCGGCCACGATCGAGGCGGTCGCCGAGGCGCTCCTGCTCGCCGAGCGCTCCGGCGTGGATCCCGCGAAGGTCCGCGAAGCGCTGCTGGGTGGCTTCGCGGGGTCGAAGATCCTCGACGTGCACGGCCAGCGGATGCTGGACCGCGCCTTCGACCCCGGGTTCCGGATACGGCTGCACCGCAAGGACGCCAGGATCGTGGAAGAAGCGGCCGCCGTGGCCGGTTCTCCGATCCCTTCGTTCGAGCGGGTCATCGCACAACTCCAAAGTGCGGTCGATGCCGGCGACGGTGATCTCGACCATTCCGCGCTGTATCAACAACTCGATCGGGGAACCGGTCGTTGAGGTTCCGGGACCCCGTGCCCGGAGGGAGGAGAAGTCCCATGACTACCCGTTCGGTCCGCAGCCGCGTGACGATCGCCATCGCGGCGAGTCTCACGGCGCTCACACTGGTCGCGCCTGCCGGTGCCGCACCGCCGCCGGCCGATCCGAAGAACGTGATCATCTTCATCGGTGACGGCATGGGGCCCGAGCAGGTCGAGATCGGCCGGCGGGTGAAGGGCGCGCCGCTGTTCATCGACACGATCGCGTGGGGCGGCGTCGGCACACTGAACACCGACTCCCTGGATGGTGTGACCGACTCCGCGGCGGGCGCCACCGCCCTCGCCACCGGGTACGAGACGAACAACGGCTGGCTCTCGATGATCCCGACCGACCCGCCAACCGCGGTCGAGACGGTCTTGGAGCGCGCCGAGGGTCGTGGCATGGCGAGCGGGCTGTTCAGCACCGGCGATCTGCCCGATGCGACACCGGGGGCGTTCGCGGCGCACGTCACCGACCGCGGTGAGGACGAGGAGGTCGCGACCCAGATGCACGCACATGCCCCCGAGTTCCTGCTCGGCGGGCGCGGCGGCGGCGCGGTGACGCCGCTCGAGGGTCACGCGGGCGTGACCTACGTCAAGAACCTCCGGGCGTTGCAGACCTACGCGACTGGACCCGGGATCGGTCCTGTCTACGGCCTCATGGGCGCTCAGACCTTGGCGTACGCGATCGACCGCGAAGAGGAAGGCGCGGTCGGCAAGCACCCGACCATCGCGCAGGGCACGCAGGCGGCGCTGGACGTGCTCGCCGATGACCCGCAGGGGTTCTTCCTGATGGTCGAGGCCGGGCAGATCGACTGGGCCGGCCACTCGCGTGACGGCGCATGGACAGCCGCCGAGGTGCTCGCGTTCGATGCGGCGATCAAGGTCGCGTACGACTGGGCGGCGACCCACCCTGACACCCTGATCATCGTGACGGCCGATCACGAGTGCGGCGGCCTGGTGGTCGACAACTCGCTCGACGTCACCGCGATGCGCAAGCAGAAGGCATCGGTCGAGTGGATGTGGGGCGTGATGAAGAAGAACCTCACGGCGTCGACGATCAACTCCGTGATGTCGACGTACGCGGGCATCACGAACCTCACCACCGCCGAGCGGACGCTGATCGCATCCAACAAGGAGATGGGGATCGCCGACGTGCTGGCCGAGCGGTTCAACGTGACGTGGGGATGGAGCGGTACCGACGAAGGTGAGCACACCGACGCCGACGTGCCGATCTACGCTTGGGGCCCGCGAGCCGAGGACTTCGCGGGGACGGCCTACCCGAACGAGCGGGTCGGGCAACTGCTGCTCTCCTACCTGGCGGCGTAACGGCGCTGCGGGGGCGGGGGTTACGAGCGTGCGGCCGGAGCCCTCGCCCAGCGTTCGGCCCAGACCTGGAGTTCGCCCAGGACGGAGGCCAGTTCGGTGCCGCGCTTCGAGAGCGCGTACGTGATCCTGACGGGCGTCGAAGGCTCGACGTGCCGCTCCACGATCTTGGCCGCCTCGAGGTCGCGAAGCCGGTCCGAGAGCAGCGCGTCGGAGATGAGCGGGATCATGGCTTTCAACTCCGAATACCGCATCGACTTCCCCTGCAGGGCATAGATCACCTGGGGCACCCATCGCTGGCCGATGAGTTCGGCGGCCGCCTGGAAGTGCCGGCAGATCGGGCCCTCGCCGTGGGGGGTCATGTCGCGCATACCCTACGCAACGCTCCGGAGTGGGTCAAGATTCCTGAGTAACTCTGGAATACAGAGAAACTCTGGTGGGTTGAGGACCTCGTCAGGCTGCCGCGAGGGGCGGAGCCACGGAACAGGAGGAGGACCACATCATGTCCATCACCGCAGAGCGTCTGGTCAACGGCGTCGAGGTGCCGCCCGCCGGCACCTACGTCTTCGACCCGGCGCACACCACCGTCGAGTTCATCGGCAAGCATATGTTCACGAAGACCCGGGGCCGCTTCACCGAGGCAGAGGGCACGATCGTGATCGGTGGTCGTCCCGAGGACTCCTCGGTGGAAGTCACGATCAAGGCAGCGAGCCTGCAGTCCAACTCCGAGATGCGAGACGGCCACTTGCTCGGCGATGACTTCTTGCACGTGGACGCGTTCCCGGAGATCACGTTCGTGAGCACGGCGCTCCGCCCCGGCGCGGGTCGCGAGTTCGAGCTGGACGGCGACCTCACGATCAAGGACGTCACCCGGCAGGTGACCCTGCGTGGGGAGTTCCTGGGCTTCGCGCCCGACCCCTTCGGGAAGATCTCCGCTGGTTTCACCGCCACGACCTCCTTCGAGCGGGAGGACTTCGACATGACCTGGAACATGGCCCTTGAGGCCGGCGGGTTCCTGGTCGGCAAGACCGTCACCGTCGAGATCGAGGTGGAGGCACACCAGCAGGTCTGAGGACCTGTCCTCGGCTCGCGCCCTCGGCCCGCCGTGCGTCTAGCATGGCGGGCCGATGCGCGTGGCCGTCTGTCAGATGAACGCCGGCCGAGACGACCTCGATGCGAACATCGAGACCGCGGTCCGGCTCGTGGAAGGCGCCGCCGGTGGCGGGGCCGACCTGGCGGCGCTCCCCGAGCTCTGGCCGCACTACGGCTCGGGCGCCCGGATGCGCCAGATCGCGGCGCCGATCCCGGGCCCGCTGACGGAGCCGCTCGCCGAGGCCGCTCGGAGCCACGGGATGTGGGTCCTCGGAGGATCCGTCCACGAACGCGACGACGAGGGGCATGTGTTCAACACGTCGGTGCTGTTCGACCGCGAAGGCGAGATCGTCGCCTGGTACCGCAAGATCCACCTGTTCGACGTAGACTTCGATGACCAACCGCCGATCCGCGAATCTGATCTCTTCAGCCCCGGCGACGCGGTCGTGACCCACGAGACGGACCTGGGCCGGATCGGCTTGTCGATCTGCTACGACCTGCGCTTCCCCGAGCTCTACCGCGGCCTGGTCGCCGCAGGCTCGGAGGTCTTGACGGTGCCCTCGGCGTTCACCGCCCTCACCGGCGAGGCGCACTGGGAGGTGCTGCTCCGTGCGCGCGCCATCGAGGACCAGTGTTTCGTGGTCGCGCCCGCGCAGTGGGGGACGTGGGGACCTGCCGAGGATGGGAGGCGCACGTTCGGCAACTCGATGGTCGTCGACCCGTGGGGTCGAGTCTTGGTGCGCGGCACGTCCGAGGGCGACGGGGTGTGGTTCGCCGACCTCGACGCCGACGCGCAGCGGACGATCCGCCGGTCGCTGCCGGCCCTGGCCCATCGGCGCCTCGGCACCGTCTGTTGATGCGCCGATCGCTGAGGCAGCCTCCGCACGACGGCGAGGCCTCGTCGTCACGGGCGCCCGACTAGAGTCCCGACACGTGGACGAACCCCTGCTGCGTACCGACGGGCTCTCCTTCCGGTACCCGGGCGGCACCC
>JBKJXU010000074.1:0-17261 GCA_046716145.1 Actinomycetota bacterium
CCCGAACACGGCGGTGCGGTGCATGTCCTGGGTGCGGATCTGGATCTCCAGCGGGATACCCTTCGGCCCGACCACCGTCGTGTGGAGCGACTGGTTCATGTTCGACTTGGGGATCGCGATGTAGTCCTTGAAACGCCCGGGGACGGGCTTCCAGAGGGCATGCACGGCGCCGAGGGCGCCGTAGCAGTCGCGGAGCGAACCAACTTGGACGCGGATCCCGACGAGGTCGTGGATCTCCTCGAACTCCTTGCCGCGGATCACCATCTTCTCGTAGATGGAATACAGGTGTTTCGGCCTGCCTTCGACGTCTGCCTTGACCCCGAGCTCCTTCAACTTCTCCCGCAGGGAGGACGTCAGCTCATCGATCGTGCGCTTGCGCTCGGTCCGTCGTGCCTCGACGAGTTGCGCGATCTCTTTGTACGGACCTGGATGCAGCGTCTTGAATGCCAGATCCTCGAGCTCCCATTTCATCTCTTGGACCCCGAGGCGGTTCGCGAGCGGAGCGTAGATCTCGAGCGTCTGGGTCGCGATCCGATGCTGCTTCTGTACCGGGAGCGCCGAAAGGGTCCGCATGTTGTGCAGCCGATCGGCGAGCTTGATGAGCAGCACACGGATGTCACCGGCCATCGCCACGATCATCTTCCGGACGTTCTCGGCTTGCGCCAGCTCGCGCGTCTTGAACTGCAGGCGGTCGAGCTTGGTGAGTCCGTCCACGACCCGCGCGACGTCGTCGCCGAACTCGGCCTCGATCCGCTCGATCGTGACCTCGGTGTCCTCGACGGTGTCGTGCAGCAGGGCTGCGATCAGGGTCGTCGTATCCAGCCGGAGGGCGGCCAGGATCTCTGTCACCGCGAGCGGATGCTCGATGTACGGCTCACCGGAGAGCCGCGTCTGACCCGCATGCGCTTGCTCGGCGATCGTGTACGCCTGTTCGAGGCCCTTGAAATCCGCCTTCTGGTTGTACTGACGGACCGTGCGCAGCAGCGGCTGGATCGGAGCGAACGGATCGGTCCCGGCGCGCCGCCGGCGCGGGAGCGGCAGACGGGCCGTGCGCCTCGGGGGCGCTTCTTCCACCCGCACCTCATCGGTTCCATCCACGCGTGTAGCCAGTCTACGCCGCGGATGCGGGCGGCCCGGCGTCTCAGTACGTGATCAACGTGAAGAGATCGTAACCGTCGAGCTTCGCGCGCCCGCCCAGGAAGGAGAGCTCGATCAAGGTCGCGATCCCGCAGACCTTGCCCCCGATCTGCTCCACCAGGGACACCGCGGCCCTCGCCGTGCCACCCGTGGCGAGCACATCGTCGACGACGAGCACCCGCTCCCCCGGTCTGACGGCGTCTCGGTGGATCTCCAGCGAGGCGGTCCCATACTCCAAGGCGTAAGCCTCTTCGAGGGTCTCGTGCGGTAGCTTGCCCTTCTTCCGAACAGGGATGATCCCCGCTCCGAAGTGATACGCCACGGGCGCACCCAGGATGAACCCGCGGGCTTCGATACCTACGACCTTGTCCACGTTGCCGCGGCCGAAGTGCACCACGATCAGATCGATGATGGTGGAGAAGGCGATCGGGTCGGCCAGCACCGGCGTGATGTCCTTGTAGATGATCCCGGGCTCCGGGAAGTCGGGCACGTCGCGGATCAGGCTCTTGATCTGCTCGATCTCCATCGGATCACCTCCGCTTGCGCTTGGGCGGCGGCCGCCGCTTGTTCTTGGGGGCAGGACGTGATGGGCCGGCCGTCGAGGTCGCGGTTGCGGCCGATCCGGAGGCAGCGACGGCCGCACCGACGAGGCGCGGGCGTGAAGCCGGAGCCACCGTGGCACCCCGGCGGCGGTGCAGCACCGTCAGCAGAGGCGCTGCGATGAAGATCGACGAGTACGCGCCGATAGCGACGCCGACGAGCATCGCGAACGCGAAGTCCTTGAGGGTCTCGCCCCCGAACAGCAACAGGGACAGGATGGGGATCAACACGACGAGCGACGTGTTCACCGAGCGCATGATCGTCTGGTTGAGCGAGAGGTCGACCACCCCGTCGTACCCGAGGCGGGCAACCATCGCCGGCGATTCGGTGTGCTCCTTGATCCTGTCGTAGATGACGACGGTGTCATACAGCGAGAAGCCGAGGATGGTGAGGATCGCGATGACGGTCTCGGGCGTGACCTCCCGTCCCGTGAGCGCGTACGTACCTCCCGTGATCACGACGTCGTGGACGAGCGCTACGAGTGCGCCCACGGCCATCGACCACTCGAACCGCAGCGTGATGTATGCCGCGATGGCGGCGAGCGCGATCACGAGGCTGATGAGCGCTTGCCGGGAGATGCGCGAGCCCCACGTGGGCCCGATGTCGTCGACGTTGATGTCGCCGACCGCGATCCCGGCCGCATCGGCGAGCGCTTCGCGCAGATCCGCCGCCTCCGGCGTGTCGGCGAGCGAGACGGTCCGGATGGCCACCTCGACCCCGGCATCGGACTCCACCACCTGGACCTCGCCCTCGAGCCCGTGCTCATCCAGGATGGCCAGGATGTCCGCCGGCTCGGTGCCGCGCTCCACCGGGTAGCTGATCTGGGCTCCACCCTCGAAGTCGTTCGAGTACTCCTGGCCCGTCCAGACGAGCCCCACCACGGAGAGAGCGATCATGACGCCGGAGAAGGCGTACCACCGACGCCGGTGTTCGACGATCCGGAACCGCGGGACGCGATAGCCGCGGTAGACATCCATGATCCGCCGGAGGTTCACGACGCACCCCCCGGAACGTCGCTCGCGACATGGTCGGCCGCTGTGGCCGCGCGCAGACCGAAGCCCCGCACCTCCGCCAGCCGCCGGCTGCGCGAGATGAGGAAGACGGTGGGTCGTTTGAAGAACCACACGACGAACAGGTCCAACCCCGTGGCGACACCGAGCGCGAGCGCGAACCCTCGCACGCTGCTGGCGGCCGTCAGGTACAGGACGGCCGCGGCGATCCCCGTGACGATGTCGGCGGCCACGATCGTGTGGAAGGCCCGTTTGAACGCGGGCTGGATCACCGACCGGGCCGACTTGCCCGAGCGCAGCTCATCCTTCAACCGCTCGAAGAACACGATGTAGGAGTCGGCCGTGACCCCGAGCGAGATGACGAGACCCGCCACGCCGGCCAGGGTCAGGGCGTAGACGTCGTTGGCGAGCGACACGATCGCGAGCGCGAAGAGGGCCCAGATCCCCATCCCGAACCACGCGACCACACCGAGGAGCCGGTAGTAGAACAACAGGTAGAGGAACAGCAGGATCAGACCGGCGATCCCCGCGACCACCCCCTGGCGCAGTGACTCCTCGCCCAGCGTCGGGCTCACGGTGCGGACCGACTCTTGGGCCAGCTCCACGGGCAACGAGCCGGCGTTCAACAGCGTGGCCAGATCCTTCGAGGACTGCTCCGTGAACCCGCCACTGATCGTGCCCGTGCCCCCCGTGATCGGCTCGTTGACCGTGGGGTTGGACACGACCTGGCGGTCGACGACGATCGCGAGCTGGTTCTGCGGGAGGGGCAACGTGTACATCCGCGTCGTGGCCTCTCCGAAAGCGGTCGCTCCGGGGCCGTCGAAGTCGAAGTTCACCCGCCACTCGGTGAGGGGATCGGTCGGACCGCCGCCGCCCAACTCGGCGAACGCACGCTCGATGTTGTCCCCCGTGATGACCACGGGGCCGAGGCGAACCTTCGTGACGCCCTGCGGGTCGCTCGCATCGATGTACACGACCTCTTGCGTGTCGAGGGCGTTGCCGGTGCAGCGGGGGGTGCTCTGCTCCTCGGGTGTGCCGCACGTGAGCTCGAGACCCTGGAACCGCGGATCCTGTTGGGGGATGATCTCGAGCGTCGGCCGCTCCTCCAGCCTGGCCGTGGTCCCGATGACGTCCAGGAGCCGCTGCTGGCCTGTCTCCCGCTGGCGCGTGAGGGCCGCGTCGTTCTCCCGGAAGCACCCGAGGTCTTCCCCGGCACTGCTCAGCACGCAGAACTGCGTGCTCACATGGGTGACCCCCACCCCCGACAGGGCTTCCTCGGCGTCGGACTCGGTCGTGAAGTCGCACGGCAGGCGGTCGGCGTCGGTGAAGTCCAGCTTCTGGAAGGCATCGATCCCCGACGGCGACGGCGAGACGGTCGGGGTCGGCGTGGGGGTCGCGGATGCCTCGGGGTCGGGGTCGGGCTCGGGCTCGGGTTCGGGGAAGGTCGGCGTCAGACACCACACACGCTCGGTGACGTCGGCCTTCAGGCTCTCCTTCGCGGCGTTGGCCTCGACCGCCGTATCGAAACACAGAGGCTGCGATCCGTCGGCGGACGTCAGGCAGTAGGAGTCGGCCGGGGGCGCCGGGCCCTCGGAGGGCGACGGCGAAGGCGGAACCGAAGGCGTCGGGGTCGGGGTGACGCTCACCTCGGGCTCCACCGTGATCGAGGCCAGCGCTCCATCCGCCTCTGCCCTGCTCGTGTAACAGTCGAACCGGTCTCCGTCGGTGGTCTCCAAGCAGACCTCCGAGGCTTGCGACGTGACCTCGAGGCCGTCTGCGGCAGCCTCCGCATCCTCGGCCACCTCGGAGCAGCCGTACACCGCATCGTCGGCTCCCGAGACGCAGGAGAGGTCGGCGTCGCGCTGTTCGATGGTGCTGTCCGAGGCGCCCGGGATCTGCACCTCGATCGTGGCGCCGGACAAGAAGATGTCGGGTTCACCGACGCCGAAGGCATCCACGCGCCGCCGGATGTTCTCCAGCGCTTGTTCCATGACGTCGGTCGGGGTACCGGCGGGAGCCGACAGGATCACGGCCACGCCTCCGCGAAGGTCCAGGCCGAGCGTGGGCGACAAGGCGCCGGTCAGGAACCCAACGGAGGCCCCCAGCGTGAGGACGAGGACGAACACGACGGACACCCAGAGGCCGCGCGTGCGTTTCACGCCAACTCCTGCTCGTTCACGACCAAGCGGAAGCGGGCGTCCAACCGCTCCGCCGCGTGACGGCACATCTGCATCCGGTTCAGGAAGATCTCGAAGTACTCCATCACTTGACTGATCGACGTGTCGATCGTGAGCTCGAGGCTCACCGTGCGGGCGTCGGAGTCTACCCGCAGGAAGGACTGCTCCACGGCGAAGTTCACGCGGTCGTGGATATCGCGGTCGACGGATGCGGCCTTGCGTACCCTGCTGCGGTGCACGTCGGACTTGTCGGCCAGGATCACCGCCGCGGAGATCGGCGAGACGGCGATGCCCTCGGTCTCCTCGTGGTTCGCGATCGCGGCCACGATCGGCATGAGATCGGCCCCCGGCACCCGCTCACGCAACGCCTCGTACACCATCACGGCGCCCGTTTGGCCGTGCGCGCCGCGCGCGAGGGCGTTCCCGACGTCGTGCAGGTAGCCAGCCACGGAGGCGAGCGCGGCCTCGCGTTCGGTGTAGCCGAGCCGCGCGAGCACCTGCAGCGAGATGTTCGCCACGAGGTTCGCGTGGCGGAAGCCGTGCTCGGTGTAGCCCATCGCGTCCATCACGCGATCGGCCGACGCGATGAGCAGGGAGAGCGCCTCGTCGCCTTGAACGTCCTCCAGCGTGATCGAGGCAGCCCCGGGGGTCACCTCGAACTCGGGAGGGCCGGCGACCGGTTCCTGTTCTTCGGGACTCACGAGCCCAGCGGGCCCTGGGCGTTCTCGTCGCCGGCGTCGTCGTCCTCGGTGAGACGACGGGAGATCCCCGCGCGGACCATCTTGACGCGTGTGCCCGGCGCGATCTCCAGCAGGATCGTGCCCTCGTCCTCGTCCTCGTCGATGATCCTGCCGAACATCCCCGACGTCGTGAGGATCTCATCGCCGACCTCGGCGGAACGCTGGAGCGACTGCTGGGCCGCCATCTTGCGCTTCTGAGAACGCATGAAGAAGAACATGAGCCCCAGCGGCAGGAGGAAGATCAGGAGGCTGGCGGGGTTGGACTGTGAGGTCTGGGCCAAGGCGGCGATCATGGGAGATCCTTCCGGGATCGGTCGAAGAGCGGAGTCTACCTGCGGCTACGCATCACAAGGGGAGCCGACCGGGCAGGTCGATCCCCAGGTGACGGTACGCCCGATCGGTCGCGGTGCGGCCCCGTGGCGTTCGCTGCAGGAACCCCAGCTGGAGCAGGTAGGGCTCCACGACGTCCTCGACCGTGTCCGGCTCCTCCCCCACCGCCGCGGCGAGCGTGGACAGCCCCACGGGGCCACCACCGAACTTCTCGACCACGGCCTGCAAGATGGCGACATCGAGCCGGTCGAGGCCCTGCTCGTCCACCTCGAACATCTCCAGCCCGGCGCGGGCCACCTCTGCCGTGACTCGGCCGTCGTGGCGCACCTCGGCCACGTCGCGGACGCGTCGCAGCAGCCGGTTGGCGATCCTCGGGGTCCCGCGCGAGCGTCTGGCGATCTGCTCGGCGCCGTCGGGATCGACGTGCACACCCAAGATCCCGGCGCTCCTGCGCACGATCGCGGCCAGATCGTCCACCGCGTAGTAGTCCAGCCGCGGGCTGAACCCGAACCGTTCACGCAGAGGCAGGGTGATCCTGCCCGGACGGGTCGTCGCGCCGACGAGCGTGAACCGCGGCAGGTCGAGCCGGATCGAGCGCGCGGTTGGCCCCTTGCCGAGCACGACGTCGAGGCTGAAATCCTCGAGCGCCGGGTACAGGACCTCTTCCACGGCCCGCGGCATCCGGTGGATCTCATCGACGAACAAGACGTCGCCGTCGCCGAGGTTGGTCAGGATGGCGGCGAGGTCCGAGGGGCGCTCCAATGCCGGCCCGCTCGTGGGCTGGAAGCCCGCCCCCATCTCGAGCGCCACGATCTGCCCGAGCGTGGTCTTCCCGAGGCCCGGAGGCCCGCAGAACAGGAGGTGATCCACGGGCTCGCCACGCTGCCGCGCGCCGTCCAGCAGCACCATGAGCTGCTCTTTCACCCGGTCTTGGCCGACGAACTCCGGGAGCGAGCGCGGACGCAGCGCGACGTCGAACTCGCGGTCTTCAGGGGTGAGGGCGTCGGCCTCGATCACACGTTCATCGAGCGCGTCATCGGGCACGGCGGTCATCGTCCCACCTTCTGCAAAACCTCACGCAAGAGATCTTCGACCTCCCGGCCGTCAGGCTCGACACCGGCCAGGGCCTGCGACGCTTCCACCGGCGTGAGGCCGAGCGCCAGGAGTGCCTCGCGGACGTCGACGAGCGGGCCGGTGACGATCGGATCGGCGCTCCCGCCGAGCCGGTCGCGGAGGTCGAGCACCACGCGTTGGGCGACCTTCCTGCCGACACCTGGCACCACCGTGAGGGCGTCCGCATCCCCGGCCACGACCGCTCGCCGGATGGCGTCGGGACGCAAGGCCGACAGGAAGCCGAGCGCGACCTTCGGACCCACGCCGTTCACACCGGTGAGCAGGTCGAAGAACGACCGCTCGTCGGTGGTGGCGAAGCCGTAAAGGGTCATCGAATCCTCGCGGACGACCATCCTCGTGTGCATGCGGGCACGCCCGCCGGCCGGCACCCACGCCAGGACGCTCGTGGGGACGAAGACCTCGTAGCCGATGCCCCCGACGTCCACCACGACGTGCGCAGCGGTCTTCTCGACGATCTCTCCCTCCAGGAACGAGATCATCGGGCACCCGCACGCGCCGCGATGCCGCGCATCTTCATCCCCAACAGGTGTGTGAGCGCCACGGCCACGGCGTCGGCGGCATCGGCTTGCGTGGGCACGTCGCGCAGTCCGTGCACGCGCGCGAGGGCGTGCTGCACCTGCGCCTTGTCGGCGTTCCCCATCCCCGTGATCGCCTGTTTCACCTCGTTGGGACCGTACTCCTCCACCGTGAGACCGGCCTCGGCGGCAACCAGCATGGCTGCGCCGGTGGCTCGCGCCACTTGGAGCGCGCTCACCTGGTTCCGGCTCCATGCCACGCGCTCCACCGCGACCGCTCCGGGCCGGTGCTCGGCGATGGCCGCGCGCATCACCTCGGCCATGCGCCGGAGCCGCTCCGCGTCCGGCGTGCCCGCCGGCGTCAGTACCGCCTCACACCAGATGAGCGTGGAGGTCCGGTCGCGGCGAGCGACCACGGCGAGCCCGCACCGGGCCACGCCGGGGTCCACCCCGAGTACGACGGAATCGAACATCTGTTCGCTGGAGTCTAGGCGCCCGCGTCACACCGGGCAACGACCGGGCTAGAGAGAGGCCATGACCTCTTCGGGGATGTCGAAGTTGGCGTAGACGTTCTGGACGTCGTCCAGGTCCTCGAGGGCCTCGATCAGGCGAAGGACCTGCGCCGCCTCCGATCCGTCGACCGGGATGCTCGACTGGGGCTCCATGGACAGGTCCGACGAAGAGATGGTGATCCCGGCCGCTTCGAGCGCGGCTCGGACCGCGGTGAAGTCCGACGGGGCGGTCACCACGTCCCACGACGACTCGGAGTCGCGCAGGTCTTCGGCGCCGCTCTCGAGCGCGATCTCCAGCAGGCGTTCCTCGTCGGGCGCGACCGCCTTCTCGACCACGATGACACCCTTGCGCGTGAACTGCCAGGCGACGACCCCGCTCTCCCCCAAGTTGCCGTTGTTCCGGGTGAAGGCGTGCCGGATCTCCTGCGCCGTGCGGTTGCGATTGTCCGTGAGCGCCTCCACCAGCAGGGCGATACCGCCGGGCGCGTACCCCTCGTAGACGACCTCCTCGTACCGCTGGCCATCGCCGAGCTCGCCCGTTCCGCGTTTGATCGCGCGCTCGATGTTGTCTCCCGGCACCGAGAACGACTTCGCCTTCTCGACCGCAGAGGCGAGGGTCATGTTCGCGTCGATGGTGCCGCCACCCTCGCGCGCTGCGACCTCCACCGCGCGCAGGAGCTTGGCGTACATGTTCGACCGCTTCGTGTCGGTGGCTTCCTTCTTCCGTTTGATGGTGGCCCACTTGCTGTGACCGGACATGGCTACACCTTCCTCAGGAAGTACTCGTGCAGGCCCGTCTCGCCGACGAGCTCCGGATGGAACGACGCCGCGACCAGGTTCCGTTGTTCCAGCACCACCGGGTGCCCCTCGAGCGAGGCGAGCACGTCTACCTCCGGGCCGATCTCTTCGATCCACGGTGCCCTGATGAAGACGCCGCGCACGCGATGCTCGATCCCGCGTATCGCCAGATCCGACTCGAAAGAGTCGACCTGCCGGCCGTAGGCGTTGCGCCGCACGGTCACGTCCAGCCCACCGAAGAGCGGCTCACCCCCCTGCACGCGTGCCGCGAGCACGATCATCCCCGCACAGGTCCCCAGGACCGGCATGCCCTCAGCGATGCGAGCACGCACCGGCTCCACCAAGCCGTATGCGTGCGCCAGCTTGCCCATCGTGGTCGACTCGCCGCCGGGGATGACGAGCGCCTGCACGTCCGCCAGATCGCCGGCCGTGCGGACCTCGCTCGGCGTCGCACCCACGGCCTCGAGGATGCGGACATGCTCCCGGAAATCTCCCTGGAGGGCGAGGACCCCGACCTTCACGATGGTCAACCTCTGTGACGGTCGGCGCTACCAGCCGCGCTCGGCCAGGCGCGTCTCGAGCGTCGCGATCTCCAGGCCCTTCATCGGGTCGCCGAGGCCGTGCGACAGCTTGGCGAGCACGTCCGGATCCTGGAAGTGCGTCGTCGCCTCAACGACCGCGCGGGCCATCGTGGCAGGGTCTTCGGACTTGAAGATGCCAGAGCCCACGAACACGCCGTCCACGCCGAGCTGCATCATCAGCGCCGCGTCGGCGGGTGTGGCGATCCCGCCGGCGCTGAAGTTCACGACCGGCAGCTTCCCCTGCTCGGCAACCATCCGCACCAATTCGACCGGCGCTCCGAGCTCCTTCGCCCGGGACACGTACTGCTCGGGGCGGAGCGTGGTGCACTCGGCGATCTCGCGCAGGATGGCCCGCTCGTGACGGACGGCTTCGACGACGTTGCCCGTGCCGGCCTCGCCCTTCGTGCGGATCATGGCGGCCCCTTCGGCGATCCGGCGAAGGGCCTCGCCCAGGTTCCGCGCGCCGCACACGAACGGCACCGCGAACGCCCACTTGTCGATGTGGAACTCCTCGTCGGCAGGCGTCAGGACCTCGGACTCATCGATGTAGTCGACCCCGAGCGATTGCAGGATCTGCGCCTCGACGAAGTGACCGATCCTCGCCTTGGCCATGACCGGGATGCTCACGACCTGCTGGATCTCCTCGATCTTCGTCGCATCGGCCATGCGCGCGACGCCCCCGTCCCGGCGGATGTCCGCGGGGACACGCTCGAGCGCCATCACGGCGCACGCGCCTGCATCTTCGGCGATCTTGGCCTGGTCCGCGGTGGTGACGTCCATGATGACGCCGCCCTTGAGCATCTCCGCCAGGCCGGACTTCACGGTGAACGTCCCGGTCTCGCGCTGCATCGGTACCTCCTGGTACGTGGCTGGATCCCCAGTCTACCGCCGCGCTCTGGCGCGGTGGCGGCCCTACATCTCCTGGAGGCGGCGGATCCGTTCCTCGATCGGCGGGTGCGTGCTGAACAGCTTCTCGAGCGACCCCATCTTGTCGCCTTCGATCCGCGACGGCTGGTTCAGCCACAGGTGCGCCGTCGCGTTGTTGGCCGCGTGCATCGAGGTCGGCGAGGCGGCGATCTTCCCGAGGGCGGCGACCAGTCCCGGCGGGTAGCGCGTGAGCATCGCTCCCTGCGCGTCGGCGAGGTACTCACGGTTGCGCGAGACCGACATCCTGATGATCTGACCCGCGATCGGCGCGACGATGAGCATGAGGAGCCCCACCACGAGCAGGACCAGCGCGAGCGGCCCACCGCTCGAGTTGTCGTCGCGCCGGCCACGGAACCCGCCCCAGAACCACGAGCGCATGAAGAACTCCGAGAGCAGCACGGCCGCTCCCACGACGGTGGCGACCACGGTTCCCACCAAGATGTCGCGGCCCAGGATGTGCGAAAGCTCGTGGCCGATCACACCTTCGAGCTCCACCCGGTTGAGGCTCGCGAGGAGGCCCTGGGTCACCGCGATCGACGAATGCTCGGGGTCACGCCCCGTCGCGAAGGCGTTGGGCGCTTGTTCGGGGACGACGTAGACCCGCGGCTTGGGGATCCCCGCTGCGATCGCCAAACCCTCGACCACGTTGTGGAGCCTCGGCTCCTCCTCCGGCGTCACGGCGCGCGCCCGGGTCGAGGCGAGGACGAGCTTGTCGCCGTTGAAGTACGACACGACGGAAAGGACCGTGGCCACCACCAGCGCTATCACGGCGCCCCACGGCCCGGCGTTCATGAGGTAGCCGAGCACCGAGCCGATCACCACCAAGAACGCGATGCCGACCAAGAGCAGGACGACGGTCTTGCGCTTGTTGGACGCGATCTGTTCGTACACCTAGGCGTCCCCCAGGTCGACCTGCACGGGACCGCGCACGGGGTCGTCGATCTGGAAGAACTCGCGCTCGGTGAATCCCAGGGGGCGAGCCAGGATCAGCCCGGGGAACCGCTGGATGGCCGTGTTCAGCTTCGCGACGGTGTCGTTGTAGAACTGCCGCGCGTACGCGATCTTCGATTCGGTGCCGGTCAACTCCTCCTGCAGCGAGAGGAAGTTCTGGTTCGCCTTCAGGTCGGGGTAGGCCTCGACGACGGCCAACAGCTGGCGAAGCCCGGCCGTGAGCGCGTTCTCGGCTTCAGCCTGCTGGCCGACACCGCTCGCCCCCTGGGCGGCGGCGCGCGCCCGCGTCACGGTCTCGAGGGTTTCCCGTTCGTGCCGGGCGTAGGCCTCGACCGTCTCCACCAGGTTCGGGATCAGGTCGTAGCGGCGCCGGAGCTGCACGTCGATCTGGGACCACCCATTGTCCACGCGCGTGCGGAGCGTCACGAGCCGGTTGTAGGTGAGGATCGCCCACACCAGCACCGCTGCTGCGATACCGAGAGGGACCCAGATCTCCATGCGGCCTATCGTACCGATGGCCCGGCCTCGAGCGCCTCGCCGTAGACGGCCTCGATCCGCGGGACGACGACACCCCAGTCGAACGTCGCTGCCCGCTCACGTCCGGCTCCTGCCAGCCGAGTGGCGGTCGCCTCGTCATCCAGGATCCGGGCGGCCGCATCGGCGAGGACGGCGGCGTCCCGCGGCGGGACCAGCAGGCCGTCGACGCCGTCTCGCACGACCTCGTCGTACCCAGCGGTATCGCTCGCGACCACCGGGAGACCTGCGGCCATCGCCTCCACCAGCACGATCCCGAACGACTCACCACCCGTGACCGGCCCCAGGTAGAGGTCGCAGGCTGCGTAGATAGGCGGAAGATCGACGTTCGGGAGCGCACCGAGCATGGACACCCGTTCGCGGACCTCAGGGGCGAGCCGGTCCAGGGCTCCCCGCGCCGGTCCATCGCCCACGACGACGAGCACGGTCCCGGGATGTCGCTCGGCGATGATCGCGAACGCCTCCACGGCGACGGCGAAACCCTTGCGTTCGTCCAGGCGGCCCACGAAGAGGAGACGCCGGCCGGCGGGCAGGTCCTCGCGCGGCTCGGCATCGGCGAACCGGGCAACCTCGACACCGTTGGGGATGACGGAGAACACGCCCCCGATCCGGGCACGCTCGAACTCGGCGGCGCGCTCGGACACGGCGATCCGCGCGGAGAGGCGCCGCGCCACCCGCCGGAGCAGCGGCGCACCGACGTCGTACAGGCGGGACCGCGTCGCGCCGGAATGGAACGAACCCACGACCGGGACCCGGGCTTCCAGGGTCGCCCACATCCCCGTGGAGGGCGCGGTCGGCTGATGAGCGTGCACGATGTCGGGCTGAAACGCGGCCAGGGCACCGCGCACCGGGCCCCGGGACCAGGGCCGGGGGTCGATCGGGGCGTTCGATCTGTTGTACCTGATGTCCACGGGGCGCCCGATCGGGATCACCCACGGCTCGGGCGCCGTGCCCCGGACGGGCGCGAGCACGACGACCGCGTGACCTCGCGCCAAGAGCCGTTCCGCGAGTTCCCGTACGTGGACCTGGACACCACCCGGGTCATCCCACGCATAGGGGCACACGAGCACGATGCGCACCTCAGCTCTCCCAGGCGGGCTGGAAGAGGTGCCATTCCTCGGGCGCGGCCGAGATGGCACGCTCGAACGCGCGCGCCACCTCGCGCGTGATGGCGGTGACATCGGTGCGCCGGTCGCCGGTGCGCGGCACGTCCGGGAGCGGCCGGAAGGTCACCGACCATCCCGCACGCGTTTGATACACGTCGGCGGTCACGATCGGCGCGCCGGTTGACAGCGCGAGGATCGCCGGACCGCCGGGCAGACGCCGCGTGGCACCGAACATCTCCACCTCGATCCCACGCCCGTTGAGGTCGCGGTCGGCCACCAAAGCGACGACCTCCCCCGCCGCGAGCGCGGAAGCCAACTCCCGGCCGACACCGCCCCCGGCATGTCCCACGACACGCAGACCGAGCCGTTCGCGCATGCGCACGAACAGGTCGAAGAGCCGCTCGGGCCGCAGCTCCTCCGCGACGGCCACCACGGGCAGCCCACGGGCAGCCACCGCGCGTCCGGCCGCGTCCCAGTTCCCCAGGTGCGGCAAGACGGCGATCACGCCTCGCCCGTGCTCGACGGGCTCACGCAGATGCTCGAAGCCGTGGATCTCGACCGCGGCCTGCAACCGTTCGTCTGACCATCGCGTGATGTGGAAGGTGTCGAACCAGTACCGCGCGTAACTGCGGAACGCGTCGTGCGTGGCCCTGAGGACCAGGGGATCGAGCACATCGAGACCGAGCACCCTCGCCTGGTTCGCCGCCACCACGGCGCGCACCCGCGGGAGGAGCCGGTGCGCCACGGTGCCGAGGCCCATGAACACCACGCGCCCGGTCCGCGTCGGGAGCGCCCGTGCCACCCGTTCGAGCGCGGCGATCATGAGGTAGGAGGAACGTTCCCGCCGCGTTTCCCCCCGTGTAGCAGCGTCGCTCACGCGGTCCGTTCCTCTCGAGCGACCTGGGTGATCCTCACGAGCGCCGTCAGGACAGAAAGTGTCGCCGCCACCATGATGAGCCACAGGCCACCGGCAACGAGCGCGATGGAGATGAGGGCGTAGCGGAGGCCGCGCGTCACATGGCTCTCCTCCACCGAGTACCCGAGCGCAGCACCACGAGCTCGGACGTAGGAGGACAGGTAACTCGCAGACAGCGCCACGATCGCAGCGACCGAAGGGCTCCCGGCGGCACCGTTCTCCCACACGATCGCACCCAGGACGCCGCCGTCCCATGCCCTGTCCAGGAGCTCGGTGAGCATCCGGTCCACGGGCCCACCCGCGCCATGGTTGGCTCGGTGCCCACCGACGAGCAGCAACAGCGCGGCGAAGGCGGCCACGAGGCCCCCTTCGCGCGGTCGTGAGGACACCACGAGCCAGGCCCCGGCCGCCGTCGCCGAGGCTCCCACCACGAGCACGGAGCGGGTGATCGCGGTGCCCGGAGGCTGTCGTTGGAAGCGGACCATGCCGATCGGCGCGAGCCTAGCAACTCGGTACTATCCCCAGACCTGACTGCGACCTCGCGACCTCGAAGGAGTCTCGTTGAAGACCTACGACGCGAAGGACATCCGCAACGTCTTGTTGGTGGGCCACGGCGGTTCGGGCAAGACCACGCTCGTGGAGGCCATGCTGTTCACCGCCGGGGCCATCACCCGGATGGGGACCGTGGAGGACGGCACCACCGTCTCGGATCACGACCCTGATGAACATCGTCGGCAGGTCTCGGTCTCCCTCTCCTTGGCGCCCGTGGAGTGGGGCGGCGCCAAGATCAACGTCATGGACGCCCCGGGTACCGCCGACTTCGTCGGTGATCTCCGGAGCGCGGTACGTGCCGCGGACGCGGTGATCGTCGTGGTCTCGGCGGTCGACGGTGTCGAGGTCCAGACTGAATACGCCTGGGAGCTCGCGGTCGAAGCCGGTCTGCCCCGCGCGATCTTCGTCAACAAGCTCGACCGCGAACGCGCCGACTTCGACGCCACCTTGGCCCAGTTGGTCTCCAGCTTCGGCAACCAGGTGGCACCGTTCGAGTTGCCGATCGGCCAGGAGCACGACTTCAGGGGTATCGCCGACCTCTTGCACGAGAAGGCGGACCTGTACCCGTCCGGCCCGAAGGCGCAGGAGTCGGCCTGGCCCGATGATCTGCACGCGATGGCCGACCCAGCCCGCGAGAAGCTGATCGAGGCGGTGGCGGAGTCCGACGACGCCTTGATCGAGGAGTACCTGGAGACGGGCTCGTTGCCGGAGGAGCACATCGTCGCCGGAGCAAAGGATGGGTTCGCACGCGCACGGTTGGCGCCGGTGATCTGCGGCTCCGCCTCCAAGGCGATCGGGATCGATCGCTTGCTCGACTTCATCGTCGAGGAGTTCCCCTCGCCGCTTGACCGGGGGAACATCGCCGTGGTGGGCAAGGGCGGCGCAGGATCGGAACGTCCCTGCGATCCGGCGGCCGACACGTGCGCGCTGATCTTCAAGACGGTCTCCGACCCGTTCGTCGGCCACATCACGATGTTCCGCGTGTTCAGCGGCCGGATCCGGCCCGACACCACCGTGTTCAACGCGAGCCAGGGCCAGGAGGAACGGATCGGACAGCTCTTCACACAGATCGGGAAGGAGCACGAGAGCGTCTCCGAGGTCTCCGCGGGTGACATCGGCGCGGTCGCGAAGCTGCAGTACGCCCACACCGGGGATACGTGGTCCACGAAGAGCGACCCGGTGACGCTGCCGCCGATGGAACTGCCCGAGCCGCTGCTCGCCTACGCCATCGCCCCCAGGACCAAGGGCGACGAGAGCAAGCTCTCCACGGGCCTGTCCCGCTTGCGGGAGGAAGACCCTTCCTTCCGGGTCGCTCGCAATGACGAGACCCACGAGACGGTCATCTACGGCATGGGCGAGGCCCACTTGGACGTCCAGATGAGCCGGCTGAAGGGCAAGTTCGGCGTCGAAGTGGAACATCACCCGGCGAAGATCGCCTACCGCGAGACGATCAGGGGCAAAGCGGCGGCGGTGGGCCGCCATGTGAAACAGACCGGGGGCCACGGTCAGTACGCGCTGTGCAACATCGAGATCGAGCCGTTGCCACACGGCGAAGGGTTCGTCTACGAAGACAAGATCTTCGGTGGTGCCATCCCCCAGCAATTCATCCCGTCGATCGAGAAGGGCATCGTGCGGACGATGGCCGAGGGTGTGATCAGCGGCAACCCGATGGTCGACGTGAAGGTCACGCTCACCGACGGCAAGTTCCACGCGGTGGACTCCTCCGACATGGCCTTCCAGGTGGCAGGGTCGATCGCGTTGAAGGAAGCGGTGGCGGCGGCCGGCCCGATCTTGCTGGAACCCATCGTGCAGTTGTCCGTCGTGGTCCCCGAGAGCTTCACCGGCGACATCATGGGCGATCTCAACGCGAAGCGAGGCAAGATCCAGGGGATGGAGCAGATCGGCGGCGGCAAGCAGCGGATCAACGCCCTCGTCCCCCAAGGCGAGGTCGCTCGTTACGTCATCGACCTGCGCTCGATGACCGGGGGCCGGGGTGCGTTCACGATGGTCTTCTCCCACCACGAGGAGATGCCGTCGCATCTTGCCGCGAAGGTGATCGAGGCCTACCAGCAGGTCCGCGAAGAGGCCCACAAGAAGTAGCGCTCAGCACGCGGGCGAGCCGAGGAAGCCGAGCCAGCCGCCCGTAGCGCTGCCCGGCAACATCAACGCTGCGGCGATCACGGCGACCCAACCCACGATCAGGAGCAGACCGCCCAACGGCGTCACCGCGCCCCACCGCCGGTTCCCCGTGAACGCGAACGCGACGAGGCTCCCCGTGAACACCAGCACCCCCACCGCGAAACAGAGCCCGGCGATCGTGACGAAGACGCCACCCGCGCAGTCGTGCACGAACACCGCGGTGGCCAGGATGCCCGGCAGGCTGGTGAACAGGTAGCGGACCCCGGTGTCGATGTGCGCGAGACGCTCCGGCGGCAACCGATCCTTCAGCGCGTGGACACCGAACGCACCCAGGGCCACGCCGATCGCACCGTAGAGCCCGGCGAGCGCGACCAGCGTGCGCGTCATCATCATCGCGGGGCATGCTCCTGCAGGAACGGGATCACGACCCGGTCGAACGCATCGGGCGCTCGTAGGTTCACCACGTGGTCGGCGGCGATGGTCACACGGCGCGCGCCCGCGATCTGATCGGCCAACAGGTCGATGATCCGCCGCATGTCGGGTGGATCGTGCTGTGCCTCGACCACCAGCGTCGGCGCGGTGATCGACCCGAGGCGGCCGGC
>JBKJXU010000075.1:0-45595 GCA_046716145.1 Actinomycetota bacterium
CTGCTCACGTCCCTTCGATCAGACGGTGCCGATCCGGCGCCGGCGACCCGCGGCCATGGCCATCAGGCCGAGGCCGAGGAGCATCGCTGCGATCATGCCGTAGCGAACGGCGTCGGTGCCGGTGAAGGCGGTCGGTCCCGGCGGGGTCGGCGGGTTCACTGCCTCGACGATGGTAACGACCGCGTCGTCGTCGTCGGACACCTCTTCGCCGAGCACATCCTCACCCGTCGCGACCGCGACGTTGATGACGAGGACGTCATCCGACGGGAGCACCCAGTCCTTGGTGAGTGTCACCGTCTGGCGGGGCTCCAGGACCGGGATGTTCCCGATCTCGCCGAGCACGTCGTCGACGACCGTCACGTCGTACAGGGTCGTGTCGCCCGTGTTCGTTACCTTGTAGGTGTAGGTGACCGTGTCGCCCGGCTCACCGCTGATCGGGTTCACCGTCTTCACGATCCGGATGTCGGGGTGGATGAGGTCGACCACGTGGTCGTCCTCATCCGACACCTCGCGCCCGTCATCGGAGTGTCCCACGACCGTGGCCGTGTTCGGCAGCGGGTCGGGGTCATCCTCGGTGACCAGGTGCGAGCAGGTGTACTTCCACACCTCACCGGCCTCGAGCGCTTCGTCGCCATCATCGCCGGACCGGTACACCGGCGCGCCCTCGTTGCAGTTCGGGTCGCTCACGACCACGTCGTAGAGGGTCTCGGGCGTCGTGAGCGTGACGTCGAAGGTGTAGGTGATGATGTCTCCGACGTGTGCCAGGTCGGGTCCGCCCTTCTCGATGTCGATGCCCAGGTCGGGGCAGTTCACCGTCAGGTCGGCGTCGTCCTCGTCGCCCTCACCGTTGCTGATGGTGACGGTCGCGGTGTTGTCCACCACGCCACACGCCCGGAAGTCGGTCTCGGAGGAGATGTGCACCGTGAGAGGGTCATCGCCCGCGAGCATCGTTCCGAAGTCGCAGGAGAGGACGCCCTGGTCGATCAGGCACATCTGCGCGCCGGTCCCACCGTCGATCGCCCAGCCGAGGCTGGCGTTGGTGGGCAGGGTGTCGGTCACCACGACGTCGTACGCGTCGCCCTGACCGTCGTTGGTCACGGTGATCGTGAACCCGATCGGGTCACCCGCGTCCACCTGCTCGGCGTCCGCGGTCTTCTCGATGTCGATCGCGGGGCACTCGACCGTGATGGTCGCCTCAGACTGGTTGTCCTCGGCGTCATCGTCGGCCTCGTTCGACGCTGAGACGGTCGCCACGTTCACGAGCTCGCCGCAGTCCGTGGCGTCGGTGGTACCCCACACGTTGACCGTGCGGCTCTCGCCGGCCTCCAGGTCGCCGAAGTCGCACGTGAGCAGGCCGCCGGCGATCGAGCAGTCGGCCGAGTCCTCGCTCCACGCGACACCGGTGGGCAGGGTGTCCACGAGCATCACGTCGCGCGCGATGCCGTCACCGGCGTTCGTGACGACCACCGTGAACTCCGCGAGGTCACCCGCGTTGATCGTTCCGGCCTTCGCCGTCTTCACGACGTTGACGTCGGGGCATTCGACCGTGATGGTCGCCTCGGACTGGTTGTCCTCGGCGTCATCGTCGGCCTCGTTCGAAGCTGAGACGGTTGCCACGTTCACGAGCTCGCCGCAGTCCGTGGCGTCGGTGGTGCCCCACACGTGGATGGTGCGGGACTCGCGCGGTCCGAGGTCGCCGAAGTTACACGTCAACACACCGCCCGCGATCGAGCAGTCGGCGGAGTCCTCGCTCCACGCGACACCGGTGGGCAGGGTGTCCTCGAGCATCACGTCGCGCGCGATGCCATCGCCGGCGTTGGTGACGACGATGGTGAACTCCGCGAGGTCACCCGCGTCGATCGTGTCGTCATCGGCGGTCTTCTCGACCGTCACGTCCGGGCACAGGACCTCGATGTCGACCGGACCCACCGAGGGGTTCCCGTCGTTCGTCGAGGTCGCCGATGCGTAGTTGCGGACCACGCCGCATGTGTCGGCCGTGGTGGGGGAGGAGATATGCACCGTGTAGGACGAGGTCGGCCCCGTGGGCGCCATGTCTCCGAAGTTACAGGTCAGCTTGCCACCGGCGATCGAGCACTTCGCAGCGCCGGTGCCGCCGTCGATGGTCCACGTGAGGCCATCGTTGGTCGGGAGGGTGTCGTTCAGGACGACGCCCCGGGCCGTGCCCTCCCCGAAGTTCGTCACGGTGATCGTGTAGCCGATGTCATCCCCGGCGTTCACCGTGGCGTCGTCGGCTTCCTTCGTGACCATGAGCGAGGCGCACTCGACCACGATGGTCACGACCTGGCTGTCGACCTTGAGGTTGTTCGTCGCGCTCACGGAGGCCCTGTTCTGCACCTGGCCACAGGTCGCCGACGTGGTCGGGGTGACGATGTGGACCGACGCGCTCTGGCCGTTCGTCAGGTTGAAGTTGGCTGCCCCACACGTCAAGATCCCGGCCGCGATGTCGCAGTTCCAGCCGCCGGTGGTCCCCTCGACCGACCAGTTCAGGCCAGCGTTCGTGGGCAACGTATCGGTCATCACGACCCCGAACGCGGTGCCGGGGCCCGCGTTGGTCACGGTGATCGTGTAGCCGATCTCATCACCGGCGGAAACCGGGGAAGCATCGGCGGTCTTCACGATGCCCAGGTTCGGGCACTGCACCGTGACGCTCGCGATGTCTTGGACCGGCGTCGTGTTGGACGCGTCGGCCACCGCGGTGTTGCTGATCACGGCGCACGACACACGCGCGGTCGGCGACGTGATCCGCACCGAGGCGCTCGCGCCCGATGCCAGGTCGAAGCCGTCGCCGCCACACGTCAAGGTGCCTGCGGCGATGGCACAGGTCCAGCCGCCGGTGACGGTGCCCACGGTCCAGGACAGGCCCGGGTTCGAGGGGAGCGCGTCCGTGAGCACGACGTCGAACGCCTTGCCGGGCCCGTTGTTCGTCACCGTGATGTCGAACCCGATGGGCTGGCCGGCACTCACCGGACCGGCAGGGTTCGCCGTCTTGTCCACCGAGAGTCCGGGGAACAGCACGTCGACCTCGCAGTCGGCGGTATCCGTGAGCTTGAAGCTCGACTGGGCCGCCGTCGCCGTCGCCGTCACCGTGTTCGGCAGCGGGTCGGGGGTCGGACCTACCACGTAGGTGAAGGTCCTCGTCACCGTCGCGGCGGGCGCGAGGGACGTCGGGAAGCCGGCGAGGGTGCCGCCGAGCAGTGGGTCGCTGACGACGAGGTTGTTCAGGGTGTCCGATCCGGTGTTCTGGACCGTGATCGAGTAGGTGATGGTCTCGCCGACCGTCGCGGTCGCCGGGCACTCCTTGAGCACGTTGAGGCCGGGGACGAGGATGTTGCCCGCCTGTTTGAGCGGGATGGTCTGGGCGCCCACGTTGATCCGCTGCCCGCCGACGACGACGGCGCTGTCGATGTTGTCGTGGATGTTGCCGGTGACGCTGGTCTCGGTCGGGTCGCAGTACAGGTGCAGGACGTAGCGCAGGATGATCTGCTCGCCGGCGTCCACGCCGCTCACGCGGATCGTGGCCTCCACCCGGTCGTTGCCGGGTCCGCCGAAGCCGATCTTGCTTTCGGACTGGATCGAGGCGGACTCGTCGTTATCCAGGTTCTCGTTGCCGGTGTCGGGGGAGCTGATCGACACGCTCACCAGATCGTCGTAACCGACGTGCGAGCCGGAGGTCGTCTGGCCCGCGAACGTGTAGTCGAGGTCCACGGCGCCCTCGCCGCTTCCGGGGTCGACCGTGATCGCGGTGAAGAACACCACGAGGTCACCGCAGGCGAAGTCTCCGCCCTCCAGCGACTCGACGACGCCGTTCTGCTTGGAGATCGTCCGATCGTTGTACGCACCGCCGACACCGGTTGCGTGGTTGTACGTGCCGGGTCCGGCCGCGACCGAATCCAGGGTGATGTCGCCTGCGTCCAGCGCGGCGGCGGCGTTGACGCCGACCGCGGCGCCGAGCGTGGCGCTCGGCCCCTCACTCGTCCCGGCCGACGCCACCAGCGTGCCGGCCTGGCCCAGTACGAACGAGAACAGCAGGAGCAAACTCATGAAGGAGGAGGCCATGCGGCCCTTCGTTCCTCGGAACGCCCTCCCGAACCCGGACCGGTTATCCATCTCATTCCCTCCATAGGTCGTTGCCGCTCTCACCGAACCAGCGGACCGGTGAGCCGACTCCAACGGTCGTCACCCGTATCCCCACGTCAGAAGGTACGCGCACCAGGCGGGGGACACCATCCGGCGAAAGCACGGACGTGAATCACCCCCCGGCGGCCTAGTCCTTCTGGACCGGGGGTACGCATACAGTGTGGGGGCGGTTCGAGGCAGGGACAAACGTGCAGGCCACAGAGCCGTCGGCCTCGCCGCTCGCGAGGTGGTCAGGAGCGTCTGGCCGCAGGCTATCGGCGGCGGTCGGCCCTCGCGGCCCGCGGCGCCAGCAGGAGCCCGCCGAGACCCGCGAAGAACAGCATGATCGCAGCGCCCGCCGGCAGGTCCATGGGGCCGGTGAAGGCCGTGCCGTCTCCCGGTGGTTCCTCGCCGCCGGGTGGGTTGCCGCCGCCTCCTGAGGACACGATCGTCACGGTCGCGGCGTCGCGGTCGACACACCGCTCACCCGAGGCCGTCTCAGCTCGGACGGTCGCGACGTTGACCACGGACGTCCCTTGGTCCGGGAGGACGGCGTCCATCCGGAAGACCGTCTCCTCACCCGGATCGAGCGAAGCCTCTCCGACCCGGCCCAGGATGTCGTCGGTCACCACCACGTCGGCGGTCTCCTCGCCCGTGTTCACCACGGTATAGGCGTAGACGACGTCATCGCCGGGGTTGCCGCTCGCAGGATCGACCGTCTTCGCGATCGCGACGCCGCATGCGCACTCGACCTCGTCGGTGACCTCCGCGTCGTTGCCTTCGTCGATGACGTCGCCGGGCTCATCCCCGGCTTCGGCGTGCACGACGTTGATGAGGTCGCCGCACGCTGCCTCATCGTCCACCTCGACGCTGGCCGTGATGGTTGCGGAGGCGCCGGACTCGAGCTCGTCGATCTCGCAGTAGAGGGAGTAGGACGACGTTCCGTCGGGCCCCACCGAGCCTGCCGCGACGCAGAAGCCGTCGGCGCCGCTGAGATCGGGGAGGCCTCCGACCGGGTGCACGCCTCGAGGCAGTTCGTCGTTGAGCACGATGTCGTGCGCGGTCGCTTCGCCGACGCTGGAAACCACGATCGTGTAGGTGATGGTGTCGCCCTCGTGCACGGGGCCGCTCGCATCGGAGTCCTTGGAGACGACGATGTCCGGCTCACCTTCATCGGGGGTCGCCTCGCCGTAGCAGAACGTCACGTGCGACAGGCCGGCGACGCCGTTCGGGTTGTCCTTCGGGTGCAGGTCGCCATCGTTGTCGGCACCCTCCGCCGGTGGCTGATCCGCGAAGGACGCGTAGTCATACCAGTTGCCCTCGCCGCCGCTGCCGCCCTTGACCCACACGCCGAGGACCGGGATGTTCGCGTCCCAGTCGAAGGACTTCGCCTGCGCGTCCCAGTCGCTGATCGCCACGCTCAGCGTGCCGTCGCCGTACGGGCTCCCGCCCGGGAAGCCGCCGCCCTCACCCGCCACCTGGAGCGCGTGGACATCGGTGAGGCCGGTCAGCGAGCGGCATTCGTTCAGGGGGTTGGAGTTGCCTGTGTCGGACACGACCGGCTGGACGCCTCGCTCGGAGGGTGCGCCGGCGCCCGTACCCGCCGATGCCGGGACCGCGAGAACCAGCATCGTGAGCCCGCCCACCGCTACCGCCGCCAGGCGCCTCCCGCCTCGAGTCCTCGCCATGCGTCGTTCCTCCTCTGATCGTGTCTCGATGGGGGAGCCTACGGCGCATCCCCGGGGTCGACCATCCGTACCGTAGCCGTCGCCGGCGGGGGAAGCCATCAGGCGAGCGATCCGGAACGGGTCCATCCGAAGCATTAAGACCTTCGCTCGCAGGAGGACGGGGGAAGCGATCTCAGGGATCCGGGAACGCTAGGAGCTGCACCGGTCCGACCACCGTCTTGAACCCGTTGAGGACGATCAGGTCGATCGCCCCGTTATCATCGTGGTCGAGGCTCGCGACCGATTGGCCCTCGCCCGTCGCCGGGAGCGCCGCGATGATCCGGAACTCGCGACCCGTGCCGCCGTTCTCCAGGATGATGTCGCCGAGGTTCGTTCCGCTCGCGGCGCCCGTCACCACGTAGAGGTCCATGTCGCCGTCGGCGTCGAGATCGACCACCTCGACCTGACGGGGGTTCGTGACGCTCAGCGTGAACGCGGCGGCCTTGAACGTGGTCGCGCCCCGCAGGTACACGGCGATCTTCGTCTTCCCGAGCCCGACGAGGTCGAGCGCTCCATCGCCGTTCATATCCGCGAGCCGCGCGTCGAAGTGGACGCCTACGGGCATGTTCAGGGCGGCACGACGATCGGTGAACGCCGCGCCGTCGTGCAGATACATCTTGAGCCCGGCCTTCCCGCACACGGGGAGGTCATCCCACCCGTCGCGGTCGAGGTCGACCGTCTGGACGCAGGTCTGGGTGCCCAGGATGCCGCCGAGTTCTACGTCGAGTCCGTACTCGGGTGCGGCGCGGTACCCGGTGCCGCCTACGCTGACGAACAGCCTGTTCGGTGAGGGGATCCCGTCCGCGCGCGGGTAGGCGTTCGTGACGTACAGGTCCGGGTACGCGTCATGGTCGACGTCCAGGAACGTGACCTCGCGGCCACGCCCGTAGGGATCGGCCACGCCCATCGCCGCCGCCTGATCCTCGAAGACCCCCGGCTCGGTCTGCATCCACAGCTCGTTCACCTTCGTCCCGGTCCCCGAGTCCGCACCGACCGAGCAGTAGATGTCGATGAGGCCGTTGAGATCCACGTCGGCGGCGTCACACCCGTGACGATCCCGCCTGGGGAACGTCGAGGTGTTCTGCCGGGTGAACGTTCCCCCCTCGTTGTGCATCAGGCGAGCCGCAGCCGTCACATGGGGCACCAGGAGCACGTCCTGCCATCCATCGGCGTCGTAGTCGAGAGGGTAGGCGCCGTAGCTGCGGATCGAGACACCGTCCCACAGGCCCGAGGCGACCGCTCGGTCGGTGGGTGGCATGATCGTGCCCGGCTGCGGGGCACCGAAGGTGTAGTCGGGCGGGGGAGGCGAACACAGGTCCTGGAGCCTGGCCAGGAGCGCCACCCGGTCATCGGCCCAGGCCGGATCCGCGTGCAGGCTCTGCAACTCGAAGGGATCTCCCACCAGGTCGTAGAGCTCCTGCTCGCCGGTGGTGTACCGAACGTACTTCTGCGTGTGGGTGCGCACCGCGCAGTAGCTGGGTGGCGCGTCGGTGGGCACGCCGGGCGCGTAGTACTCGACCAGGAACGCATCACGCCACCCGAGGTCGGCGGGATCTGCCGGGTCATCGCCCAGGAGCGGGAGCAGCGACACCCCCTCGGCACCGGGAGCCGAGATACCCACGGCCTCCGCGATGGTGGGTGCGAGGTCGACGTTGAGGGCGAACGCGTCTTGCGTCCCGGCGCCTCCCAGCGGGTCGTACCGGATCACGAATGGCACCCGGATCGTCTCGTCCCACGGCGTCGTCTTCAGGGCCCATCGGTGCGAGCCCGCGGACAGCCCGTTGTCCGACGTGAAGATGAACAGCGTGTCTGCGGTCCGTCCCGATGCATCCAGCGCCGCCACGATGCGGCCGATCGCGTCGTCGACGGCGAGCAACGTTTGCGCCTGGCGGCGTCTTTGCTGATCGTAGGTGGAACCGGGGGAGTAGGGGAGGTTCTGCACCCATGTCGGCTTGTCGGAGACGTCGGCCTCGTTCAGGTTCGGCGGGCGGATCGTGGGGAGATCAGACAGCGTCTCGACATACCGTTCGGGCGGGATCCACCCCGCGTGCGGCGCGAAGGGCGTGTACGCCAAGAAGAGCGGTTGGTCAAGCGGCGTCGCTTCGATGAACCCCGCCGCCTCTTCCGCCAAGACGTCGGTGGAGTAGTCGGCTGCGTCGGATCCGAAGGAAGCCGGGCTCCCGTCGATGCTCAACTCGTAGTTGACGTAGTCCGCCCCGTCGGAGAACGCGACCCAGCGATCCCACCCTGGGGGGACGTAGGAAGGGTCGAGGTAGCCGTTGAGGTATTTCCCGATCAGACCGGTTCTGTACCCCGCGGCCGATAACCACGTGGCAAGCGTCGAGGAGTCGTCGAAGGCACCGAACCCCCCGAAGGGTCCCCCGTTGCGGTAGACACCCGTGGAGTGGGAATACCGGCCCGTGAGGATCGACGTCCTCGCCGGACAGCACAACGGATCCACGACGAACCCGTTCGTGAAGGTGGTCCCCTGGGCGACGAGCTCGCTCTGCAGGATCGGCATCGCCGCGACCTGATCCCAGCGTTGATCGTCGGTGAGGATCAAGACGACGTTCGGACGGTCGGCCGCACGCACGGACGGGGTGGCCCGCACGCCGATCACGATCGAAGCGACCACTAGTACCGACCCAACCGCTGCACGGACGCCGGTTCGCATACGGGGTTGGGCCGGAGCACCCGGGCGCGCCATGGTCGCACCGTGCAGGAAGATCCGCGAGAGGTCAACAGCCCAGTTCCATGCGGGCGGACGGGACAGGGGATCCACTTCCCGCTCAGAGTTACATAATGTCCGTTATCGGCATCGCAGGTGGAGAAGCCGCAGACCCTACCGCCGCGAGATCTCCGGGACCGGGCTGCGGCCCGCGCGCAGGGCGAAACCCCACCGGGTGACGAGCCACAGAGCCTCCGCGACGATGCTCCGTGAGATCTTCGAGTGTCCGTGCTCGCGCTCGCGGAAGGTGATCGGGACCTCGCCGATGGCGAACCCCATGTGGTGCGCACGCATCACGAGTTCGACCTGGAAGCCGTAGCCCTCGCTGGCGATCGGCTCGCGCAGCAACTCCAGCAGCGTCTCGCGCCGGTAGACACGGAACCCGCTCGTGGCGTCATGGACAGGGATCGCCAGCATGATCCGCGCGTAGGTGTTGCCTGCTCGGGACAACCCGACGCGGAACCGGCTCCAGTTGCTGACCGACCCGCCGGGCACGTAGCGGCTGCCGATCGTCAGGTCGTAGGCCGCAGCCGCTCGAAGCAACGCTCCGAGCTCGTCAGGGTCGTGGGAGAGATCGGAGTCCATCTCGACGACGAGGTCGTACCCCTCGGTGAGCGCCACCTCGAAGCCCTCCAGGTACGCGCTCGCGAGGCCGGCTCTCTGGGGACGCTCATGCAAGCGCACCCGGCCGTCGGCGCCGGCGGCACGGACCGCATCACCGGTCCCGTCCGGTGAGGAGTCGTCCACGACGAGGATGTCCACCTGGGCAGGGTTCGCGAGCACCCGTTCCAACACCTCTTCGATGGTGGCGCGTTCCATGTACGTCGGAAGGATCACGAGCGTGCGGGGCGCGCTCGGCAGGGGCTCCGGCGCCGGCCGGTTCCCGGTCCGTCGCCGAGGCACCAAGAAAGATCCCATCACGATCACGAGGCAGAGCCACGGGACCACGTCGCCGATCCGCACGTAGACGGTGCGCGCTGTCGAGGTGGCGATCCGTCCTTGGAGGATAGCGGTCTCGAACAGGCCGGTGCGCGAGCGCACGCGGCCGCTCGGGTCGATGAAGGCCGAGACGCCCGATGCGGCGGCGTCCACCACCCAGCGGCCGGTCTCGACGGCCCGGATCCTGCTCATCTGTAGGTGCTGGTCCGATGCCGCGGTGAATCCGTACGCCACGTTGTTCACGGGCACCACGAGGAACGTCGCGCCTGCCAGCACCGCTTCCCGCACGATGCCGGGGAAGGCGTTCTCGAAGCAGATGGGGGTCGCGAACGCGGGCACCGCGTCGACGTGATACAGGGTGATCTCTTCCCCCGGGATCCGGTCGACAGGGATCCGCTCGAGCGCGTCGATGAACCCCAGCCGCGCGCGCCAGGGGACGTACTCCCCGAACGGCACCAGATGCGTCTTGTCGTAGCGACCGGCGGGCTCCCCCGCCGCGTCGAACGCGATGGTGCTGGTGTGCTGGCTCCCGTCGGGGTCATCGAGCACCGCGCCGATGACGGTGGGGACGCCCTGCGACGAGACGGCGTTGCGGACGGCGTCCATCACGGTGGGCGAGGACGCCGCCACCGGATCGAGAGCCCCCTCCCCCCACAGCGCGAGATCCGGGCGTTCGTCCAGGCTCGCCAGGGTGAGGTGCTGCTCCAGGTAGCGCTCGGCCACGATCAGGTCCTGTTCGGCCACCGACGTCCCGGATGGAACCCGCCAGTCCACCTGGATGGCCGCGATCTGCACGCTCGGTCCGCTCGCGGTCGGGAACCCCAGCGCCACCGGGGCGACCACGGCAAGGAGTGCGGCGCCGACGCGCACCGCTCGCCCCCGCCCCGTCCCCTCCCCCACCAGGGCTTCGGCGAAAAGCGCGTTCACGAGCACGACAACGAACGTGATGCCCCACACGCCGGCGACAGCGGCGAGAGGGAGGAGCACCCTGTCGTCGGCCTGCGAGACGCCGAGGCTCCCCCAGCTGAAGCCGCCGAGCGGCCAGCCTGCGCGGGCCCACTCCAACCATGTCCACAACGCGGCGAGCGCGAGCGCACCCCGCCAGGGCCGCCCCGGTCGCGCCAGCGCAGGGGCCACGAAGCCGAAGACCGCGACGAAGGCCGCGCACAGCAGCGTGACGGCCACCCACGCGTTCGCGCCGAACCGGTAGATCCAGTAGAGCGTGGCGCCGAAGAACGCCAGACCCCATACCAGCCCAAGGAGCGCACCCACGCGAGGGCGCACACCGCGGAGCGCCCAGAGCAACGGCACGAGCCCGACGAAGGCGAGCGGCCAGATCTCGGCCGGTGGGAACGCGAGCGAAGATGCCGCGCCACCCAGGAGGGCGGCGGCGATCCGATGAAGCAGGCGCGTGGTCGGTGCGCGAGCGCTCACGCGCAGTCGCGGCAGAGCATCTTCTTCTTGTCCGCGAGCTGACTTCGGTGTTTCACCAGGAAGCACCGCTTGCAGGTGAACTCGGTCTCCTGGATCGGAACGATGCGGGATTCGGTGGGCTCCAGTCGTTCGTCGCGAACCATGGCCGCCAGCGCTGCGTCGTCTTCTTCCTCCGCCGCAGCCACCTGCTCTTCCTGGCTCTCTTGCTTCGCCAGGATGTCCTGGATGGACTCGACGTTCTCCAGCCCCGGCTCCGGCGTGACGGTCGACTCCGCGAGGTCGTCGGCGTTGGGCTCGAGATCCTCGATCGGCTGGTCCTCGTCCACGACGTCTTCGTCCTCGGCGGGGTCATCGATGTCGATGTCGTCGGCGCTCATGGTTCCTCTCCGAGCGGGCATGCCCCCCGCTTCGGGCGCGCATCCTACACCCGAGCCACCGACATGCAACCGGGGAGCGCCGCGCCCGGGCATAGGTGAGGACCCAAGGAACCTTTGGGGCCGCGACGCCGGGGCGCCGCGTTCTCTACTCGGCTTCTTGGGTCCTCGTGCCCCACCGCCGAAGCGATGACGCAGGCGGAGGCTAGCCCCGCCCGACCGAGGTGGTCAAGTCCGGGCACGGAGAAAGAGTGACAGAACCGTCCGGCGTCACGAAGCGTGGACCTCGCGGCCCAACGACACCGTGAGCACGGGGCGAAGCTTCGCGACGTCTCCGGCCGCGAACGGGTCCTCGTCATACGCGGCCATGTCGGCACGGAAGCCCGGGGCGAGGACCCCCTTCTTCTCTTCCTGGTGTTCGAGATGGGCGCCGCCGGCGGTATGGACACGGACCGCCGTGGTGCGATCCAGGCGCTGCGCAGGGTCGTGATGCGACTCCATCGCGGAGACGGCCGCCCATCCTCCCAACGGGGTCACCGGGGCGTCGGAGCCGGCCCCCACGCCGAGTCCTCGTTCGAGCATGGTCCGGAACGGGTTCAACGAGCGGGCGCGGGGGATGCCGAGGGCGCGTTCGTAGAGACCGTCCGGGCCACCCCGCCGCGTGTCGAACGCCGGCTGGATGCAGACGGCCAGGCCGAGCACGGCGGCACGTTCGATCTGTTCCGGGCTCGCCATCTCGAAGTGCTCCACGCGATGACGGCGCGCGCGGAAGTGCCGGCGCTCACGGGAGTCCAGCGCGTGGTAGACGCGTTCCCACGCGGTGAGGACCTGCTCGATCGCGCGATCCCCGATGGCATGGATACCCGCTTGCAGCCCGGCGTCGTGAGCGTCGTGGAAGAACGCGGCCAGGACGTCATCGGCGTAGTAGGTGGCGCCCGATCCCTCGCCTTCGGTGTAGGGCTCCGTCAGCGCCGCGGTTCGGGCGCCGATCGACCCGTCGGACGGGAGGTCCCCGCCGATCGCCCTCAGGCCCAGATCGAGGACCCGCGCGACATCCGTACTCGCGGCCACCGCGTGCACGTCGACGGGCAGCCTGGTGCGATGACGCAGCAACACCTCGAGGTCGCGGAACCCGTCATCCTCGGGCATCGCCATCTCGTGCACCGACGTGATCCCGGCGGCGGCGGCTTCGGCGGCCGCGGCCAATTGAAGTTCCTCGATCCGATGCTCCGATCGCGCGTCGGCGACCCAGCGCCCGACCCGCCGGTTCGCTTCCTTCGTGACCAGACCCGTCGCCCGGCCGTCCAGGCGCTGGCATCCGTCGGCGTCGAAGGCTCGCGCGAAGGTGAGCGCGGCCGTGTTCGCCAAGGCGACGTGGCCGTCGGCCCTACGGATCACCAAGGGTCGGTCGGTCGCGGCGTCAAGGTCCTCCAGCGACGGCATCGCAGGGTCGTCCCAGGACGTCTCGTCGTAGCCGCGGAGGAACACGACGGGCTCCCGTTCGGTGACCGCCCGCCCGCGCGCGAGCGCGATCAGTTCGTCCGCGGACCGCGCTCGCTCGACGTCGACCTCGTCGAGCGAGAGCCCCGTGCTCGTGAGGTGAACATGGCCATCCACGAAGCCGGGCACGATCGTCGTTCCCGGCAGATCAACGGTTCGATCCGCCTGAGGCGGATCCCCGCTGCCCACGCGCTGGATGTGCCGGTCGTCCACGAGCACCCACGAACCGTCGGGTACGTGCCCCAGCGTGCGCACGAGCGACGCGCGGTAGAGGGTCCTCACGAGCCCGCATCATGCCATGGGCTCGGCTCGAGCCGGGGACGCCCTGGGCGCGAACCCGTCTGCATCTCCGATCGCTCGGACCCGGCGCACCTTCGCGTCGTTGGGCTTCAAGCCAAGGTCGCCGAGAGCACCTGACCACGCGTCGAAGGCGCGGGCCGCGACGCCTGGATCAACCGCTAGCACGACGACGTCATCGACCCAGCGGAGCACCGATGCACCGGCGCTCACGGCCGCCTCGTCGGCGACGGCCAGGACGCAGTTGGCCAGCACGGCCGAAGGTTCCGGGCCGATCGGCAGGCCGCGGAGACCCGCACGAGCCAGTTCGCCGAGGAACGACACCACGCGACGCCGCTCCCCCGCCGACACGCCGGCAAGAGCCAGCGCCCGATCGACGGCCGGCGGGCCGATGGACGCGTAGCACCGGTGGACGTCGCCGATCGCGGCGGCCGCACCCGGGGATGTCTGCACGGCGCGGGCCAAGGCGGCGTCCCAGGCGCGCCGAGCCGGCCCGATGGGGAGCAGTTCTCCCTGCCGCGCGGTCCTGTTGGCGAAGACGCCCGCACCCAGCCGGCGCTCGATGGCCGGGACGACCGCCGCCACCGCCCGCTCGTAGCGACGCAGATCCGCGGGGTGGAGTTCGGTCAGCCATCGCATGCGCGTCCCCGACCCGACGTACGCGTGCAGCTGCGGCGAACCGCTGAGACGGTGTTGCACGGGCCTCCCTCGTACGGCCGGGAGGGAGGTCCCGCCATACGACCACGGACGCCGCATGCTCGTCGATCCCCGAGGCGGGGGAGATCCCCCTCCCCCGGGCGTGGCCTACGATGTCCCCCGTGCTCGACGAACGAGACCTCGAGATCGTCGCCGCGCTGCAGATCGACGCGCGGGCGACCTACGCCGACGTCGCCTCACGGGTGGGGCTCTCGGCGAGCGCGGTGCATGACCGGGTTCGCAAGTTGGAGCGTGCGGGTGTGATCCGCGGATACCGAGCGGTCATCGACCCCGAGGCGGTCGGCCTCATGGTCACGGCGCTGATCTCTGCGACCCCGCTCGACCCTCGCCAACCCGACGATCTCCCCGAACGTCTCGCCGACTTCCCCGAGATCGAGGACTGCTTGAGCGTCGCCGGCGAGGCGAACTACGTCCTGAAGGTGCGCACCCGGACGCCCGGTGACCTCGAGGACCTCATCCGGCGGCTGCGCGAGAAAGCGGGCGTCGCGACGCGGACCACCATCGCACTCTCGATCCCGTTCGAGGGGCGCGCCCGAGGGTCGTAGGCCGCCGCTATCCTGGCATCCATGCGTCTGTTCAACTCGCTCACGCGCCGGGTCGACGCGCTCGATCCGGGCGAGCCGGGCCACGTCCGCATGTATTCGTGCGGGCCGACCGTCTACCGCTACGCGCACCTCGGCAACCTCCGGACGTTCATGCTCGCCGACCTGATCCGGCGGGCTCTCGAGTTCGAGGGCCTGCGCGTCACCCAGGTGATGAACATCACCGACGTCGGACACATGACCGACGAGTCCTCCCCCGAAGCGGTCGACAAGATGCTCCTGGCGATGGAGGACGAGGGCCTCTCCCCCACCGAGATCGGCGAGAAGTACACGGCGGCGGTGTTCGAGGACGCGGCGGTGGTGGGGATCCGCCCCGCGGACCTTTACCCGAAGGCGACCGAGCACATCGTCGAGATGCTCGACCTCACCGAGACACTCGTCGATCGCGGTCACGCTTACGTCGTCGACAACGGTTCGGTCTACTACGACGTCACGTCGTTCCCCGGCTACGGCAAGCTCTCGGGCAACACGCTCGAGAACCTCCGCGAGGGACACCGCGACCTGGAGACCGACCCGCGTAAGCGCAACGCCGCGGACTTCGCGCTGTGGAAGGCGGCCGGGCCTGGCAGGGTGATGAAGTGGCCGTCCCCGTGGGGCGAAGGCTTCCCCGGCTGGCACGTCGAGTGTTCCGCCATGTCGATGAAGCACCTCGGCGAGCGGATCGACATCCACACCGGAGGTACCGACTTGCGCTTCCCCCACCACGAGGATGAGATCGCTCAATCCGAAGGTGCGGTCGGACATGACGTGGTCGGCGTCTGGATCCACGGCGGCCACCTCCGCTTGACCGGCCAGAAGATCTCGAAGTCCACCGGCAACGTGCTCCGCGTGCCCGACCTGCTCGAACGCGGCCTGGATCCGCTCGCGTTCCGCTGGCTGTGTTTCCAGACCCAGTACCGCTCCGAGATGGACTTCTCGTGGGAGGCGATGGCGACCGCGGCCCAGCGCGTGAAGCAACTGCGCCACCATATGGCGGAGTGGGCGCCGGCCGCCACCGATCCGGGCGACGTCGCCCGTGCGTTCGACCAACGGTTCCGCGAGGCGCTCGCGAACGACCTTCACATGCCCGGGGCGATCACCGTGGTGAACGAGCTCGACCACAGCGCCGACGTCGCACCCGGGGAGAAGTATGCGTTGCTGGCTTCGTGGGACCACGTGCTGGGGCTGGACCTGGAACGCGAGGCCGAAGCGGGGTGGGAGCCGAACGAGCAGATACGGGTGTTGATGGCCGAGCGCGACGAGGCCCGTTCGACGAAGGACTACGCCTCCAGCGACCGCCTGCGTGATGAGCTCGCCGCGATGGGTCTGGAGGTCATGGACACCGCGGAGGGCACGAAGGTACGTCCGCGGACCTAGCCGACGATGCTGAGGCCGCGCGGCGAGTCGTTGAGCGTTTCCACCCCGTCGGCCGTCACGGCGACGATGTCCTCGATCCGGACGCCGAAGGCACCCGGTAGGTAGATCCCCGGCTCGACGCTGAACGTCATGCCGGGCTCCATGGGCGTCTCGTTCCCCTCGATGACGTACGGCGGCTCGTGGACCTCGATCCCGATCCCATGGCCGGTTCGGTGGATGAACCGCTCACCGTAACCGGCGGCCGCGATCACCTCGCGAGCCGCCCGGTCGACCTCTTGCAGTGCGTGCCCGGGCCGCACGGCCCGGCGCGCAGCCCGCTGTGCGGCTTCGACGACTCCGTGCACCTCTCGCTGTTCGGGTGTCGGGTCCCCGACGACCACCGTCCGCGTCGTGTCGCTGCAGTAGCCGTCCAGTACACCCCCGAAATCCATCACGACGACGTCCCCGGGCAGCACGACGCGGGCCCCCGGTTCGTGATGCGGCGAGGCGCCGTTGGGTCCGCCGGCCACGATCGTGAAGTCGACGCTCGAGTGCCCATGTTCGCGCAGCAGGCGGGCGAGGTCGGCCGCCACCTCGTCCTCACGGCGCCCCGCGAAGGGCAACCGGACGACATCGACGAACGCACGGTCGGCCGCGGCCCCCGCACGCCGAAGGGCGTCGAGCTCATCCGCATCCTTGATCGCGCGCAGCTTCCCGAGCACGGGCGACGCGGAGGACCAGGTGAAACCCGGCGCAGTCCCTTGCAGAGCCAGGACGTGTGCCGCCCAGGTCCGATCCGAGACCGCGACGCGTCCCTCCTGCGGCAACGGATCCACGACCATCCGGTACGGGTCGGCTCCGTCGATCCATCCTCGGAGATCGACCTCGCCACCGGCCGGTGCCAGGGCGGCGAGTGGCCGCTCGAGCTCGGGGACGACCAGGAAGGAGTCACGCCCTGGCTGCAGGACCAGCAGCGTCGCGCGCTCCAGGGGCATCGGGTCATAGCCCGTCAGATAGACCAGATCGGGCGAAGGTGCCACCACCACCGCGGCGAACCCCTGCCGCCCGGCCTCCTCGGAGGCCGCCTGCATCCGCCGTCTCGCGCGCTCGGGGTTCACAGTTTCAACCGGATGGGCTGTGGGATGACCTGGAAGGTCACGGGGGTGGTGCCGAAGACGACGCCGTCCACGACCACCGGCATCGCTCCGTCGGACTCGACGCTCACCTTGATCCGAGCGCGGAGTTCCTTGATACCGGGGTCCGGGATGTGATCACCATGACGGAACAGCCTCGGCAGCATCCGGTAAGCATCCGATCGCGGCCCGACGAACGCGAGCGCGTCGAGCACGCCATCGCCGGGGAACGATCGAGGGGAAAGCCGAAGGCCCCCGTCGGTGAACTGCCCGTTGCCCACGACGACGCTCCACGCGCGGATCTCGTGCGTCTTCGCGTCCACCCCCAGGCGAACCGCTCGTGTCCGCGAGGTGAGGTACGCGCTCCAGAAGCCGATGAAACGCCGCGCTCCCTTCCACCCGACGGGCAGACGGGCGGTCCTCGCCGTGGCCGCCGCGAAGAAACCCACCTCGCCCAGGTTGTGCCCGTAGCGGATGACGTGCTCCCCTCCCGGGGCCGTCGCGGCCACCTTCATCACATCGAGCGCGTACGTCTCTTCGCCCAGCAGATGGTGGCTCGCCCCGTCGAGGTCGGCCGGCAAGCCGAACGTCCGCGCCAGATCACAGTCCGCCGCGGGTAGCACAGCGAGGACGGCCTCCTCGACGATGGGACGGCCATCGCGGAACATCCCGTTCACGACGTCCTGGACGGTGCGGTCATCGCCCACGGCAGCGAGGTACCGGAAGCCGCCGTCGATCGCCTCGGACGCCAATCGGGTCGCCAGGCCGGCCTCATCGGCCATGAACACCTCGTGCTCCAGCCCGCGGGCCTCGATGGCTCTTCGCGCCTCTGCGACCTTGGCCCCGGCCTGCCCTTCGCCGACCCTGGGGTCGGCGATGACGGCGATGCTCCCGAACGGGCTCGTGTTCATCGGCGGATCATCGTACCGACAGGCCCGTGTACGCGACGACGCCTCGCAGCACGGCCTCCCGGGCCTCTCGCACGAGCGCGGACGTCTCACCGCCGGCGACCTCCTCGATCTGACGGAGGAGATCGACCAGTTGCTTGCAGTTGCGCACGAAGTCCCCGGGCGCCATGTCGGTTTCCTCCAACACGTCTTCGAGCGCTTTACCCTCCGCCCAGTGGAAGATGTGCTCGGCGAAGCCCGACTCGAGTTCCCTCGAGAGCTGCACCTGATGGCCGTCCTCCACCCGGCGCACCTGTCGCCAGAGGCGCTGCAGGCGCTCGTAGCGTTCGCCCGTGGACGCGGTCGGCATGCGCCCCGCGAGCGGTGTGCGCTCGCGCGCCTCGTACACCATGGTGGAGACGACCGCGGCGACCTCCGGCGGCGTGAGACCCTCCAGGACCCCGTCATCCAGGGCTTCGCCCACGAGCAGGTCACTCTCGCCGTAGATCCGTGCCAACCGGCGACCCTTCTCTGTGATCGACCACTCCGACACGTAGCCGAGGTCTTCGAGCACCGCGAGGACGCGATCGAACTGGCGCGCCAACGTCTCGGTCCGGACGCGGATGCGCCGGTCGACGCCCGCCAGTTGGCGCTGCAGGGCATCGGCACGCTCCGCCCATCGCTCATGCTTCGCGCGCTCCGGACACGCGTGCGACGGGTGCTCCTTCGCGCGAGTCTCCAGGCGGGCTGCTTCCCGCTCCACCTTCGGGTCCCCGGCCCGATCCTTCGTCGGTTCGGCGGGACGGACCCGCAGGGCGACAAGGCGCGCCGCGACGTCGCGTCGGTAGCGTGCGCTGCGCGAGCTCCCGGAACGGGGCAGCTGGATCTTCGTCAGCACCGGCGGAGGGTCGCGGAAGTCGCGTGCGGCCAACCGGAAGGCGGTTCGGTCCTCCGCGAGCACCATCGGACGAGCGTCGCGCGCGCCGACCACGACCACGAGGCCCTTGCGCTTCGCCCGGTTGACGTGCAGCACGTCGCCGGGCCGCAGCGCTGCGAGCGCGCGTTTCACGGACTGCTCACGTGCGGCATCGCGGCCCCTGCGATCCTCCTCCCGGAGGGAGGCCGCCTTCGTGCGCAGGGCCCAGTACTCCTCGAAGTCCCCCAGGTGGCAGCGGAGGTTGACCCGGTAACCGTTCAAGGCCTCCTGGTCGCGAGCGCGGGCGCGCTCCAGCGCCACCACACCGCGGTCCGCCAGGAATTGCGCGAACGAGGAGTTGAGGAGCGCGTGCGCCTGCTCGGGCTCGTAGTTCCGCACCAAGTTGACGGCCATGTTGTACGAAGGCCGGAACGACGACGTGAGGTCGTAGGTCCGGGTGGCCGCGAGCCCCGCCACCCGCTCGAACGGCACCTGACGCTGGTACAGGACGACGGCGTGCCCCAAAGGGTCGATCCCGCGGCGGCCGGCCCGGCCGGTCAGCTGGGTGTACTCCCCCGGCGTCAGCACCTCGTGCCGCTCACCTTGGAACTTCCATAGATCCTCGATGACCACGGTCTTGGCCGGCATGTTGATGCCCAAGGACAGCGTCTCGGTCGCGAACACCACCTTCACGAGACCCTCTTCGAACAACTCCTCCACGGTCTCCTTGAACGCGGGGAGCATGCCGGCGTGGTGGGCGGCCACCCCGTCGGCGAGGCTCTCGAGGAACTCAGGGAAGCCCAGCGCGGCGAGGTCCTCGTCCGGGAGGAACGCGGCGCGGGTCTCCGCGCGCTCGCGGATACGCGCGGACTCCTCGCGCGTGGTGAGCCGGACGCCCGCGTCACGCAACCAGCGCACGCTCTTGTCGCACCCCGCCCGGCTGAAGACGAAGTAGATAGCGGGCAACATCGCGTGCTGCTCGAGCGTGATCACCACGTCCTCACGGCGGGGCACGTACATGCCGTGCGAGCCCCCACCCGGCCGGCGGCCCCCCCGCCGATGTTCCGACCTGACCCCGGCCTCTTGACGATCCAGTTGCACGACGTAGGGGTTCGGCAAGAGCACGCCGTCCTGTTCCACATGCATCGGGTGCAGCCGCGACCCGACGAGGTAGTGATGATCGAGCGGGACGGGCCGGCGCTCCTCGATCACGACGCGCGTGTCCCCGCGGAGGGTCCGGATCCATGCGCCGAACTCTTCGGCGTTCGAGATGGTCGCCGAGAGGGCCACCACGTTGACGGATCGGGCGAGGTGGATCAGCACCTCCTCCCAGACGGCGCCGCGGTAGGGGTCCTGCAGGTAGTGGACCTCGTCCATCACCACGCTCTGCAGGCCCTGCAGCGTGTCGCTCCGCTCGTACAGCATGTTGCGGAGCACCTCGGTGGTCATGACGACAACCGGCGCCTCACCGTTGATCGTGTTGTCCCCCGTCAGCAGGCCCACCCGGCCGGCCCCGTAGGCGGCCACGAAGTCGCCGAACTTCTGGTTCGACAACGCCTTGAGGGGCGTCGTGTAGAAGCACTTCCGGCCCGCGTCCAACGCCTGTTCGAGCGCGAACTCGGCGACCACCGTCTTGCCGGCGCCGGTAGGCGCCGCGACCAGGACCGAGTGGCCTTGGTCGAGGGCATCGATCGCGTCGGACTGGAAGGGATCGAGCGGGAACGGGTATCGCTCGGCGAACGCGAAGGGGGAGGTCACGCGGTCAGTCTAGGTCCGCTACGGCTGGACATCGCAGACGGCGCAGAGGTCCCGCAGCGCCGCGTTGAACCGCTCCGATGCCTCTAGGTTCGACAGGTGCCCGGCTCCTTCCATGACCTCCAGCCGGGCTCCCGGGATCTGGTGGCTCATCGGGGCCGAGATCGCCGGGGGGATGAGGGTGTCCAGGTCTGACGTGATGACGAGGGTCGGGACCCCGATCCCGGGCAGGTCGGCGGTGGAATCGGGGCGTGCGGCCATGCCCAGCGCCGCCGCGGCGATCGCCTCGGCGCTCTGATCCGCGATCCACCCACGCACGGTTTCCGCGAGCACCGCGGGCGCGCGGACGCCGAGCAGGGGTGGAGGGCTCGCAGCGAGCACGTTGCCCTCGCGCCGCAGGCGTTGTGCCAGCGCCAGCCGGGCCGCTCGTGCCTCCGGCGCGTCGGCCGATGCCCGCGTGTTCGCCAGGACCAGGCCCGCGATCCGCTCCGGTGTTCGCCGCCACAGCTCGAGCGCGACGTAGCCACCCATCGACAGACCGCAGACCACCAAGTGGTCGAGCCCGGCGGCGTCCGCGGCTCGCAGGCACCGATCGGCAGCTGTCTCCATGGAGGTCACGCCGTCTGGAGGCGGCTCCGATCCACCGAACCCCGGCAGGTCCGGAGCGATGGTGTTGGGCCCCAGCCGCTGCCCGTCCCACATCCGATGGTCCACGGGGAACGCATGGATCAGGAGCAGGCCGTCGCTCACCGCACGGCCTTCGCGTTCGGACCGATGACGACCGGGAGCGCGCCCGGCAGGACCTCGAACATGGCCGGTGCGGGCCCCACCCGCTCGCCGTCCGCGTAGACCATCACCCGACGGTCGGCTTCGACGGAGATCCGCCGCGCGCGGCGCATGGTGACGGCGGGGTGGCGGACGTGGGTGCCACGGAACACCCCGGGGAACGCCCGGAGGAAGGCAGGTTTCGACAAGGCCCGGAGCAGACACACATCGGCGATGCCATCGACCACCGAGGCATCCGGCGTGACCTTCATGCCGCCGCCGTAGCTGATCGCGTTGCCGATGACCACGAGCATGTGCGGGCCCTCGACGACCTCACCGTCCAGCTCGATGCGGAACGTGGCCGGGGAGAAGCGCGAGAGCGTCTTCACGAGCGCCACGATGTAGGTCCCGGTCCCCCCGAGATCGAGTCGCATCGCGTTCGCGGCCTCGTTCACCTCGGAGTCGAAACCGCATCCTGCGATGTTCACGAAGTGCCGAACCTCGGCGCCCGCTGTCACCTTGATCACGTCGATCGACGCCGTGACCCCCTGTGCGAGCGCACGGACGGCCGCGTCCATCGTGGGCACGCCGATGGAGGATGCGAAATCGTCAGCCGTCCCTGAAGGCAGCACCGCGAGCGCGGCCCCGGTCCCCAGGAGACCGTTCGCGGCCAGGCTCGCGGTGCCGTCACCGCCGAGCGCTGCGACGATGCTCGCACCCCCGGCGGCGGCCCGGCGAGCACGCTCCTGCAGGTCGGGGCCGGACTCGGCCAGCTGGATCTCATGCGCGACACCGGCGGCGTGCAGGAGCCGGTCTACCTTCCCGATGAGACGGCCGGCCTTCCCCCTGCCCGCCGTCGGGTTCGCCACCACGACGATCGGTGGGTCCGGCGCCCCCATGGTTCAGGGTTGGAGTGCCGCAGCCGTGACGATGCCCACGGTGGCCAGGCTCAGCCGGAACTTCCGATGGGCGTCGCCCAGGAGCGCGTCCGCCGTCGCGAGGGACTCCGTCGCCCGCTCGACGAGCGTCGCACGCAGGTCCTTGTCATCCGTGCCGATCGCCAGGGTGACGAGCAACGTCGCGGTGCGGAAAGCACGGAAACTCTCGATGTACTCCAGACGCGAGGTGAGGATCGAGTCGGCCTCGGCGGCCCCGAACCCTTCCCCGGTGATCTCCCCCGACAGGTCGTAGCCCTCCAGGTCGCTCGCGGCCCCCTCGAAAGCCTCGGCGGTCGTGCTCAGGTCCGGCACCGTGACCGATGTCTCCGTGCCGCGCTTGAGATCTTTCAGGGCCGCGCGCAACGACGTGCCGACGTCGGGCGGGCTCGGATCCCGCAACGTGCCGAGCGTGCCGATCTGGGACTCCACCTCGGCCTGCCACGACTGCAACGCCAATTGCTGCTGCGTCAACTCCGCGGCGGCCCGCTCTTGCTCATCGGAGGACCGCAGGCCGTTGGTGAGCCAGATCGCGAACAGGTAGACGCCCAGGCCCAGCAGGAACGCCGCCGTCACGGCCACCCAGCGGCGCTGCGCGAACGGGACCGGGCTGGGGACGGGGTCGCGCCGAGGCGGACGGGCCACGGTCTTGCTCTTCGTCTTCCCCTTGCCTCTGATCGCCATCTCAGTCCTCTCGACCCCGAACCAGGGAACGGCCGATGATGATAGACGCCTCGTAGAACAGGTACATGGGGATCATCATCGCGAGCATCGACACGACGTCAGTCCCCGGGGTGATGACCGCAGCGATGACCGCGATCCCCAAGATGGCGTGACGGCGGTATCGCCCGAGCGTCCGCGGGCTGACCACACCGACGAGTTCCAGGAAGACCAAGATCACCGGGAACAGGAACGACAACCCGAACGCGAGGGTCACGAGCGTGACGAAACCCACGTAGCGATCGACGGTCAGTGTCGGGACCACGGACTCCCCGGCGAAGCCCAGCAGGAAGTCGAGGCTCTTCGGGAGCACGAAGTACGCCAGCACTCCACCGGAGAGGAACAGGATGAACGATGACGTCACGAAGGGGATCGACCACCGCTTCTCACGCCCGGTGAGCCCCGGTGCGATGAACATCCAGAGCTGGAACAGCACCACCGGCATCGCGATCGCCAGACCCAGGAACAGCGTGGTCTTCATGCGCACGCTGAAGCCGTCGAACGGGCCGAGGAACGTGAGGGCGCAACCCGAGGCCGGCGCCTGCTGCGGGTGGGTTAGGAGGAAATCGCAGAACGGCCGGCGAACGAGTTCGATGAACGGGTTCCACAGGAACCACCCGATCACCGCGCCGACCGTGAGCGCGTACATGGCGTAGATGACGCGCTTGCGCAGTTCCGTGAGGTGCTCGACGAGCGTCATGGTGCCCTCGCGGGTTTCCTCGTCGCGGCGGCGGCCGGGGAGCAACCTCATGCGGTCAGGACCTATCCGGCCGTGTCGCTCGGCGATGGCGGCGGCAGACCGGGCCCTTCGTCGAGGGCTGGCGAGGTCTCGGGCACAACGGGCTCGCGCGGTGCCTGAGTCTCGGCCACGGCGGGCGCGGGACGCGGCGTGCGGTGCACGGCCGGAGCGGTCGGGGACGACTTGCGGCGCGGCGTGGACGTCTTGGGCTCATCCAGGTCGAGCTTCGCGATCCCCTTGACCTCATCCTGGACCTTGCGGAACTCGCGCAGCCCCTTGCCGATGGTGCGTGAGAGCTCGGGCAGCCGCTGGGGTCCCACGACGATGAGCGCCACGATGAGGACGAGCAGGAGTTCCTGGGGACCGATGTTGAGCATGTGGTCCCCCGAGTTTACCGCCGGGGCACTCCTCGGTCCTTCAGCGAGATCCGCGAGGTCCTCTCCGACGCCCGGGACGAGTCCCGGCCGATGTCGGCGAGCAGGACACCGGCCTCTTCCCCCAGGCGGGAGGCGGCCCGCCCGAGCAGCAGCGCATGGCGGATCAGCGCGATCAGGAACGCCGCGAACAGGACCGTGGTGGTGAGCGCGACGACGAACCAGACGAGGATCCAGGTGGCCACGCTGAGAGCCTACACACAGCCTGCGGCGCGGACTACTGGCCGCCGCTGCTGGCGAGGAACTCACGGATGTACGTGTCGTCCTCCAGCAAGTAGTGGAACTCGATGAGGTCATCGGCGGAGATCGGCGGCCCCAGATCACTCCTGAGCTCGCCCACCTCGTCGAAGAGCTCGGGGTGCGGTGGGGTCTCGAAACCTGCTTCGCCGGGATCGATATCCACGCCGGCAGAGACCAGGAGCGCGACGATCTTCCGGTCCGCACGCTTCTCGACCGCGTCCTCGCAGGAGGGGCACCTGAATCGGTAGGAGCCTTCGCGGCCGTTGGACCGAACCGACAGCGAGATCGCGTCGGGTCCCATGTCCACTTCGCCACAGCGCGGGCACGTCGTCCGGATAGTGGTCATCTCACCTCCGAACATCGGTCAACCCCCGCGCGGGCTTGAGCGCCAGCCGAAGGTCGTTCAGATCCGCGTGTACGGCGCCAACGCCCGGGATGCAAGGTCCCGGACCAGGTCCGGCAGCTCCGGAGGGTCAAGCGCCTCTGCATCGGGGCCCAGACGGAGAAGGAGCCGCGCGATCTGCCCGAGGTCCCCCGTCAGGAGCGTGGTCTCCACGGCACCCTCGCCGAGTTCGTCCGTCCGTGTCGTGGCGTAGTACTCGGCGACCCAACGGGCGTTCGCGCTCAGTCGCAGACGAACCGACACGTCCCGGGGTCCCGGCGTGTAGAGGGGGCGGCCTGCGCCTCGTAGACCACGTGCGGTGAAGTTCTCCCCGGTCTCCTGCAGGTCCAAGATCCGGTCGACGCGCAGGAGGCGCTCGCCGTCGGCACCCGTGTCCCATGCCACCACGTACCAGCTCCCCATGTCGGCGAACACGGCCTCGGGATCGACGGTGCGATCCGAACGATCCCCGGCGGCGTCGACGTAGGCGATCGTCACCCTCGCGCGATGTTCGACGGCCGCACGGACAGCTTCCAGACGCGCGGGCGCCTCGCCGCCACCGGCCGCGACCAGTGCGCTCTCGCCCAGGGCTCCGTCCAGCTTCGCGACGGCCGAGGCCAGGTCGACCGCCTCGGGGACACCGGGGGTGGCGAGCAGTTCGGCGGCGCGCAGGCGAACGGCCAGGGCCTCCTGGCGGGTGAGACGCAGGGGCCTCCCGAAGTGCTCTGCCATCCGGATCCAGACCGTGTCGTCGTCGTCGATCTCGACGTCGATCAGATCGCCGGGCAGGTACGGAGGAAGCCCCGCCATCTGCACGAGTTCCAGGTCGCGTCGGAGCCTGCTCGCCGGGACGTCGAACAACTGTGCGGCCTCCCCGAGCGTCGTCCCGGGATGCTTCACGAGGTAGGGCACGACCACCAGGATCCGGCCGAGCCGTTCCGCCGTGGTGGGCACCGTCCGCTTGCGCTCAGGCACCCGCGATGGCCTCCAGGCGCGCTCGCATGCGCTCGCGGAGCGACGCCGACTCGAGGACCTCCGCGTCGGGTCCGTACTGCAGGAGCGCCGCAGCGGCCGAGTCTTCGTCGGCCACGGGGATCCGGAGGAGCACGCGCCCGTCCGCAGCCCCACCCGCATCCTGTGCACCCGCGAAGGATGCGAGGGCGAGGGCGCCCGCCCCCGGAGCGAAGGCCACCAGAGCGGTTTCGACCGTCGAGGCCGCCCACGGACCTGCCTGCACGTGCTCGGCCGCGTGGAAGCCTTCCGGCGCGGCGGATCCCTCCCCCGCGTCCTCCGGATCGGTGGTGCATCGCGAGAGCCGGAAGGCGCGGATCTCATCGCGGTCGCGATCGAGCCCGACCAGGTACCAATGACCGCCCCGGAACACGACGCCGTACGCGTCCACGTCGCGGTCAGCGACCTCTCCCCTGGCGTTGCGGTAGCCGAAGCGGACCCGTCGGTGGCCCTCGGCAGCAGTCGCGGCCAGCCCGACACGTTCTCCGCTCGAATCAGACGCTGCGATCAGTGGGCTGCCGCCGAGCCCGGTGAGCATGCCTCCCTCGGCGCCGTACAGCAGTTTGCGAACGCCGGCGGAGGCGCCTTGTGCGTGCGTTCCGCTCTGCGCCGCAACGAACAACGCCGTGATCTCCTCGGGAGTGAAGCTGATCTCCGGGGCGTAGTACGCCTCCTTGCGGATCACGTAACCCTGCTCGGTAGCCCAGACGTCGGTATCGACCAGTTCGACCGGGACGCCGTACTCGCGCAGTGTGTCCTTGTCGCGCTCGAACTTCCGTTTGGCGGAGTCGCGGTTGTCCCCACCGTAGCCCTCCATGCGTTCGGCGATCTCTTCGAAGGTGAGCGGCTGTCTCGTCTCGAGCAGCATCCCCACCAGGTTCAGGAGGCGCTCGAGCGGGTCGATGGGGTCGTCGACGGGCATCGAGGCGCATCATAGCCGCGCCATGTTCTGCGCCCGGGGAACGCCGTGATCCGTTGGATCGAAGAGCCTGACGGGTGGTTCGCCGAGGCGGAGATCCGTGTCGGTGTGTCGCGGCACCACGTCCGCCTCCCCCTCGGGCCGCTCGCCGCCGCCCCCGACCCCGGCGGGCTCCGTCAGTCGCCCGTGGTGGTCGTCGGAGCCGCGTACGTCTCGTTCGCGTGGGCGGGCGCTGTGAGCGCCGGACGGGCGCCCTCGATCGGACTCCTCGCAGCCGATGAAGAGCATGCCGGTTCGCAGATGCTCCGCTCCGTGGCGGGGGGTGCAGAGATCGTGGTCGTGCCAGACGGCGGGCCCGAAACACTCACCGCGGCGCGGGCGCTCGACGGCAGACCCGTCATCCCGGCGCCCCTGCAGGCTCCCTCGATCCTCGACGGCCTCAACGTCGACGTCCATATCGCCGTGCCCTCCGTCGAGCATCCTCACCGTGAGGCCATCCGCGCGATCCTGGCTCCCCTGGAGCTCGAACGCATGCATCACCTCGTGGAGGTGGACCCCGCCCCCGCGTTCGAAGAACTCAGGCTCGACATGCAGGAAGCGTCGCTGGACGAGCTCGCAGCCGGGGCCGCCGGCGTGCTCTGCGGTCGCCTGGCCGCGACGAACCGACGCTGGCGGGCCGACCTGTGAGGCTCACATGTGGGCGATCAGCTGCTCCACCCGCTCGTCGGTGGACTTGAACGGGTCCTTGCACAAGACGGTGCGCTGCGCCTGGTCGTTGAGTTTCAGGTGCACCCAGTCCACGGTGTAGTCGCGGCGCTTCGCCTTCGCCTGACGGATGAAGTCGCCCCGGAGCTTGGCGCGCGTGGTCTGCGGCGGTTCGCGCATCCCCAGGGACACGGCGTCGTCGTCCACGACGCGATCCACCTTCCCCGCTTTCTCAAGGATGTAGTAGAGGCCGCGAGCGCGGTTCACGTCGTGGTAGGCGAGGTCGAGGAGGCCGACCCGCGGCGAGGCGAGCGTGAGGTCATGCTTGGCCATGTATCGGTCGATCAAGAAGCGCTTCGTCACCCAGTCGACCTTGCGAACGAGGCGCTCGGGGTCATCGGCTCGCAGCGCGTCGAGCGCCCCGGCCCACTCGGCGAGGAGCAACGTGGCGGTCTCATCCGCCCCGCGGCGTTCCATGAAGCGGGACGTCTTCTCCAGGTACTCGGTCTGAAGCTCCAACGCCGACAGCTCCCGGCCGTTGGCCAGGCGGACCTTCCGCGTGCAAGTCACGTCGTGGCTGATCTCACGGATCGCGCGGATCGGATTCTCGAGCGTGAGATCACGCATCACGGTGTTGGACTCGACCATGCGGAGCACCAGGTCGGTGATCCCCACCTTCATGAACGTGGTCCATTCGCTCATGTTCGAGTCCCCGACGATCACGTGCAGGCGCCGGTACCGCTCGGCGTCGGCGTGGGGCTCATCGCGGGTATTGATGATGGGCCGGCTGCGCGTCGTGGCGCTGGAGACCCCTTCCCAGATGTGCTCGGCGCGCTGGGCCAAGCAGTACTGCGCCCCACGGGGTCCGTGCAGCACCTTGCCGGCGCCGCACCAGATCTGACGCGTCACGAAGAAGGGGATCAACACGTCGGCCATCCGTGCGAACTCGCCGTGTCGGGCCACCAGGTAGTTCTCGTGGCACCCGTAGGAGTTCCCCGCCGAGTCGGTGTTGTTCTTGAACAGGTAGACGTCCCCCGAGATGCCCTCCTCGTGCAAGCGCATCTCCGCCGCCGCGAGCAGGTGCTCCAGGATGCGCTCCCCCGCCTTGTCGTGCGCGACCAACTCGCGGACGTCATCGCACTCGGGCGTCGCGTACTCGGGATGGGAGCCGACGTCGAGGTACAGACGCGCGCCGTTCTCCAAGAACACGTTCGACGAACGGCCCCAGTGCACCACGCGGCGGAACAGGTACCGCGCGACCTCGTCAGGCGAGAGCCGGCGCTGCCCGCGGAACGTGCAGGTCACGCCGTACTCGTTCTCCAGCCCGAAGATGCGCTTGTCCATCAGGCGACCAGCCTATGCCCGCCTGCTCGCAACGACGGCAGGTTCAGACGGCGAGGGCCGACTCGATCTCGCCGGGGTCGAGGCGGCGGAACTTCCTTCGCTGAGACGTCGATCGCTCGAGCACGCCGGCCTCGATCTGGTCCGCGGGGATCTGGCGGGTCTCCGGTGTCGTGCCCAGGGCCTCTACGGCCGAGCGCACCGCGGTGGGGAGGTCCCAGCCTTCCTGGAACCTCCCACGGAGGGTCTCGCCCAGCTCCTCGGCGTGCCCACCCATCGCGATGCAGCCGTGCTCGTCGTTCACCGAGCCATCGAACAGGATGTGATAGATGGCGTTCCCGCCGTCCTCGCCATCCACCTCGCCCACGAGCAGCTCGATCACGTACGGCTTCATCTGCAGCGTGAAGATCGAGGAGAGCGCTTGGGAGTAGGCGTTGGCCAGGTCGCGCGCCTTCACGTCCTCCCGTCCGTACTGGTAGCCGCGAAGGTCGGCGTGGCGGATCCCGGCGATCCGGAGCTCCTCGAACTCCGAGTACTTGCCCACACCGGCGAACGCGATCTTGTCGTAGACCTCGCTGATCTTGTGCAAGGTTGCACTCGGGTTCTCCGCGATGAACAACAGGCCGTCGGCGTACTCCAGCCCGATGACAGAGCGCCCGCGCGCGATGCCCTTGTGCGCGTACTCGGAGCGATCCTTCATCAACTGCTCGGGTGCGACGTAGGGCATGAAGCTCATGAGGCACTCCGTTCCGCCAGGACCGCCTCGACCGCCCCGGCGACCTCGGCCTCATCCACATCGTGGGCGCCCTCGCCCGTCACGGTCATGACGATGGGCCAGATGCCCCGGCTCACGTCCGGCCCGCCCGTGGCGGCGTCGTCCTCGGCGGCGTCGATCAGGGCTTCGACGGCCACGCGGACAGCCTCTTCGCGCGTGAGCCCGGCCCTCCACCGCTTCTTGAGCGAGTTCTTCGCCGGCTGCCCGCCCGAGCCTGTGGTCTGGAAGTCGTCCTCTTCCCAGCGGCCGCCGGTGGCGTCGTAGTAGAAGATGCGCCCCTCGGCACGGCGAACGTCGTAGCCGCCGAACAGCGGGACCACCACCAGCCCCTGCATGGCCATCGGGAAGTTGCCCCTGATCATCTGGGCCAGCCGGTTCGCCTTGCCTTCGAGCGAGAGCCGGTCACCGGTGATCTTCTCGTAGTGCTCCAGTTCCAGCTGGAAGAGCTTGACCATCTCGATGGCCTGCCCGGCGGCTCCTGCGATCGCGATCACCGAGTGCGCGTCGGCCGCGAACACCTTGCGCATCTTCGGGTCCGCGATGGTGTGCCCCGAGGTCGCCCGGCGATCGCCCGCCACGACGATCCCCTCGGCGAACTTCAGACCGAGCACGGTAGTGCCGTGCGGGATGGACAGATCCGACATCGAACCCGCCGCGGGCAGTGCTTCGGGATGTTCACGTCGGACGAGGTCTACGAACGAGGGGCTCGCCCCGAACGGCGTTCCTGCCGGCAACCGCACCGGGTCGCTCACTGGCCGCCCTTCTGGACGTAGGACTTCACGAACTCCTCGGCGTTCTCCTCCAGGACGGTGTCGATCTCGTCGAGGATCTCATCCATCTCGTCTTTGAGTTCGGAGGCCCTGGAGGAGCCTTTGACCTGACCGGCATCGCCGGCAGTGTCGTCGCCGCCTCCACCACCACCCTTCTTCTGGATGCGCTTCTGTTCCTGTTCGGGCACGTCACCGCTCCTTTCCGCGTTCGGATACTACCCCCGACCCGGGATAGGACTCGGATCAGCCTTGGAGCCGGTCGACCAGGGCCGCCGCGTCTTCGCACGCCTCGAGGAGTTCCTCGACGTGGGCGCGGGTCCCGCGCAGAGGCTCGCGCATCGGGATCCGCTGGAGCGCGTCGCGGCCGGTGTCGAGGATGAGCGAATCCCACGACGCCGCGGCGATCGCATCGGGGAACCGACGGATGCACCGGCCCCGGAACCATGCCCGCGTGTCCTCGGGTGGGTCGTCGATCGCGGCCTCCACCTCCTCGTCGGTGGTGAGGCGTTCCACCTTCCCTGAGGCGGCCAGACGCTGGTACAGGCCTTTGTCGCGGCGAACGTCGTGGTACTGCAGATCGATGGCGCGGAGCTTGGGGTCTGACCACGCCAGCCCGTCGCGCTCCCGATACGCCTCCAGCAATCGTTGCTTCGCGACCCAGTCCAGCTGCCGATGCAGGCCCGAAGGGTCCTCCGCCAGGCCGGTCAGCACGTCCTCCCATCGTTCGAGCACCGCCCGGTTCCCCGGTGTGTCGTCCTCGCGGTCGACGTACTTCTTCGCCAACTCGAGGTACTCGCCCTGCATCTGCAGCGCCGTCAGACGGCGGCCGTCGGAAAGCTCGACCCCGGCCGCGAGGGTGAGGTCGCGGCTGATGGCATGCATCGCGGCGACCGGACCGGCGACCGTGAGATCGGGCAGGAAGCCGTCCTCGATCATCTTCAGCACGATCGACGTGGTGCCGACCTTCAGGAACTGCGATACCTCACACATGTTCGCGTCGCCGACGATGACATGCAGACGGCGATACTTCTCCGGGTCCGCGTGCGGCTCATCCCGGGTGTTGATGATCGGGCGCTTCAGCGTGGTCTCCAGGCCGACCTCGGTCTCGAAGAAGTCGGCCCGCTGCGTCAGCTGGTAGCCGGCCCGGCCGCGCTCGTCCCACTGCCCCTCGAACCCCACCTTCCCCGCACCGGTGAACACCTGGCGCGTCACGAAGAACGGCGTCAGATCGCGCACGATGTCGCCGAACGGCACGGCCCGATCCACGAGGTAGTTCTCGTGCGTCCCGTAGGAATTGCCCTTCCCATCGCTGTTGTTCTTGTAGATCGACAGGGCGGGCGCGCTCGGCATCTCCTGGATCAGGAGCTCCATCGAGCGCTCCAAGATCCGCTCGCCCGCCTTGTCGTGCACGACCAGGTCGCGTGGGTCCAGGCATTCAGGCGTGGAGTACTCCGGGTGAGCGTGATCGACGTAGTAGCGGGCCCCGTTCGGCAGGATCACGTTCGCCAGACCGAGATCCTCGTCCGTGCTTTCCCGCCCCGGCAGCGGATCGAAACCGCGCGCATCGCGCAGCGGTGACTCGTCTTCGTAGTCCCAGCGGATGCGACGGAGCGACCCCGCGTAGGCGGAGATGAGCATCGAAGAAGCGAGGACCGGGTTGAAGTCGGGTTGGCCCACCGCCGAGATGCCGTACTCGGTCTCGGTCCCGACGACCTTCGGGATGGCCATGCGAGGCACTGTACCCCGGACTAGAGGTACTGGCCTGCGTTCACGCGCTCGACCTGGCGGCCGTCGCCGTCGTGGCCCAAGAGCGTGCGCACGTACACGATCCGCTCGCCCTTCTTCCCGGAGATCCGGGCCCAGTCGTCGGGGTTCGTGGTGTTGGGCAGGTCCTCGTTCTCCTTGAACTCGTCGCGGATCGCCCGCTGCAGGTCCTCGCCCCTGATGCCCTTCTCTCCGGTCTTGAGGAAGCGCTTGATCGCGTCCTTCTTGGCACGGCGCACGATGTTCTCGATCATGGCCCCAGAGTTGAAGTCCTTGAAGAACAGGACCTCCTTGTCGCCGCTGGCGTAGGTGACCTCGAGGAACCGGTTCTCGTCGCTGGGCGCGTACATGCGGTCGATCGTCTTCTCGATCATGCGACGGCATGCCGCTTGGACGTCGCCTCCGAAACGCTCGATCTCGTCCGGATGGATGGGAACGCTGCCGTGCAGGTACTTGCTCATGATGTCGGAGGCCTGCGCGGCATCCGGACGCTCGATCTTGATCTTCACGTCGAGTCGGCCGGGGCGCAGGATGGCGGGGTCGATCAAATCCTCGCGGTTGGATGCCCCGATCACGATCACGTTCTTCAGGGTCTCGACACCGTCGAGCTCGGACAGCAGCTGCGGGACGATGGTGGACTCGACGTCGGAGGAGATGCCCGTGCCCCGCGTGCGGAAGATCGAATCCATCTCGTCGAAGAAGACGATCACCGGTAGTCCCTCTTCGCTGCGCTCCTTCGCACGCTGGAAGATCTGGCGGATCTGCCGCTCGGTCTCACCCACGTACTTGTTCAGCAGCTCGGGGCCCTTCACGTTGAGGAAGTAGGAACGGGCGTCCTCACGCCCCGTCCGCTCGCGGACCTTGTCGGCGAGGGACTTGGCCACCGCCTTCGCGATGAGCGTCTTGCCGCACCCCGGGGGCCCGTACAGGAGCACACCCTTCGGCGGCTCGAGCTGGTGCTCCTGGAAGAGCTCCGCGTACAGGAAGGGGAGCTCCACCGCGTCGCGGATGTGCTCGATCTGGCCTTCGAGGCCACCGATGTCTTCGTACGTGACGTCGGGGATCTCCTCGAGGACGAGCTCTTCGACCTCTTCGCGGGGCAAGAGCTCGCTCACCACCACGGAACGGGGATCGAACAAGACGGCGTCGCCGGCGCGAGGCGGCGAGCCCACGAGCGAGCCCGCGAGATAGGCGACATGTTCCTCGTCACCGCGGCCGAGCACCACGACGCGGTCATCACCGAGACGCTCCTTGACCTTCACGACCTCCCCGGATCCGTCGGGCTCGAGGACCTCGACCACGTTCAACGATTCATTGAGGATGACCTGCGCCCCCGAGACGGCGTGGTCCAGCCCGAGGTCGGGCGCCGGGAGGACGCGCATCTTGCGCCCGGCGGTGACGACGTCGAGTGATCCGTCGTCGTTGGTTCGCAGGTAGACGCCGAAGGTGGCCGGTGGTTGCGAGAGCTTCTCGACCTCGATCGCCAGGGCCTCGATCTTCTCCCTCTCTGCGCGGAGGGAGTCGGCGAGCTTCTGGTTCTGTCCCATCGCCCGGGCGAGTTGCTCGCGGGTCTCGACGAGCTTCTCCTCCAGGACGGTGACCTGCCGGGGTGCGTTGGAGAGGCGCCGCCGGAGCAGGCCGACCTCTTCCTCCAGGAACTTCACCTGGGAACGCAGCTCGTGGGCCTGCTGCTCGTATCGTTCCGCTTGATCCGCCATCTCGAACCTCCCCGGCGAGGCCGGAGTCTATCCCGGCCCTCCGACGTCTCCGCGGAAGGCCCGGGCACATCCGTACCTGTATCTACGGCACGCCGGGGCGGAAGGCTTAGGACCGATTTGACAGGGGTTCGTCTGAAAGCCCCTCAGGGAGCCAGGCGCCTCGCGATGGTGAGGAAGCCGGTGTGCGCGACCATCCGGTGATCCGGGCGGATGCTCCGCTCCGCCACGTGCCAGCCGCGTCGGATCACCTCGAACGTCTCCGTGTGGTGGAACCCGTTGCCGGGCAAGGCCAGTACGAGTTGGTGGACCTGGATCGTCGTCGGCATGTAGGCGCAGACGATGCCACCGGGCTCGAGGACCTCCCAGAGGGCGGGGAGCGGTTCCCAGGGCTCTGCCAGGTCGAGGACGCACCGGTCGTAGCGATCGGTCGTCGGGACGTCCGCCACGTTGCCTATCCGCAGATCCAACGTGCCAGGGATCCCGCCGAAGAAATCCTCCAGATTGGCCACCGCCTGGTCGCGATGTTCCTCCCGTAGCTCGTAGGAGACGACGAGGCCCGCTTCCCCCACCGCGCGAACCAGGGCGATCGTGAGCGCTCCGGACCCCGTACCGGCCTCCAGGACCCGGGCGCCGGGGTGGATGTCGGCGTCCATCAGGATGGGCCCGAGGTCCTTCGGATAGATCACTTGCGCTCCCCGCTTCATCTTGAGCGCGTAGTCGGCGAAACGTGGCCGGAAGGCCACGAGTACCATCCCGGATGCGGTCTGGACCCTCGTGCCCTCGGGCTGTCCCAGGATGAGGTCGTGGGCGAGCGTGCCCGAATGCGTATGGAACGTGCCACCGGTCTGCAGTTTCACCAGGTACGGCCTCTCCCGCTGGTCGACGAGCAGGATGCGCTCGCCGGATGAGAACGGCCCGCTCACCCTGTCTGCTCCGCCGCGCCCTCGTACAACTCGACCGGCAAGACCTCGTCGGCGAGCTCGCTGACGACCTGCTGATCGGTCGGCGGCTCGAGCCGCTCGCCGAGGATCTGCGCGCGGGCGCGGCAGAACGCGCAGAACCTCCCGGTCGTGGGTTGCCCGCACCGTTCGCACGAGACGACTTCGGCGCGATCCTCCCCCGCGAACAAGGGCCTCCCCCGGTCCAGGTACCCCAGGAAGAACTGCGCCTTCGTCCCCGGTGACCGCGTCTCGATCGCGTTCATCGCGTCCTTGTAGCGGAGCTGGGTGTTGCCGGCGACCAGAGGGCACTCCTCCACGACGTACTCGATCCCGCTCAAGAAGGCGAACGCCGCCGTCTCCAGCTCGGACAGACGGTGCAAGGGTTTGACCTTCTTCACCATGCCCTCGGCGGCAGGCAGCACCGGTGATTGCCGGGCGATGTACTCCGTGTTCCACCGCAGCGTGTTGCCCAGCAGGGTCGCGGCCTCGTCGTCCAGGTTGTGTCCTGTCGCGATCACGTCGTACCCACCGTCGGCCGCCGCCTTGTTGAAGATGTAGCGCTTCGACAGGCCGCAGACGGCGCAGGTCGAGCGCGGCCCGCGCCGCCCACCGGTCGGGATATCGAAGCCCTGCGCTTCGGCGAGGTCAACCGTCAGCAGTTCGGCTCCACGCGTGCGCGCGAACACGTCCGTCGCGGCGTGCGATCGATCCGAATACGTGCCGATCCCGAGCCCCAGGTAGAGCCCGGTCGCGTCGTAGCCGAGGCCCAAGAGGACGTCCCACAGGGCGAGCGAGTCCTTCCCGCCGGAGACCGCGACGAGGACCCGGTCGCCTTCGGCGAGCATGTGCCACTTCTCGATCGTGCGGGCCACCTGGTTGCGGAAGACGATGAGGAAGCAGCCCTTGCAGTACGCCGCGTTGTGGCGCCGGATCTCGATGACCGCAGATGTTGTGCAGCGGTGACACTTCATGACATCGACCCGCCCGAGATGACAGGCCGGATCTCGAGGCTCTCCGCGTCGTCCACGCGCGTTCCCCGCGTGATGAGCTCCCCACCGCGGATCACGAGGACGGTATCGGGATCGATACCCAGCTCCGCGAGCACCTCGTGCAGCGTCCGTCCGCCGGCGACCTCGACGTCGCGATCAGGATTGCGCAGCCGCACGTTCACGCCTCGCAGGCTAGCGCAGCCAGGGCCTCCGGCGCCCTCAGGGCAGCACTGTCGGCAACGGGCGGGTTCCCAGGATCACGTCCACGGTGTCGTGCTCGCCGTCGGGGCGGACGACATCGATCCGCACATCCGCCCCCACATCGAGTCCCTCCAAGATCCGCCCGACGTCGGCGGCCGAGGCGACCTCCTCCCCGTCGATGCCCACGATCACGTCGCCTTGATCGATCCCGGCGCCTCGTGCGGGGCCATCGCCCGCCGTCGCGACGACATACGCCCCGGTCTCGACGGTCAATCCGAGCTGGAACGCGGACTCCACGCTCACGTCCTGTGTCTGGACGCCGAGGTAGGCCGAGGGACCCAAGGGGTCGGTCATGGCCGAAGCGATGGTCTCCCTCGCGGCGTCGATCGCGATCGCGAACCCGATGTTCTCTGCCGCGTCGGAGCCGGCGGTATTGATGCCGACGACACGGCCCGCCATATCCACGAGGGGACCACCGGAATTCCCGTGGTTGATCGCGGCGTCGGTCTGGATCACGTCGGAGTAGGTCCGAAGGCCGTTCGGGCACGCGTCGCAGGCGGCGTCGCGAGCCTGGATGACGCGGTCCAGGGAGGACACGATGCCCGACGTCACGCTCGGTCCGCCTTCGAGCGCGAGCGCGTAGCCCACGGCGACCACCTGCTGGCCCAATCGCAGCGAACCGGAGTCGCCGAGCTGAACGGTGGGCAAGCCGGTCGCATCGATCTTCAGCACGGCCAGATCGTGGAGGCAATCGCCCCCCACGACACGGGCCTCGTACTGATCGGGCTCCGCGTCGGACGTGAACACCGTGATCCGCGACGCGTCCTCGACCACGTGGCAGTTCGTGACGACGAAACCGTCGGATCGCACGATGAACCCGGTACCGACACCCTGGCCCTCCTGCACCCCGCCGAACGAGTCGGGCCGGAACACGTCGGTGGTCACGTTCACCACGGCGGGCAGCACCAGGTCGGCGACATCGGCGACGGTCTCGGGACCGCGCGGCCCCTTCGACACGAGCGTGGCGCTCTCCCCGACCAACGAGGCCGTCGAGGTGCATGCGGCAAGTGCGATCGACACGGCGAGGCCGGCGGCGATCACGGCTGCTGATCCGAAACGGCGCACGGAGCCTGTTCGCCCGGACGCGAGCCTCGGTTCGATCTTGCGTTCAAGCATCCGCAGCGGCGTACACCTGTTGCCCTTCCACGTACGTCATCAGGCAGCGTGCCGACGCGATCTCGTCCACCGGGTGGGCGAACAGATCCCGGTCGATCACCGCGAGGTCGGCGAACTTCCCCACCTCGATCGAGCCCGTGTGCGTGTCCAGATGGTTGACGAAGGCCGAGCCCATGGTGAATCCGTGGATCGCGCTCGCCAGGTCGAGCCGCTCGTCGGGGATGAAGACCTGGCGGTCATCCACGCGGTAGGTGTACTCGGCGGGCATCTGACGGTTGACCGCGACGTGCATCTCCTGCAGCGGGTCGGGGGTCGAGACCGACCAGTCGCTCCCCATGGCGATCTGCGCCCCGTGGCGCTGCAGGCTCCCGAAGGGGTACTGCCAGGTCCACCTCGGCTCTCCCAGGAAGGGGATCGTGAGTTCGTCCATCTGCGCCTCGTGTGCGGCCCAAAGGGGTTGAGCGTTCGCCACCGCGCCGAGCACCCGGAACCGGGGGATGTCATCGGGGTGCACGACCTGGATGTGCGCCAGGTGATGCCGGCCGTCGGACCACCCGTTCGCCGTGCGGGCTGCCTCGATCGCGTCGAGCGCCTCCCGGACGGCCCTTTCGGCGAGAGCGTGATAGTGGACCTGGAACCCCAGGGCGTCCAGCCGCGTGACAGCCTCGTTGAGGAGCGCCGGGTCGACGAACGAGATCCCGCGGTTGTCCGTCGCATGACCGTGTTCATCCAGGTAGGGCTCCAGCACGGCCGCCGTGAAGTTCTCGCAGACCCCGTCTTGCATGATCTTGACACTGGTGGCGCGGAACCGGCCGGCGGTACCGCCCTCGCGCAGCTGGACGAGATCCTCTATCTGTTCCAGACCCTTGGCTCGGTCCCACCAGAGTGCGCCCACCACGCGTGCCGTGAGCACCCCTGAGGCGCCTGCCCGCAGATACGCGCCGTAGGTGTCGACCGACTCGCGGCCAACGATGGCATCTTGCCAGCCGGTCAATCCGAAAGAGTGCAGGTACTCCTGACCTTTGCGCAAGCCGTCGTCGACCGTGTCGCCTTCGATCGCCGGCATGTGACGGGTCACCAGGCCCTGGGCACCCTCGTGCAGCGTCCCTTGCGGGGCGCCATCGGCGTTGCGCTCGATCCTGCCGTCGGGGGGATCGGCGGTCGCGGCCGTGATGCCGGCGATCTCCAGCGCCCGTGAATTCACCCAGCCGCTGTGGCCGTCGCGGTTCGGGAGCAGGATGGGCCGGTCGGGCACCACCGCGTCGAGGTCTTCCTTCGCGGGGCAGCCACGCGGGAACACGTCCTGGGACCAGCCGCCCCCCGTGATCCACGGCTCGTCGGGGTGCGACGAGGCGTAGACGGCGATCGCCGCCAGGTATCCGTCCTTCGTGTCGATGTCGTGCAGGTCGCATTGCAGCATGTCGATCCCACCGAAGACGGGGTGGACATGGGCGTCCTGGAAACCCGGCAGGAGCATCCGACCGGCGAGATCGATCACCTGGGTGCCGTTGCCGCGCAGATCGCTCACCGCGGCCGTGGTGCCCACCGCGGTGATACGACCATCCTTGACGGCCACCGCCTGTGCCCATGTCCGGGCGGCGTCCACCGTGTACACCGACCCGTTCACGAACAGCATGTCGGCGGCGCCGTTGGTTCCCATGGACATCCTCCCGGTCTGCGAGCGGCCCGCAGCATAGCCGCGTCGCCACGGCGGCGGCGGGCCTCAGGCGAGTTCGACGAGGTCCTGGTAGTCCTCGCTCCAGTAGTCGAGGTCACCATCGGGCATCAGGAGCACCTTCTGGGGCGCGAGCGCCTCCACGAATGCCGGGTCGTGACTCACCAGGATCATGGCCCCGGGCCAATCCCGCAGCCCCTCGGCGATCGCGGTGCGCGAAGGCGGGTCCAGGTTGTTCGTCGGCTCGTCGAGCAGAAGCAGGTTCTTCCGGCCGGCTACGAGTTGGGCCAGCGCGAGCTTCGTCTTCTCCCCGCCCGAGAGGGTCCCCGCATCTTGGAACGCGATGTCACCGTGCAGCGCGAACATGCCGAGCAGCGAGCGGAGCGTCTGATCCTCCGCCCCCGAGGCGGACTTCATGTGCGTGAGCACGTCCACGCCGGCATGGATCCCCTCATGTTCCTGCGCGTAGTAGCCGGCCTCGACGCCGTGCCCGAACTCGCACGAGCCGCGGTCCGCCTCGGTCTGGCCGATCACGATCCGCAACAGGCTCGTCTTGCCGGCCCCGTTGAGGCCGAGCACCAGGAGGCGCTCGCCGCGTCCGACGTCGAACGACACGCCCTGGAACACGGGCTCGCCGCCCCCGTAGGACTTCGCCAACCCCTGGGCGACGAGGACCGTCCGCCCACAGTGCGGCGGCGGAGGGAAACGGAACCGCACCCGCTTCTCCCGTGCCGGTCCCTCCACGCGCCGGGCCTCGAGCTTGGCGACCCGCGTATCGAGCGTCTTGGCGATGCGCGCCCGCTTCACCGTCTGACCACGCATCTGGTTCGCGAGCGTGGACAGACGCGTGATCTCGGCCTGCTGGCGAGCCGCGACGCGGCCCAGCCGTTCCTCGTCGCGAGCCCGCGCCGCCCGGTACTGCGTGTAGGTGCCGCGATACTCCACGACCCCATCGCGATCCAGGTGGAGGATCCGCGTGATGGAGCCGTCCAGGAGTTCGATGTCGTGGCTGATCACCATCAGCGCACCCGGGTACCCCGCGAGGAACCGCATCAGCCAGTTCTTCGCGTCGATGTCCAGGTGGTTGGTCGGTTCATCCAGGAGGAGCAGATCAGACCCGCCGAACAGGATCCGGGCGAGTTCGAGCCGCCGCCGCTCCCCGCCGGAGAGAGCACCTACCGGCAACCGGAGGCGCTCCTGCGGGAGCCCGAGCCCCGCCACGATGGTCGCGGCCTCGGACTCAGCCTGATAGCCGCCCGCGTCGCGGTAGGCCTCCTCCAGCCGAGAGAACCGACGGACGTTGCGGTCCTCGTGAGACTCCTCCAGTGCGATGCGAGCCTTCTCCAACCTGCGCGCCAGATCGACCAGGTCGCGGGCCGCCAAGATGTGCTCCAGGCCGGTGTCCTCGTCGTGCCCGGCATGCTGACGAGGATCCTGCCGGAGGTAACCTGCGCCGCCACGCCGGATCACATGGCCGCCTGCTGCCTCCGATTCACCGGCCAAGACCCGCAGCGTGCTCGTCTTCCCCGCGCCGTTGCGGCCGACCATGCCGATCTTGTCTCCGGACCGGAGATCGAGCGAGAGTCCCTCGACCACGATGCGGCCGCCGATCTCGACGTCGAGGTCACGGACCTCCAGGGCGATCGTCATGACGACGTCCTGGAAGAGGTGAGACGGGGCGCGGGCGGGTGGATCATCGAGCGAGCTCCTCGGGTGCGCGAACGGGGCCGCAGAAGCGGCTGGTGGAGGGACGAGGGCGGCTCGCTATCTCACGACCGCGGCATGGTACACCGCGGAAGGGCGAACACGAGCCGGCGTGGTTACCAGGGAAGGACGAGGCCGGGTGGTGGCGGGCTGCACAGCGACGTGAGCCGGATCTGCAGATCAGCTTTCACGCTCGCGAGCGACGGGTCCGCCGCCCTGCTCCACCGCTCCAGGGGGTCGACGGCAAGATCGTACAGCTCCTCTGTCCCGTCGCCGTAGTAGACGTACTTGTACCGATCGGTTCGCACTGCACAGAACGTGGGGATCCGATCCACTTCCTTCTGCATGTGCTCGATCAAGAACGCGTCGCGCCACGTCTCCGCACTACCGGAAAGCAGGGGCACCAGACTGCTCCCGTCGACCGTGGCGCCGGTGATCCCCGTGAGCTCGAAGATCGTCGGCGCGATGTCGATGCCCAGCACCATCCGATCGTCGCGGTTGAGCGTCACGGTGAGGGGATCGAAGCGGATGACCATCGGGATGCGGATCGACTCCTCGAACGCTACCCGCTTGGTCGCCCAGCGGTGCTCGCCCCAGGACAAGCCGTTGTCGGACATGAACACGATCAGCGTGTTGTCCAGCCGTCCCGTATCCGATAGCGCCTGGACGATGTTGCCGACCGCATCATCGACAGACTGCAGCGTCCGGTATTGATCTACCCGGAACGCATCCTTCTCTGCGCGCTTCGACGCCGTCCAAGGCGGAAGCGTCTGGGCCCACGCGGGCTTGTCGGACATGTCAGGCTCCCCGTAGCTCTTCGGCCGCCACGGGTCGAGTCCGGCGAACTCTTTCGCGTGCGCCCCTGACGGGGTCGCCGGGTTGTGCGGCGCGTACGGCGAGTAGTAGACGAACACGGGATCCGTCGTCGACCGGATGAAGGACGTGACCTCGGACGCCAGGACCTTCGTGGAATAGTCCGCCGGGGCGCTCCCGTGGGTCTGCAACGTGCCGTCCACGCTCAGCTCGTAGTCGTAGTACCCGGAGCGGCTGAAGGCCATCCATCGATCCCATCCCGGCGGGACGTAGCCGATAGACGCGCCATCCTTGTAGCCGTTCATGTACTTGCCGAAGAACCCGGTGCGATAGCCCACTCCCTGGAGCTGGGTCGCGACCGTCGAAGAATCGTCGAACGAGCTCCACCCGCCGAACGGGGGCTCGTTGCGCCAGACGCCGGTCGAGTGGGAGTAGAGCCCCGTGAGGAGGCTACTCCGGCTCGGACAACAGAGCGGGTTGGTCACGAACGCGTTCTGGAAGGTCATGCCGTGCTCGGCCAGCTCGGACCGAACGATGGGCATCGCATGCAGGGTGTCCCAGCGCTGATCATCGGTGAGGATTACGACGACGCTCGGCGGCCCGAGCGCCACCGCCTCGCTCGTCGGCTGCGGGAACGGCACCAGCAGCGCGCTCACGGCCGCGGCCACGGCGGCGAGCCCGCGCAAGGCCCGGCGCTGGACGGCGCCGGCAGGGCGGGCGGAACCGGTGGAGGACATCGTTCCCCTTGAGTTCGGCAGCCGGGCGGCCTCGAGAGCCGAGGTCCCTGGCTTTGCGTCCCCGCCTCGCGACGGGTTTGCCCGTTCGATCCATGAGGTGTATCGGCAGAGCGGGGCTCAGATGTAAGGCGACCTCGGACCCGCATCCGGGTACCGACGAAGTGCCTGGGGAACCGGGTCGTGAGCCTTCTGGCAAGCAGTGTCGGAGGGGGGATTTGAACCCCCACGCCCTGTAGAGGGCACTAGCACCTCAAGCTAGCGCGTCTGCCATGTTCCGCCACTCCGACGCGAGTTGGGCGAGTGTAGCGATCCTCAGGGGTTCCATTTCCAGGCCAGCCAGAACACGCAGATGCCCCACACGACCGCCGTGACCACGGTGACCTTGTCCAGGGTCCGTTCGAGCGCCGTTCCCCCGGAGAGGTTGCTGGTCCCACCGAACATGTCGGACAGACCGCTCCCGCGACCGGAGTGCATGAGGATGGTCGTGATCAGGAACAACGAGGACACGATCAGCAAGACGATGACGATGGCGTTCAGCATCGGGAGATCTCCGGCTACTCGGGTGTGGGCTCCTTGATGATGCTACGGGGCTCCAGCGGGTAGTGACACGCGGCCTCGTGCCCCGGATCCCCGATCGCCTGCAGGACCGGCAACTCTTCGCTGCAACGGGGGAACTGGGCGTTGTAGCAGCGCGGGTGGAACCGGCAACCCGACGGCGGATCGATGGGAGAGGGAACGTCGCCCTCGAGGATGATCCGGCGCCGGCTCCTCGCGATGGCGGGGTCGGCCACGGGGACCGCGGACAGGAGCGCGCCGGAGTACGGGTGCCGCGGGTCGCGGTACAGCGAGTCGCCCTTCGCCGTCTCCACGATCTTCCCCAGGTACATGACCGCGACCCGGTCGGACACGTGCTGGACCACCGACAGGTCGTGCGCGATGAACAGGTAGGTGAGGTTGAACTCTTTCTGGAGATCCTCCAGGAGGTTGAGGATCTGCGCCTGGATCGACACGTCGAGCGCCGAGACGGGCTCGTCGCAGACGATGAGCTTGGGCCGCAGCGCGAGGGCACGCGCGACGCCGATCCGCTGACGCTGGCCCCCGGAGAACTCGTGGGGATAGCGGTTGTAGTGCTCGGGATTGAGCCCGACGAGCTCCATCAGCTGCTGGACCTCACCCTTGACCTTGTCCCGGGGCACGGTCTTGTGCAGTCGGTACGGTTCGCCGATGATCGAACCGATGGTCTTGCGCGGATTCAACGACGCGTAGGGGTCCTGGAAGATCATCTGCATGTTCCGCCGCAGCGCCCGCAGCTCTTTGCCCTTGACGTGGGTGATGTCCTGCCCCTCGAACGACACCGATCCGCTGGTCGCCTCGTAGAGACGCATCACGACGCGGGCCAGGGTCGACTTCCCACACCCGCTCTCCCCCACCAAGCCGACGGTCTCGCCGGGGTAGATCTCGAGGTCCACCCCGTCGACGGCGTGCACGTCCCCGACGTGCCTCTGGAACAAGATCCCCCGGGTGATCGGGAAGTACTTGGTGAGACCCTCCAGCTTCACCAGCGGCTGCCCCGAGGGCGCCGGCCGGTCCCCCCCCGCCTGCTCTGCGACTTCCATGCTCATCGGTGCACCAACACCTCCTCGGCCAGGATCCGATCCTTATCGGCCTTCACGAGGTGACAGGCGTCGGCGTGATAACCGTCCACCGGGATGAGCTCGGGCAGGTCCGTCCGGCACCGATCGAACGCGTAGGGACACCGGGGGTTGAACGCACACCCGGGCGGCACGTTGATGAGCGACGGTGGGCGGCCGGTGATGGGGTTCAACCGCTCCGCCAACTCGTCCAAGCGCGGGATCGACTGGAGCAAGCCCCACGTGTAGGGATGCGTGGGACGGTAGTAGATGTCGTCGGTCCGTCCGAACTCGACGATCCGGCCTGCGTACATGACCTGGATGTTGTCGCAGTACTCGGCAACCACGCCCAGGTCGTGCGTGACGATGATCACCGCGGCGTTGAACTCGGACTTCAACCGGTCGATCAGATCCAGGATCTGCGCCTGGACGGTGACGTCGAGAGCGGTGGTCGGTTCGTCCGCGATCACCAGATCGGGGTTCAGGCTGAGGGCCATCGCGATCATGGCCCGCTGGCGCATGCCGCCGGAGAACTCGTGCGGGTACTGCTTCGCCCGGTCTTTCGGCTGCGGGATGTTGACCTTCCCGAGCATGTCCACGGCCTGGTCGAACGCCTCTTTCTTCGAGACGTCACGGTGTTGACGGATGGCCTCGGCGATCTGGACGCCCACTTTGTAATAGGGGTGCAGCGAGGTCATCGGGTCCTGGAAGATCATCGAGATCTTCGCGCCGCGGATCTCGCGCATCTCCTCGTTCGGCAACTGCAGGAGGTCCTGGCCACGGAACAGGGCCTGGCCGCTGATCTCGGCTTGCTTGCGTGTGATGAGCCCCATGATGCTCAGCGACGACACCGACTTGCCGGAGCCCGATTCACCCACGATCCCGAGCGTCTCGCCGGGAGCCACCGAGAAGGTGATGCCGTCGACGGCTTTGACGAGACCGTCATCCGTGGGGAAGTGCACGCGCAGGTCTTTGACCTCGAGCAGCGGTTCGGGCATCGGGCTCCTAGTTGTAGCGGACGCGAGGGTCGAGCGCCGCGTAGATGATATCGACGATGAGGTTCGCGACCACGATGAACAGCGCCGCGATGAGGGTCACCGCCATGACCGGCGGGAAGTTCTGTCCTTCCAGGGCGCGGATGGCGTAGGCCCCCAGACCCGGGAGCACGAAGACCCGTTCCGTGATCACGGCGCCCGCCAGGAGTCCCGCGACGTCCAGACCCAGCATCGTGACCACGGGCGTGACCGACGCCCGGAGCGCGTGCTTGTAGGTCACCCGGCGTTCGGACAGCCCCTTGGCTCGGGCGGTGCGGATGTAGTCCTCGGAGAGGGTCTCCAGCATGTTGCCCCGCACGACACGGGTGTAGAACGCCGCCGACGTCACGGCCAGGGTGATCCACGCCAGGATGAACTTGCCATCCAGCGCGGTCTGCCAGACCCCTTCACCATGGTCAACCCCGGTGGGTGGCGCCCAGCCCAATTTGTAATAGAAGAAGTAGATCAGCAGATAGCCGAGCCAGAACGTCGGGAACGAAACCCCGAACAATGCGAACGTCATGGAGGCCCTGTCGGCCCATGTTCGTCGTTTGAGCGCCGACAAGATGCCGATCGGGATCCCGATGAGCAGCCAGAGGACGACAGCCCCCGCCGTCAGCATCCCCGTGTACTGGATCGCGTCCGCGATCTCTGCCTTGACAGGCAAGCGGTTGACCCACGAGTAGTAGACCTTCTCGTCGAGCCAGAAGCCGGGGAGCGGGATGAGCCCCTTCGCGAAACGCCAGTACTGCGTGAAGAAGGGTTGATCCAAGCCGTAGTTGATCCGAACCTGCTCGAGGGTTTCGGGGGTGGGCTGGCGTCCCGCCAGCCGGCGGGCAGGGTCGCCCGCGGGGAGCTTCATGAAGATCAGGAACGTCATCATCGAGATGACGAACAGGACCAGGATGCCGAACAGCGTCCGCCTGATCATGTAGCGCCCCATGCCTCACCCCTTCCGCAGGCGGGGGTGGGGGGGGGGGGCGGCCCCCCCCCCC
>JBKJXU010000076.1:0-5250 GCA_046716145.1 Actinomycetota bacterium
CAGGGGACCCGCCTCATGGTCACCTCGCCCGATGGACCGCTCGCGGCCGAGGTCGTGCCGCTGCCGTTCTGGGACCCGGCCAAGGAGATCCCCAAGGGCTGACCGCCCGGCGCCGCTAGGCTTGCCCACGTGGAACCGCTCGGCGGCAAGCTGCTCATCTCGAACGCCTCGTTGTTCGATCCCAACTTCCGTCGCACGGTCGTGTTGGTCGGTCACCACGACGACGAGGGCGCGGTGGGTGTGATCTTGAACCGGCCCACCGAGGTGGCCGTGGACGAGGCCGTGCCGGCGTTGGCCGACCTGGTGGCACCGGGTGACCTGCTGTTCGAGGGCGGGCCGGTGCAGCCCGACGCCGCCGTCGTGGTGGCCGAGTTCGAGGATCCGTCGAGGGCAGGGCTCGTCGCCTTGGGCTCCATCGGGTTCCTGCCCGAGGAGGCGGGGCCCGAGGACCTGGCCGGGCTCCTGCGGGTCCGCGTGTTCGCCGGGTACGCGGGCTGGGGCTCGGGGCAGCTCGAGGGCGAGTTGGAGGAGGAGGCCTGGCTGGTCGCGCCGGCCGAGCCCGGCGATGTCTTCCACGAGGAGCCGGAGCGGCTGTGGGAGGACGTCCTGCGCCGGCTCGGGCCCGCGTTCGCGCTGATGCGCACGATGCCGGATGACCCCTCGATGAACTGATGTCCGGCTCCACGGCGTTCGATCGCGCCGCGGCGTACTACGACGCCACGCGGGGCCGGACGCGAGCGGGCACCGCGCGGGAGACGGCCATCCTCGCCGCCGAACTCGATGGCCGTGGCCCGGTGTTGGAGGTGGGCGTCGGGACCGGTCAGGTCGCGCTCCCCCTGCACGAGGCCGGCCTGCCGATGACCGGGATCGACCTCGCCGCCCCCATGCTGGATGTGCTGCGCGCCAAGGCGAACGGCGCGGAGCCGTTCCCGTTGGTCCTGGGCGATGCCACCGCGATGCCGTTCGCAGACGGGGCTTTCGGTGGTGTCGTCCTTCGATGGGTGCTGCACCTCATCCCGGACTGGCGCGCGGCGGTGTCGGAGATCGCCCGGGTCACGCGTCCGGGCGGGGTGGTGTGCGTGTTGCTCGGCGGGGGCGGTGACGGGCCCCCGGAGAAGATCAAGGAACGGTTCTGCGATGCGGCCGGCATCACGCAGTCGCCCGCCGGCTTGGGCTGGCACGATCACGCCGGGATCGACGAAGCGATGGCCGGGCACGGCGCCTCGCCGCGCAGGTTGCGTCTGTTCACCGACGCGGAAGCGATGACGCCCGAGGCCTTCATGCAGGGCATCGAGGCCGATCGGTTCTCCTGGACATGGCCGGTTCCCGCCGACGTACGCGCCGCGGCGGCGGCGGCGACCCGCGCGTGGGCCGAGCTGGAGTTCGGGCCCTTGGACGGGCTCGCACCGCGCCCCTACGACGTCACCTGGCACGCCTACGACCTGCCCTAGCGGCGGCCTGCCGGTATCCTGTTGCGCACCCGTCAGGGGTGCCCCGGACCGCAGGAGGAGTCGCCGTGCCGATCACCGAGGTCGAGAAGATCTGGATGGACGGTGAGCTCGTGGCGTGGCAAGACGCCAAGATCCACGTGCTCAGCCACGCGCTGCACTACGGCTCCGGCGTCTTCGAGGGCATCCGCGCCTACGCCACCGGGCGCGGCCCCGCCGTCTGGCACCTGGACGGTCATCTGGATCGGATGCGTGACTCGGCGTCGATCTACCACATGGATCTGCCCTACTCGAAAACCGAGCTCATCCAGGCCACCAAGGACGTCATCACCGCGAACGTGTTGGACTCGTGCTACATCCGGCCCATCGCGTTCCGAGGCTACGGCGAGATGGGCGTGAACCCGCTCAACGCGCCGGTGAACGTGGTCATCGCCGTGTGGGCCTGGGGTGCCTATCTGGGCGAGGACGCCATCGAACAGGGTGTCCGGGTCAAGGTGTCGTCGTGGAAGCGGCACGATCAGAACGCGCTGCCCTCGGCGGCCAAGGCCACCGGCGGCTACCTCGGCTCCATCCTGGCGAAGGTGGAGTCGGTCAAGGCCGGCTACGACGAAGCGATCCTGCTGAACCACGAGGGCTACATCGCGGAGGGTTCGGGCGAGAACATCTTCGTCGTGAAGGACGGGACGATCGCGACGCCGCCCACGGGTGTGGGCGCGCTTTCGGGGATCACGCGGGGCGCGGTCATCGCCATCGCGCACGACCTCGGCTACGACGTGATCGAACGCAACATGGTGCGTACCGACCTGTACCTGGCCGACGAGGTCTTCTTCACCGGCACGGCCGCCGAGATCACGCCGATCCGCGAGGTGGACGACCGCACGGTGGGAGCGGGGCACCGCGGGCCGCTCACCAAGGAACTGCAGGACGCGTTCTTCTCAGCCACGCGCGGTGAAGATCCGCGGTACGCGGGCTGGCTGACCTACATCAACGACTGAGGAAGGAGCGAGGGTGACGGAAACCGAGGCGAGGTACCGGCTCCCCAGGACCGTCACCCCCAGCCACTACGACCTCACGATCGCTCCGGATCTGGAGGCCGCCACCTTCAAGGGTTCCGAAACGGCCGCCGTCTCGGTGCACGAGCCGGTGACGGAGATCGTCCTGAACGCCAAGGAGTTGAAGGTCGAGGGAGGCTCGCTCCGTCGTGCCGACGGCACCACGATCGAGATCGACAAGGTCGTGCCGGATGAGGAGGCCGAGCGCGTACGGCTGGAACTCGCCGAGGAGGCCGCCACCGGCGACTGGATCCTGCACCTTCGCTTCGCGGGCACGCTGAACGACAAGATGGTGGGGTTCTACCGTTCGCTGTACACCGACGACGACGGTGTCGAGCGCACCATCGCCACCACGCATCTTGAGGCGACCGACGCCCGGATGGTCTTCCCGTGCTGGGATGAGCCGGACCTGAAGGCATCGTTCGGTGTGACGCTCGAGGTCGCCGAGGGGCTGCTGGCGCTCTCGAACGCGCCCGAGATCGCGCGCGAGGCGATCGAGGGTGGGCGTGTCCGCGTGCGATTCGCCGACACGATGGTGATGTCCACCTACCTCGTGTGTTTCATCGTCGGCCCGCTCGTCGTGACGAAGGCGCGCGACGCCGCGGGGACGCCGGTCCGCGTGGTCTGCCGTCCTGGTCAGGAGCATCTGGCCGAGTTCTCCCAGGACGTCTCGGTGTTCGCGCTGGAGTGGTTCGGTGATTACTACGCGATCCCCTACCCCGACGCGAAGCTCGACAACGCCGCGATCCCGGACTTCGCCCAGGGCGCCATGGAGAACCTCGGTCTCGTGACCTACCGAGAGACGCTCCTGCTGCTGGATCCGGAGGCCGCCAGCCTGGAGGAGCGGTTGGACGTGTCCGAGACCATCGCCCACGAGCTGGCGCACATGTGGTTCGGCGACCTCGTGACCATGCGGTGGTGGAACGGCATCTGGTTGAACGAGGCGTTCGCGACGTTCATGTCCTACCTCTGCGTGGACGCGATGCGGCCGGAGTGGCGCGTGTTCGACGCGTTCACCCGGATCCGTGCGAACGCGTTCGAGGTGGACGCGCTGGAGAGCACGCGCACGATCGAGTACCCGGTGATCTCACCGGACGATGCGAGCGGCATGTTCGACACCCTCACCTACACGAAGGGCGGCGCATGCCTGCGGATGCTGGAGCAGTGGCTCGGGCCCGAGGTCTTCCGCGACGGCATCCGCCGGTACCTGGCTCGCCACGCCCACGCGAACACCGAGACCCACGACCTCTGGGACGCGCTCGGAGAGGTCTCGGGCGAGCCCGTGCGCAGGATCATGGACGCCTGGATCTTCCAGGCCGGCTACCCGGCCATCACCGCGAGCCTGCACGGCGATCACCTCCGGCTCGCCCAGCGGCGGTTCATCCCGTCCCAACCCGATGACGCCACCACCTGGCCGGTCCCGCTCACCGTGCGGCAGGTCGTGGACGGTCAGGAGCGTCTGGACCGTGTGCTGGTGGAGGCGGACGGGATCGACGTGCCGCTCGCCGGCGCCGGCGCGCTCGTGGTCGCGAACCACGGTGCCGCGAGTTTCGTGCGGGTGTTCTACGACGACACCCTGCGGGAGCTTCTGGTGGCCGGGCTCGGCTCGCTTTCGGCGGCCGAGCGCCAATGCGTGGTGGACGACGCCTGGGCGATGGTGCTGGCCGGGGACGCGACTTCATCGTCGTTCGTCGACCTGGTGCTCGGTTTCGGCGACGAGGACGACACGGGCGTATGGCAGGCCATCCTGACCGGGCTTTCGTGGTGTGACCGGTTCATCGACGGCGAGCCACGCGAACGGTTCCGCGACGCGGTGCGCGGGTTGGTGGCCCCCGCGCTGGGGCGGCTGGGCTGGGAGCGGCGCCCGGAGGATTCCGACCTGGACGCCGAGCTCCGCGGGGAGCTGCTCCGCGGCCTTGCGATCTTGGGCGATGACCCTGAGGCGCAGGCTCAGGCGCGGGAGATGGAGCAGGACCCCTCGACCGATGGCGACGTCGCCGCCGCGGCCGTGGACGCGGTGGCCTTCAGCGGCGGCGCCGAGGACTACGAGCGGTTCTTCGCGCTGGCGAAGAAGGCGCCGACACCCCAGATCCAGGAACGCTACCGGGGCGGGCTGACGCGGTTCCGCGACCCCGCGCTGATGGAGCGAACCCTGGCGGCGACGCTCACCGAGGACGTCCGTCCGCAAGACGCTCCGTTCGTGCTGGCGCGGTCGATGACCAACCGAGACCTGGGTTCGCAGGCGTTCGCGTTCCTCGCGGCGAACTGGGATGCGATCACGTCGCGGGTGGCGGCGTCGAACCACGTGTCGTTCCCCGCCGGGGCGCGCTACCTCACGGCGCCCGAGGATGTCGCTGCGGTGCAGACGTTCTTCGCCGAGCATGACATCCCGCAGAGCAGGCTGATGCTGCAGCAGTTCATGGAGCGCCAGCGTCTCTACGGGGCGCTGCGCCTGCGGGCAGCCCCGGATCTGGCCGCGCGATCCTCCTAGTCCGTGTCGTCGGCCATCGATGCCCGCGCGGGTTCGAGCCCGGCGGGGTCCGCGTTGCCGCCGCAGATCACGAGGCCCACGCGCTCGTCGGCCTCCGGGACGTAGGCGCCCGAGAGCAGGGCGGCCAGCGGCGCGGCTGCCCCCGGTTCCGGGAGGATCTTCGTCTCGTCCCACAGCAGGCGGCGTGCCCGCGCGATGTCCTCGTCCGAGACGAGCACCACGCGGTCCACGTGGTGCTGCGCGATCTGCAAGCCGATCA
>JBKJXU010000077.1:0-8503 GCA_046716145.1 Actinomycetota bacterium
CGGCTCCGGCCGCTCCGCGACGAGGGCGTGCTGATCGTCGGCTCCGGTTTCCTCACACACGGGTTGCCGTTCATCCGCGACTTCCGTCCCGAGGCACCGCCGCCGACGTGGTCGCTCGAGTTCGACACGTGGGCGCAGGAGTCGCTCGGGCGCGGTGCGGTGGACGCGCTGATGGACTTCCGCCACCAGGCGCCGGGGATGCCCTACGCGCACCCGACGGTGGAGCACTTCGCGCCGCTGTTCGTCACGCTCGGTGCTGCCGCCGACCCCGAAGCCACCCCCGAAACGACGGTCGAGGGCTTCTACGGCCTCGCGAAGCGCTCGTTCCAGGTGGCCTAGAGACCGCGGAACCTGAGCCGTCCTGGCGGCCTCAGGCTTCGACGATCTCGTCGGGCGTGTTGTGCACGGAGGCTGGGATCGTGCCGAGGCGGCCGGCCTGGTAGTCCTCGAACGCTTGGGCCAACTCCTCACGCGTGTTCATCACGAACGGGCCGTACCAGGCCACCGGCTCACCGATGGGGCGTCCGCCGAGGACCAGCAGATCGAGCGCGGGGTGACGACCTTCCTGCTTCGTCGCCGCCTCCATGCGTAACGCGTCGCCGGGCCCGAAGACCGCCAACTGTCCCGTGCCGATCGGCCGGCGCTCCGCACCGGCGAACCCATCGCCGGCGAGCACGTAGACGAGCGCGTTGAACGTCGGGTCCCACGGCAGGTCCAAGCGCGCGCCCGGTTCGACCGTGACGTGCGAGTAGGCGATCGGCGTGTAGGTGTCCCCCGGACCTTGGTGTCCGCCGAGCGAGCCGGCGATCATGCGCACCAGGGCGCCCGCGTCGGCGGTGGTCAGGAGGCCGACCTCGTCCGCGCGCAGGTCCTGGTAGCGCGGCGGCGCCCACTTCTGCGCCTTCGGCAGGTTCACCCACAGTTGCACGCCGTGGAACAGCCCGCCGCTCACCACCAGGTGCTCGGGCGGCTTCTCGATGTGCAAGATCCCGGCGCCCGCGGTCATCCACTGCGTATCACCGTTCGTGATGACACCGCCGCCCCCGTTGGAGTCCTGATGCTCGAAGATCCCGTCGATCATGTAGGTGACGGTCTCGAAGCCGCGGTGTGGGTGCCACGGCGTGCCCTTGGGCTCGCCCGGCGCGTACTCCACCTCACCCATCTGGTCCATGTGGATGAATGGGTCGAGGTCGGCGAGGTCGACGCCGGCGAAGGCCCGCCGCACGGGGAAGCCTTCCCCTTCGAAGCCTTGCGGCGCGATGGTGACGGACTTCACCGGGCGCAGGTGTTGGGTGGCCTCGTCAACCGCGACGAGGCGGTCGAGCGAGCTCAGGTCTTCGACGGTGATGGCGGGCACGGCGGGGCTCCCTCGGTCGGTTGCTCACAGGAACGCTACGCGACCTGCGCTCATTCCGTCCGCTCAGCTGGCTCCGAGCGCGGCGTCCAGGGCGGCGGCGAAGACCGGGACCTCGGCCGTCGTGAATGCGAGCGGCGGCCGCACCTTGAGGATGTTCCCGGCGCGTCCGGTGGAACCGACGAGCACCCCGTGTTCGCGTAGCCGATCCTTGAACGCGGTCGCACCGGGGCCGTCGGGCTCCTTCGACGCCGGGTCGGAGACGATCTCGATGCCGTTGGCCAGACCCATCCCGCGGACGTCGCCGATCACCGGGTGCCGAGAGGCGACCTCGCGGATCGCCGCGCGCAAGGCTTCACCTGCCTCGACGACGCGCGGCAGCACGCGTTCGTCCTCCAACACGTCCAACACGGCGAGCGCGGCGGCCGCCGAGACGGGATTGCCGCCGAACGTCGAGAAGAACACGGTCTCCTCGGCGAACCGCTCGGCGATCTCGCGGCGGGTGATCACCGCCGCCACCGGGTGACCGTTGCCCATCGGCTTGCCGAGCGTGACGAAGTCCGGTTCGATGCCGTGGCGCTGGAAGGACCACATCGCGTCGCCGGTGCGACCGTGCCCGCCCTGCACCTCGTCGGCGATCCAGAGCCCGCCGGCCTCGTGCGTGAGACGCACCCACGTCTGCACGAGCGCGGGATCGAGGTCGTAGAAGCCATCGCTCGTGAGCACGGCGTCCAGGATCGCTGCGGCCGGCGCGTGATCGCGTGCGGCCAGCCGCTCCAGCGCCGCCGCGAACACCGAGGGATCGGTGTGCAGCCCGCGATACGTGTCGGGGGCCTCCCAGGCCTCGATGTGCTGGGGTGGACGGCTCGCGGGCCAGGTCTCCGGCGAGAGCGGCGCGATGGCGTCGCTGATCCCGTGGTAGGCCATCGCGGTGCAGAGGCCGCCGCGGTTCCCGGTATACGTGGTCGCCAGACGCCAGGCGAGGTCGTTGGCCTCGGAGCCGGAGTTGACGAACAGCCCGGTGTCGAGCCCCGGCGGGCAGGTGGCGATCAGTCGCTCCGCCAGTTCGACCGCAGCCGCATGCAGGTAGCGCATGTTCGTGTTCAGCAGGCGGGACTGCCGCGCGATCGCCTCGGTCACGCGAGGATGCGAATGCCCCACGCACGGGACGTTGTTGTAGGCATCGAGGTACGTGCGTCCCTCGGTGTCGGTCATCCACACGCCACGGGCGCTCGCCATGGTGATCGGGTGCTCGTAGGTGAGCGGTTCCATGGCCGGGCCGAGTGCGCGTGTCCGCCGCTCGGCCAGGTCGGGTGAAGGCCGGCCGGGGCTCCCGAGCCGCCGGGCCACCTCGTCCCAGCCGGTGTCCAGGATGACCTCGATCGTGCGCGCGACCGATGCGTTGTACCGCTCCCCGAACGCCGCGCCCTCCAAGCCTCGCGCCACCCGCCACGACGAGATCGCGATCGTGACGGCCGAGCGGGCGGCCAGCAGCTCGCCGAGGATCCGCAACTCGATGGGTTCGAGCGGCGTGACCCGCTGATATCCGTCGAGGATCAGGCGCGACACCCGGAAGATCTCGTCGGGCTCCCTATCGACGACGAGCGAGTCCAAGATCGATGAGACGTCGGTCACGAGCGCGGAGTGGCCCATGTCGCCGAAGTCGATGATGGCGGTGATCATGCCGTCGTCGTCGATCAGGGCGTTGTCGACCGTGAGATCGCCGTGCACGACCTGGGCGCGCAACGTCGGCCAGACGGGCGCCACCACCTCGTCGAAACGGTCGAGCACCTGTTCCACCATCGCGCGTTGACCGGGGTCGCGCACGTCGTGGAGCAGCGCACGCGTGCGAGGTGCGTGCTGCACATCCCACAGCATCGTGCGTCGCGCCTTCGGGTGGAAGAAGCCCCGGGTCGCCCGCCCGAGGCGCGCCGTGATCTCACCCCAGTTCGAGACCGAGGCGTCGGAGAGCGTCGTCGCTTCGAACCGGCCCCTGCCCGGCAGGACGTCGTACATGCGGACGAAGTGCGGGCCGTCCTCGGCGTCGAAGCGCACACGGTAGGCGGCCGGATCGTCGCCGGAGCCGTGCCCGGGGGCGAGGCGTGGCAGCGCGACCGGGAGCGTCGGGTCGGCCCGGCGGGCATGCATGGCCACGAGTGCCTCCATGTCCAGCACCTCGGGATCCTCGGCGGGGTTGGAGATCTTCATCACCACGAGCGGCCCGCCGGGCCCGACGAGCATGAGCGCCTGGTCACGCTCGCTCCCAAGGTCCTCCACGCCGGTGGCCGACACGCCGAAGGTCTCAGCTGCGATCGCGACCGCCTCCTCGCCGGTGAAGCGCGGCGGCGTGATCTGCAGGACCTGGTCGAACCCCGGCGTGCTCATGGCGGGCCCACGATACCCAGCGCGGGTTGTGGGAGGCTTGCGCGCGATGGAGCTCGGCCTGCATCTCGGTGCGTTGCATGCCCGTCTGCCCGATGTCGGCGCGCTCGCGAGCGAAGCCGAGCGTCTGGGTTTCGACTCGGTCTGGGCGGGAGAGGCCTACGGGAACGACGCCGCCACGGTGGCCGCGTTCGCCGCGGCCCGGACCTCGCGCGTGCGGGTCGGGACCGCGGTGATGCAGATCCCGGCACGCACGCCGGCGATGACCGCGATGACGGCTCTGACCTTGGACGACCTCTCGGGAGGCCGGTTCATCCTGGGGCTGGGGATGTCGGGGCCGCAGGTGATCGAGGGTTGGCACGGGCAGCCGTTCGACCACCCGCTCACCCAGACCCGCGAGCACGTCGCGCTCGTGCGACGAGCGATCGCACGCGAGGCTCCGCTCACCTTCGAGGGCGAGCGGTACCGCCTGCCGCTCGGGGGCACCGAGCCACTCCGCTCGACGCTGTACCCGCTTCGGACCGATCTCCCCATCTACCTGGCCTCGACCGGACCGCGCAACGTGGCGCTCGCGGGTGAGATCGCCGACGGCTGGATGCCGATCTTCTTCGCTCCGGCGCATGCCGCGGCGTTCGAGGAGGCGCTCGCCGAGGGGCTCGCGCGGGGGGGACGCGAGCGCGCCGGTTTCGTCGTCGCGCCGATGGTCCCGGTTGCCGCCGGCTCGGACCTCGAGGCGTGCCGGACCGAGATCCGCCGATACCTCGCCCTGTACCTGGGTGGGATGGGCTCGCGCACGACGAACTTCTACGCGAACCTCGTGCGACGCTACGGCTACGAGGAGGTAGACGTGGTCCAGGAGCGGTTCCTGGCGGGCGAGCGTGACGCCGCCGCCGAAGCGGTGCCCGAAGGCCTCATCGATGAGTTGGCGCTCGTGGGATCGGCGGGCCGCATCCGCGAGCGACTGGACGCATGGAGCGAGGCGGGCGTGCAGACGATGATCTGCCTCACCCAGGATCCGGCGCAGATGGCGATCCTGGCGGAGGCGTTCGGCCGATGATGGCCGCGCCGGCGCGGATCGTGGTGGCCAAGCCCGGTCTGGACGGGCACGACCGCGGCGCCCGGGTCGTGGCGCGGGCTCTGCGCGACGCCGGGTTCGAGGTCATCTACACGGGTCTGTGGCAAACGCCCGCACAGATCGCCGAGACGTGCCTGCAGGAAGACGCCGACGCGCTCGGTCTCTCGTGTCACTCGGGAGCGCACATGACCCTGTACCCCGAGGTGCTCCGCGAACTGCGCGAGCGCGGTCTCGATGCGCTCCCCGTGTTCGCCGGCGGGATCGTCGGGCCCGAGGACATCGCGCCACTGGCCGAGGTCGGCGTCGAGAAGGTCTTCCCGCCCGGCTCGCGTCTGCCCGACATCGTGGCGTGGCTCCGCGACCGCCTCGACGTCACCGCGTGAGCGAGCTGCGGGCTCCTGTTACGGTGCGCTGATGGGTTCACCCGTGCTCGATGACGCGTTCGGTCACCATGTGTGGGCGACGCTGCGGCTGCTCGATGTGTGCCTCGAGCTCACCCCGGAGCAGCTCGGGACGGTCGTGCCCGGAACGTACGGCTCGATCCTCGACACGCAGCGTCACCTCGTGGAAGCCGACGCGTGGTACCTGTTCGTCATCACCGACGGGCGCATCGCGGAGATCGACGAGGATGCGATGGATCTGCGGGAGCTGCGCGCGGTCATGGAGGCCAACGGCCCCGCATGGGCCGCGCTGTTGGCCGGTGACGTCGATCCGGACGCCGACGTCGTGAACCGATGGGAGGGGTGGGAGACCCACGCCCCGATGGGCATCCGGCTCGCGCAGGCCGTGCACCACGGGACGGATCATCGGAGTCAGATCTGCACCGCGCTCACGACGCTCGGCGTGGAACCGCCGGCGATCGATGTCTGGGACTTCGGCAGCCAGAACGGCCGCCACGTGGAGATCCCCCCACCGTCCTGACGAGGAGAGGTCATGTCCGCAGGTCCCCAGGAGCGCCGCACCTTCAGCGGGATCCCGCTCCGGCCGGTCTACGGCCCGGAGGACCTGGCCGGGTTCGATCCGGCCCGCGACCTGGGCGAGCCCGGCGCGTTCCCGCTCACGCGTGGTGTCTACCCCACGATGTACCGCGACAAGCTTTGGACGATGCGGCAGTTCGCCGGGTTCGGCTCGCCGGCCGAGACGAACGCGCGGTACCGGATGTTGCTGGACCGCGGGCAGACGGGCCTGTCGGTCGCCTTCGATCTGCCAACGCTGATGGGACACGACTCCGACGATCCGTTCGCGCGTGGCGAGGTCGGGCGTTGCGGCGTGGCGGTCGACTCGGTCGCGGACATGCAGCGGCTGTTCCAGGACATCCCGCTCGACCGCGTCAGCACGTCCATGACGATCAACGGTCCAGCCGTGATCGTGTTCGCGATGTACCTGGCGGCCGCCGAGCGCCAAGGCGCGTCGTTCGCCGACCTCGGCGGCACGCTGCAGACCGACATCTTCAAGGAGTACATCGCCCAGCGCGAGTGGCTCTTCCCGCCGCGGCCGCACCTGCGGTTGATCGGCGACCTCGTCGAGTTCTGCACGACCGAGGTCCCGCGGTTCCATCCGCTCAGCGTCTCGGGCTATCACATCCGCGAGGCCGGCTCGACCGCCGTGCAGGAGGCGGCGTTCACGCTCGCGGACGGGTTCGCGTACGTGGAGACGGGCACCCGCAGGGGTCTGCCCGTGGACGCGTTCGCGCCACGCCTGTCCTTCTTCTTCAACGCGCACATCGACTTCTTCGAGGAGATCGCGAAGTTCCGTGCGGCGCGCAGGATCTGGGCGACGTGGATGCGCGACCGGTACAGCGCGATGGATGAGCGCTCGCTCCGGCTGCGGTTCCACACGCAGACGGCGGGCTGTTCGCTCACGGCGGAGCAGCCCATGAACAACGTCGTCCGCACCGCGTTGGAGGCTCTCTCGGCGGTGATGGGCGGCACGCAGTCGCTGCACACGAACTCGCTCGATGAGGTCTACGCGCTGCCGACCGACCACGCGGCCACGCTCGCGCTCAGGACCCAGCAGATCATCGCATTCGAGAGCGGGGTTGCCGACGTGATCGACCCGCTCGGCGGGTCCTACTTCGTCGAGACGCTTACGAACGAGGTCCAGGCGGGCGTCGAGGCCTACCTCGCGCGGATCGACGAGATGGGGGAGGGCTCGATGCTCGAGGGCGTGCTCCGCGGGATCGACACTGGGTTCTTCGTCCGCGAGATCGCCGAGGCCGCGTTCGAGGAACAGCGGCGCTTCGACGAGCGGGACCTGCAGCGGGTGGGGGTGAACGCGTTCACCGATGACGCCGAGGATGCCGTCGAGGTGCTCCGGATACCGCTCGCCACGGAGGACGCGATGGTCTCATCGCTCGCCGAACGTCGCGCCGGTCGCGATGCGGCTCGTGTCGGCGCGACCCTTGCGCATCTCGAGGCGGTGGCGGCGAGCGAGGACAACATCATGCCCGCACTCTTGGAGTGCGCCCGCGCGGAGTGCAGCGAGGGGGAGATGGCCGGGGCGCTCCGTGCCGTGTTCGGCACGCACCCCGAGTCGATCACGATCTAGGAGACGGTCACCTTCACCGAGTGCAGGCCCGTGGCCCCGTCGGGGAACGGTGCGTGGTAGGTCTCGGGCTGGGTCTCGCCCGTGCCGTCGGTCGCGCGGACGCGCAAGGTGTGCTCGCCCGGCGTCGCCTGCCAGCGGTAGACCCACAACCGCCAGGTGTCGATCGTGGCTTCCTCGGCGAGATCCGCCTCGATCCATGGCAGGTCGTCCACCTGCACCTCGACACGGTCGATGCCCCTGTGTTGGGCCCACGCGATGCCGGCGACCGCGATCTCGCCTGCGGCCTGCCGGTTGCCGCCTTGTGGCGTGTCGATGCGTGACTGCGTCTTGATCGGGGCCTGCTCCCCCCACCCGCGCTTGATCCAGTAGGCGTCGAAGGCGTCGAACGTCGTGGCGTCGATATCCACGACCCATTTCGTGGCCGAGACGTAGCCGTACAGGCCCGGCACCACCATGCGGACGGGGAACCCGTGCGCGATGGGCAACGGTTCGCCGTTCATGGCCACCGCGAGCAGCGCGTCGCGTCCGTCCATCACCACGCTCGTCGGGGTGCCGCACGTCCACCCGTCGACGGACTTCGATACCAACTGGTCCGAGCCGGGGTCGATGCCGGCTTCTTCCAGGAGTGCTGCGAGCGACGTCCCGATCCACCGGGCGTTGCCGATGTACTCGCCGCCCACCGGGTTCGAGACGCAGGCGAGCGTGATGTCGCGCTCGATCATCGGCCGCTCCAGCAGGTCGGCGTAGGTCAAGGTGATCGGTGTGTCGACCATGCCGTGGATCTTCAGGCTCCAGTCCTCGGCCATCACCGAGGGCGTCACGAACGTGGTGTCCACCTTGTAGAAGCGATCGTTCGGCGTGAAGAAGGGCTCGGTGCCCTCCACGTCGAGGCCTGCGCCCGGCACGTCCGTGGCGGAACTCTCGGGCTCGGGGATCGCGACCTTCGCGCGTGAATCGCCGGCGTCGGCCCGGCGGATGAGGTAGGTCCCCAGCCCGCCGGCGAAGGTGGCGAGGACGATCCCGCCGGCGGCCGAGCGGAAGAAGCTCCGGCGGTCCACCATGCCGGAGGGCTCGGCGGCGGGGGCCGTGTCGGTCGCGGGCGTCGCTGCGGGGGAGGGCAGCGCCCCGCGGAGCCGCCAGAAGGC
>JBKJXU010000078.1:0-9488 GCA_046716145.1 Actinomycetota bacterium
TGCCCTCGACCAGGGGCACGGAACCGTTGACGGTCGCGATCGCATCTGCCGCACCATCGACCGGCGGCCACACCGCCACCTGCCGCAGCTCAGGACCCACCATCAGCCAGACATCGCTCCTCTCGGCGCCCACCCCCTCGCCGAGGACCCTCGCCATCCGCGGCAGCACGTCGGTCTCGCCGTAGGCCTCACCGACCCGTTCGGAGAACTCCGAGAGGATCTCATACGGCGTGGCGCGCGCGCCGTAGACGACCCTGTTCGCCAGGCGCTGGGCCCGCGCCCGCGCGGGCTGGAACGTAACGGCGACCACCACGGCGGCGACCATCGTGAGGAACGAGCTCCCGCGACCGAGCCAGGTCCCGAGGCCGAGCACGAGGCCCAGGTACACGACCGTCGCGAAGATCGCGAGCGCCGCGTAGACGACCCCTTTCTTCACGACGACATCGAGGTCGTAGAGGTGGAACCGCAGCACCGAGACGCCGATCGACACGGGGAAGGCCAGGAACGCTCCTCCGAAGACGATCGAGTTGAGCACCGGGTCGGTGATGAAGATCCCCAACACGATGCCGGTCGTGGCGGCGAGGAACCCGAAGGCCACCCACTTGATCTGCTGCCGCGCGATCCCGGTGGATCTGCGGAACCGAAGGATCAACGAGATGGCCGGCGCCAGGACGAGCCCGGGGAACAGCACGGCGAACACGGGATCGAGGCTCGGCAGGCCGCCGACCGCCTCGAGGTAGAGGGGGTTGGCGAGGGTGTCGGTCTCGGTCGATCCCGAGAGCGTCGGCTGTCCCAAGAAGATATCGATGCCCGCGAAGGCCAGGAAGACCCCGACGAACCAGACCAAGGGCCGCCAGCGACGAGAGGGCGGGTGACCGTCCGGGAACAGCAGGGCGAGCAAGAAGACGACCGGCAAGATCCCGAGCAACCATCCGACGTTGGTCATCAATCCGGAAAACACCGCGAACGGACCGGTCCGACCGGAACGGACGAGCCACGTGAAGAGCTCCCCGCCAGAGAAGCTGAAGCCCACCATGGACGCGCTCCACATGAGCAGGATCCCGATCACGTTGCGCCGGTCCCTGCTCACGATCAACGCGCCGACGATCGCGAATGCAGAGAAAGCGACCACGTAGGAGACCTGGTCCGCGAGCACCACTCCGTTGGCCGCTCGCAGGACCATGCCTGCTGCGGCCAGAAGCACGAAGCCCACCGCGATGAGCCACGGCCACCGAGCAGTGCCGGGCCCGACGCCACCGGCGGCCGGCGACTCGGCTCGGGTCGCTTGGCTCAGCGCTGCCATGGGATCCGGTACACCTGCACCGATTCCTCACGGCCCTTGACGCTGCGAAGGCCGATCGGCTCGCGCGGCACGTCCGCGGCCGCACCGACGGTGCTCGCCGCCGCCACGATCTCGCCGCCTTCGGCCTCGGACTGCAGTCTCGAGGCGACGTTCACCGCGTCGCCCACCACGGTGTACTCCAGGCGGCCGGCGCCGCCGATCGTCCCGGCGATCACCGACCCGGTGTTGACACCGATGCCGACGCCCATCTCGGGCAGGTCCTGGACGTCCCAACCCTCATCGTTCAGTTCGGACTGGCGGATCTGCATCGCGATCGCGCAGCGCAGCGCCCGCTCTGCGTGACCGGGCAGCGGGTTCGGCGCGCCGAAGATGGCCATGACGGCGTCGCCCTGGAACTTGTCGATCGTGCCGCCGTGGGCGGCGACGACCTCGGCCATCGCAGACAGGTGTTTGCCGACGACCGCCGCCACGTCGCGCGCGACCAGACGCTCCGCGAAGGTAGAGAACCCACGGATATCGGAGAACAGGATCGTGACCTCGCATTCCTGCGGCTCGATCGGCGTGTCGGGCTGCGCCGCCAGTCGGTCGGCGAGCTGGCTCGGGACGAACGAGGCGAGCGTCTTGCGGGAGCTCGTCTGCTCCACGACCGCGGAGTGCAGCCGCTTGAACTCGTCCACGAGGCCGGCGGATCCGTCGCCGCCCGCCATCCTGCCGAACAGCTCCGTGACCTGGCGATCGACGGATTCCTGCGTGGTGTCCAGCGCGGCGGCCATCTCGGCGTAGCCCACCCCCTTGGCCATCATGTCCAGCAGAGCTCGGTCCGTGGTCCCCGTGTCGTCTCGCCCGGCGAGCCGTTCGGCGATCAGGGGGTCCACGGTTGAGCCGCCTTCGTGTACCACGTAGATCGCGCGCACCAACTCATCACCCTGGGCGATCCGGTCCTTCAGGAGGTAGGCGAGCCCGCTGTGACCTTCGCCCAGGAGCGCGATCGCGTATTCGTCATCGTCATGCGCGGAAAGAACCACCACCCCGGTGCTTGGGTGCAGGCGTCGGATCGCGTGGGCGCAGTCGATGCCTTCGAGCTGGAAGGACGGAGGCATCTTGATGTCGGTCACGACGACGTCGGGGATGTGCTCGGCCGCGGCTGCCATCAGCGTGGGCGCGTCCTGCGCCACCCCGACGACCTCGATGTCGTCGTAGGAGTCCAGCAGGGCTCGGACGCCTTCGCGAACGAGGACGTTGTCCTCTCCGAGCACGACCCTGATGCTCATGCGGTCCTTCCTAGGGGTAGCATCCGCGCGTGCTGCGCATCGTGTTCGCCGAGGATAACTATCTGGTCCGCGAGGGCACAGCCGCGCTCCTGGCCGAGAGCGACGAGGTCGAGCTGGTGGGGACCGCCGCCAGCTACGACGAGCTGCTGGAAGCGGTCATCGCGCATTCGCCGGACGCGGTCCTCACCGACATCCGGATGCCGCCGGACAACTCCGACGAGGGCATCCGCGCTGCCAGGCACATCCGCGCCGAGCATCCGGCGATCGGCGTCGTCGTCCTCAGCCAGTTCTCCGACGAGGAGTACGTCTACGACCTCCTCAAGGACGGCGCCGAGGGGCTCGGCTACCTGCTGAAGGAGCGCGTGGCCGATGTCGACGAACTCGTCCGTGCGCTGGAGGAGGTCGCTCGCGGCGGCAGCGTCCTGGACCCGAAGGTCGTCGAAGCATTGGTGGCCGCGAAGGATCGGATGGCGCATTCGCCGCTGGGCGCGCTCACCGATCGCGAGCGAGAGGTGCTCTCGCACATGGCGCAGGGCAAGAACAACGCCGCCATCGCCGGTGTGCTGTTCCTGACGGAACGGGCGGTCGAGAAACACATCAACTCGCTGTTCCACAAGCTCGACCTCTCCGAGGAGCCGAACGTGCACCGCCGGGTGATGGCGGTGCTGGCGTTCCTGCGCGAGCAGCAGACCGCCTGATCATCACTGGGCCCGCCGCGTGTCCACGATGTAGACGCTGCACGGCGCGTGGCGGAGCACCAGGTTCGGGACGCTGTCCTTCACGCGCCACCAGGATCCGTGCGTGCCCCGGTTGCCCACCACGATCGCGTCGGCCTTGATCTCGTCGGCGACGGCGCAGAGCCGTTCGGCCGGATCACCCTGCTCCACCCGCATCGACGTGATGATGTCAGGGAACCGTTCGCGGAGTCGTCGCAGGTGCCGGTCGGGGTCGGCGGCGCGTGCCGGGTCCACCACCGCGCGAAGATCGGCCTCGGGCCTCACGTACAGGAGCAGCAACTCGGCGTCGCGCGCCCGGGCGAGACCTGCCGCGTCCTCGACCGCCAGATCGGCCGCCGCCGAGGTGTCGGTGCCTACCAAGATCGTCGTCATGTCGGTTCGCCTCCTTCAGCTGACGCCACGGTAGACCCGCGTCGGAGCGCCGGCGACGGCGCTCGCACCACGGTTGTGCAGGGGTGCCAGCACCCTCGGGAAGGTGGCGTCCTCCCCCTTGGTCCCCGCAGCCGCTGGTGGGAGGATCCGCTGTGATGGCAGACGTCTCCGCTCCATACAGGGATCGCGCTCGGCTCGGGTCGAGGGCGATCATGGCTTCCATCGTGCTGGTCAACGCGACCGCGATCGCAACGGCCATCATCGCGTCTCGGTACGAGGTGGCGTTCTTCCTGGGCGCCCTGGTCTTGACGACGCTCGCGTGGGGCTTCGTGGGGTCGCTCCTCGCCGGCCAGCTCCCACGCAACCCCGTGGGGTGGCTCCTCTCGTCGGCTGCCTTGATCGGCGCCGTGTCGGCTCTCATGCTCGGGATCCTCTCGCTGGAACAGGCGGGGAGGGTTTCTATCGAGGGGGCGCGGCTGGCCGTCTGGTTCGTGATCGTGGTGCCGCTGGCCACCGTGAGCTCCCTGCTGTTCCTGGCGTTCCTGTACTTCCCCGACGGACGGCTGGCCGGACGCTGGGCCCGCGTCGGCGTCATGGCCGCGATCGTGAGTGGGATGCTGCTTCTCGTTGGCTTCGCCGGTCGCTCCCAGCCGGGCTTCGAGGAACTCGGCCTGGTCACACCGGGCTGGCTCAGGGCGATCCCGATGATCGACGGTTTCGTCGGTGCCGGAGGGCTCTCCTCCCTCCTCGCGTTCGTGTGTGCCGTCGCTTCCGTCGGCATCCGCTATCGGCGCGCGGATCCGACCGATCGCCGGCCGCTCCGATGGGTCTTCCGCCTGATCCTCGGCCTGGCGGTCCTCCCGCTCCCGGCGATCGCCCTCGCAGCCTTCCTGCAGGAAGCGTGGTTCGCGTTCATCATCGTGACGCTCATCGGCGGGGTCGTGGTGCTCTTCGCACTCCCGGCCGCGCTCCTGGTCGGCGTCCTTCGTTCGCGCCTGTTCGAGGTCGAACTCCAACTCAAGCGCACGCTCGTCGTGGGTGCCGTCGTCCTGTTCGTCGTTCTCGTGTTCTTCGTCGTCATCTTCGTCGTGAGCACCATGTTCGCGGGTACGGGAGGGTCCGTCGACCCGCTGGCGATCGTCGTCGGCATCGTGATCGCGCTCGGGATCGGGCCCGTGCGTCGGTGGGCCCATCGTGGCGCGGACCGGCTCCTGTACGGGGAGCGCGCGACACCGTACGAGGTGCTCTCGGAGTTCTCCGACCGGCTCGGGACCACCTACTCGACCGAGGACGTCCTGCCGCGGATGGTCCAGTTGCTCGCTGCCGGGACCGGCGCCACCGAGACGCGTGTGTGGATCAGATCCGGGGGTGAGCTCCGCAGCGTGGCGGTCCACCCCGTGGACGCGGCGCCGATCGAGCCGGTTGCCCTGGATGGCGGGGCGATGCCGGCGATCCCTGGGGCCGTCGCGTCGTTCCCTGTGGACCATGGCGGGTCCCTGCTGGGCGCGCTCAGCCTGACCATGTCGAAGGCCGACCCGATGGACGAATCGAAGGAGCGGCTGGCACGCGACCTGGCTGGGCAAGCAGGCCTCGTGCTCCGCAACGTCACGCTGATCGAGGACCTCCGCGACTCCCGGCGGCGGATCGTGACCGCCCAAGACGAGCGAGCACGCAAGTTGGAGCGCGACATCCACGACGGTGCCCAGCAACAACTGGTGGCACTTTCGGTGAAGCTGCGGCTCGCCGAGCAGCTGACCGACCGCGACCCGGCGAAGGCACGCGAGGTGCTGAGTCAACTCCAGGGCGACGCGACGGACGCGCTCGAGAACCTGCGGGACCTGGCCCGTGGGATCTACCCGCCGCTGCTGGCCGATCAGGGGCTCGTGGCAGCGCTGACAGCGCAGGCGCGGAAGTCGGTCGTCCCCGTCGTGATCGAGGGTGACGGGGTCGGCCGCTTCGACGCCGACGTGGAGTCCGCCGTCTACTTCTCGTGCCTGGAGGCCTTGCAGAACGTAGCCAAGTACGCCGAGGCGACCGGCGCGCGCATCACCTTGTCGGACGGACAGGAGGCATTGCGGTTCGCCGTCGCCGACGATGGGCGAGGCTTCGATACCGGCGCGGCGAGCCGAGGATCCGGTCTGCTGGGGATCGAGGATCGCCTCGCGGCACTCGGCGGCACCATGGAGATCCGTAGCTCGCCCGGGCAAGGCACGACGATCGCGGGGGTCGTCCCCACAGGGGTAAGGCCGTGAACGTCCGCGCCGCGGTGAAGGCGGCGTGGATCGTCGGCATCCTCGGCGTGGTCCTCGGACTCGTGCTCACGATCATCAACGCGGCCGACCGGTCGTGGGACGGAGCCCTCCTCCTCGCCACCGTCGTGACCTCGGAGGCCGCGTTCCTGACGGTCGGAGCGCTGATCCTCACCCGCCAGCCGGGCAACCGGATCGGCGCCCTCTTGCTCATCGGGGGGCTCACGTTCACGGCCGCGGTCGCCTGCATCGGATGGGCGGAGCGCGCGCTGATCGTCGACCCGGGTTCCCTGCCGTTCGGACCAGCGGCCGCCTGGTTCAGCAGGCTGCTCACGCCACCGGCGTTCGGCCTGTTCATCCCTATCTTCCTGCTCTTCCCCGACGGCCGGCCGCCGTCGCGGCGGTGGAGGATCGTCTGGTGGACCTGGCTCGTCGCCGTCGCCGTCGCGGCGCTGGGCTGGGTCACCGGCCTCCCCGATATCGAGTTCATCGGGTTCTTCGATGCGAGGGCGACGGTGTCCAACCCAACCTTCGTCGGGACGTGGGCAGAGCAGGTCACGGGGTTCGCCGGCTTCGTCCTTTTCGGCAGCGCGCTCGCGACGGGGGTGGGCGTCGTGATGCGGTATCGGCGGGTCCGGGGACTCGAGCGTCAGCAGATCCGATGGCTGGCCTTCGTCGCGGTTTCGGTCCTCGGCATCTTCTTCAGCACGTTGATCTACAGCGCGGTCACGGGCTCCGACCTGGAAGGACCCATCGGGGAGGGGGTCTTCCTGCTGTTCGCGGCGACCTTGCTGGTCGGTCTCCCACTCACGATCGGGATCGCGATCTTGAAGTACCGCCTCTACGACCTCGACCTCGTGATCCGCAAGGCTGTGATCGCCACCGTGCTGACGCTGTTCGTGGCGCTCGCCTACGTCGCGATCGTCGCCGGGCTCGGTTCACTGGCAGGCGACGCGATCGCACCGAGGATCGCCGCCACCGCCACCGTCGCCGTCGCGTTCCAGCCCGTACGCAGCCGGGCGACCCGGTTCGCGAACCGCTTGGTCTACGGGCACCGGGCCACCCCGTACGAGGTCCTCGCCCGGTTCAGCGATCGCATCGGTGGCACGTACGAGGCCGACACCGTCCTGCCACGGCTCGCGAGGGTGATCGCGGAGGGGACGAGCGCGGCTTCCGCCGAGGTCTGGCTGCTCACAGGCGGCACCCTGACCCGCGCCGCCGCGTGGCCGGAGGGCGCGGCCGCCACGCTGGACGGCGGTCTGGCTGAAGACGGCTCGATCTCGATCGCCGGCCGCGACCGCGCGGCGCCCGTGATCCACCAGGGCCAGACGCTCGGGGCGATCTCCATCACCAAGCCGCCCGGGGAGCCGATCACCGTGCAAGAGACCGAACTGGTCGACCGGCTCGCCGATCAGGCCGGGCTGGTCGTCGCCAACGTCGGGTTGACGGCCGACCTCGAGGCGAAACTGGCCGACATCGCCAGGCAGGCGGCGGAACTCCGCGCTTCCGCCCAGCGGATCGTGGCTGCGCAGGATGAGGAGCGGCGCCGCCTAGAGCGCAACATCCACGACGGCGCGCAGCAGCACCTCGTGGCGCTCGCCGTGAAGATCCGTCTCGCTCGGTCGATGCTCGCCAAGGACCCTGACCGTGGTGCAGCGATGCTCGGTGACCTCCGGGAGCTGGTCGACGCTGCCGTGGAGACGCTCCGAGCGCTCGCACTGGGCGTCTATCCGCCGCTGCTGGAAGAGCAGGGGATCGCGCCGGCGCTGGCCGCGCAGTATACGCGCGGAGGGCTCCCGGTCAGCATGCGGTCCGACGGGCTCGGCCGCTACCCCGTCGAGATCGAGGCGGCCGTGTACTTCTGCGTGCTCGAAGCCTTGCAGAACGCAGCCAAGCACGCAGAAGCCGGAGCGATCGAGATCGCGCTCGAGGACGACGGCCGGGGCATCGCCTTCCGGGTCTCCGACGACGGGCGGGGGTTCGCTCAAGACGCCGACCGCGACGGCACCGGACTGGCCGGGATGCGCGACCGTGTCGCGGTGTTCGGTGGCGACGTGCAGATCGACTCTGCTCCCGGCGGAGGCACCATCGTGCGGGGGCGGATCCCCGCAACCCAGGGGGTGTCGGCGTGAGCAGCAGGAGGGCCTGGCTCGCCTGGACGATCGCCGGTATCGGCTTCGCCATCTACCTCCCCCTGGCAGCCGACACGATCTTCGGCACACCGAATGAAGACATCAACCTGGTGGTGCCGACCCTCCTCGGCTCGCTCTCGATGCTCGCGATCGGCGCCCTGATCGCGTCTCGGACGGTCAACCCGCTCGGGTGGATCCTGCTCGTGATCCCCTCGAGCGTGGGCGTATCGGTCCTCGCCGAGAAGATCTCTGCGCTCGGGGTCTCGCCCGGAACCGATGCGTGGCTTCAGTGGCTGAAGACGTGGACGTTCCTGCTGTCGATGATGCTGCTGGTCGCAGTCTTCTTCCTCTATCCCACGGGGACGTTGCCCTCACGTCGCTGGCGCTGGCCCTGGCGCATCTACGTCGCTGCGACCGCCGTGGTCACCGTCGGGTTCATACTGTTACCCAACTCCGACGGTGACTTCGCGAATCCTTTCCCCGTCCATCTGCCGCAGACACTCCTCGGTCCCGTGATCGGGGTCGCCGGCGCCCTCTCCGTAGCCAGCGCGTTCGCGGCCTTCGTGTCGCTGGTCGTCAGGTATCGAGGCGCCGACGGTGAACAGCGCCAGCAGCTGCGGTGGCTGTTCCTCGTCGGCGCGACCGGCGCCGCGCTGTTCCTGGCGATGCTGGTGCTCGGCAGCTTGAGCGGCGACCGGAGCGAAGGACCGCTGGTGGCCGCCGTCAACGTGGTCCTGACGATGCTGGTGACGGACCTCGTCATCGGCATCCCCGTCGCGACGGGGATCGCGATCTTCCGCTACCGGCTCTACGACCTGAACGTCGTCGTGCGCAAGACGATCGTCGTCGCCGCGCTCGCCGTGTTCATCACGATCGTCTACGTCGCGATCGTCGTCGGCATCGGGGCGATCGCGGGGTCGAGCGGCGGGAGCGCGCTCTCGTTGATCGCGACCGCCGTCGTGGCACTGCTGTTCCAGCCCGCTCGCCTGCGCGCGCAGAACCTGGCGAACCGGCTCGTCTACGGGGTGCGCGCCACCCCGTACGAGGTCATCGCCGGCTTCTCCTCGAAGATGTCCGCCGCCGTGTCCACCGCCGAGGTCCTCCCCGATATGGCGGAGGCCGCGGGGCGCGGCGTCGGCGCGACATCGGCGCGCGTCGGGGTCTTCCTGCCCGACGGCGGCCACGCCGATCGCAGCTGGCGAAGCGATGCCGTCGCGAGCGAGGGGATCACGAGCACCTTCCCGATCACCTATCGCGGCGAGCCGATCGGAGAGCTTTCCGTGAGCAAGCCGCCGAACGAGCCGCTTTCGCGAGCCGAAGAGGCTTTGCTCACCGACCTGACCGCGCACGCCGGCCTCGCCCTGCACAACGTGCGGCTGACCGAGGAACTCGGCATCAGGTTGGCGCAACTCGACGTCCAGGCC
>JBKJXU010000079.1:0-3732 GCA_046716145.1 Actinomycetota bacterium
CCCCTGCCTCCACCTCCTTGAGGATCCGACTCACGTCGTTGCGGAGCTCCCGGAGGGGGATCGTACGAATCGGCTCTGACATGCGACGACCGTAGCACTGCGTAGCACATCGGGCAACACCGGCGCGGTCCGTCAGCCACGCCAGCGGCGGTAGACGGGCCCCTCACCCTCGTAGGTCGTCGACACCGCTTCTTCCACGGAGCACGCGTAGAACGCCTGGCCGCTCGTCCGGTACGGGGTCTGCACCACCGCCGGGTGGTCCGGGCCGACCTGCTCCATCCAGCCTCGCACCATGAACTCCCCTGCGTCGCCCTCGTGATCCTCCGCAGCCTGCGCCGTGTGCATCGCGTACCTGCCGTCGCGCGCGAACTCAGCCGCCTTCGGGCTGTGGGCCCGGATCCCGAACATAAGCAGGCCCGTGGCGATCCACGGCGAAACCGGATGCACGCGGGGCGAGCCGTCCAGCCGCAGCGTGGCGTGATACACGATCTTGCCGTCGATGCGCTCGCGGCCGAAGGCCGCGAGCGCGGGATCGGCGTTCGCCAACTCCGCCCATGTCGCCATCGCGCGCGTAGCCTACGGCGGTGGCCGACCTCGATGCCGTGCGCCGCGATCTGGAGCGAGCACTGGGCTCCGGGGCCGTCGCGGCCGACCCGCTCACCCGGAAGCTCTACGCGCGCGACGCCTCGCTGATCGAGGGCGACGCCGGCCTCGTCGTGTTCCCCGCCGACGCGGGGCAGGTGATCGCGGCGATGAAGATCGCCGCCACCCACGGCGTGGCGGTCGTCCCACGAGGGAGCGGCACCGGTCTGACGGGCGCTTCGACACCGCTGAACGACGCCATGGTGCTCGTCACGTCGAAGATGACGCGGATCCTCGAGATCCGTCCCGAGGATCGCTTCGCCTGGGTCGAGCCCGGTGTCTTCAACCTCGATCTCACCGAGGCGCTCCGCCCCACCGGCTTCCACTACGCGCCCGATCCCTCGTCTCAGCAGGTGTCGTCGATCGGCGGCAACGTGAACACGAACGCGGGCGGCCCGCACTGCCTGGCCTACGGCGTGACGAGCGCGCACGTGCTGGCGCTCGACGTGGTGCTCGCCGACGGCTCGCTCGTGCGGCTGGGGTCCGAAGGGCCGGCCGCTCCCGGCTATGACCTGCGCGGCTTCGTCGTCGGGAGCGAGGGCACCCTTGGCGTCGTGGTCGCCGCGTGCGTCCGGCTGACACCGAACCCGCCGGCCGTGCGCACGATGCTGCTGGACTTCGCCGACGTCGAAGCGTGCGCGCGGACCGTTTCGGCGATCGTCGCAGCGGGCGTCGTGCCGGCAGCCTTGGAGATGATGGACCGCGGGATCGTGCGCGCCGTCGAGGCGTTCGCACACGCCGGCTATCCGGTGGACGCCGCCGCGGTGTTGCTCGTCGAGGTCGACGGGAGCGACGCCGCCGTGGATGCGCAGGCGTCCGGCGTGCAGGCTGCTGCCCGAGCGAACGACGTCGGCACCGTGCGCGTGGCCGCCGATGACGCCGAGCGCGCGCTGCTGTGGAAGGGCCGCAAGTCCGCGTTCGGTGCGATCGCGCGGATCGCGCCCCACTACCACCTGCACGACTGCGTGGTGCCGCGCACGAAGCTCGCGCCGATCCTCACCGGCATCTACGCCATCGCGAAACGCCACGGTCTGATCGTCACGAACGTCTTCCACGCCGGGGATGGGAACCTGCATCCGCTCTTCTCCTTCGACCGCGCGGTCCCGGGGACGCTGGAGCGGGCGCTGGCGGCCGCCGACGAGTTGGTGCGCCTGTGCGTCGACGCCGGAGGATCGCTCTCCGGGGAGCACGGCATCGGTCTGGAGAAGCGGGACTTCATGCCCCTCGTCTTCACCAAGGACAGCCTCGACGTGCAGGCGTGCCTGCGCGAGGCGTTCGACCCGAACGGACGGATGAACCCGTCGAAGGTGCTGCCCGACGGTGCGCGCTGCGGCGAGTTCGCGGCCGCGACCATCGGGCGCGACGGCGCGCTGCCGGAGGGCACGTGGATCTGATCCATCCGCACGCGGCGCACGACGTCCAGGAGGCGATACGAGACGCCGCGGCCCAGGGCCGTCGGCTGCTCATGGTCGGCGGGCGCCAGCATCTGGACAAGGGCAACCCGACGGAGGTCGACGCCGAGATGTGGACGACGCTCCTGGACGACGTGGTCACGTACGACCCGGCCGAGATGCTCATCGTGGTGGAGGCCGGGATGCGCATCGGCGAGCTGCGGCGTGTCCTGGCGCGCCGCGACCAAGAGTGGCCCATCGATGCACCCGATGACGCGACCGTCGGAGGCATCATCGCCGCCGGCATCGAACCGATCCGACGGCTGCGCGTCGGCACGATGCGCGACACCGTCGTCGAGATGGAGGCGGTGCTCGGTGACGGCCGGCGCATCACGAGCGGCGCCCGCGTCGTGAAGAACGTGAGCGGGTTCGACGTGCACCGGTTGCTGACCGGTTCGCTCGGCACGCTCGGCGTGATCACGCAGTTGGCGCTCAAGGTCCGGCCGCTCCCCAAGGCCGCGGTGACGCTCATCACCCGGGAGGGTGGGCTCGCGCTGGGGAGCCGGTTGCTCGACGCGCTGTGGCAGCCCGCGGCCGTGCTCGCGGAGCCGGGCCGGGTGATCGTCCGCCTCGAGGGCTGGCCCGCCGAAGTGGCCGAGCAGACGGCCACCGTGCGCGCGCTGGCGACCTGCGAGGAGGCTGAGGACGGCGCGTTCGCCGAGCCGCCGTTCGCTGCGTTACCGATCCTGGCAGAGGTCGGTGTCGTCCCGTCGCGGCTGGACGAGGTCCTGGACGGATCGACGGCCTACCGTGCGCTGCTCGGCGTCGGGACGGCGTGGGTTCCGTGCGCCGACGACGAGGAGCTCGCGTCCATCCGGACGATCGTCGACAAGGCCGGTGGCATCGCACCAGTGATCCGAGGTCCGGGCGGCTTGGGCGAGACCGGTCTCCCCGCCGCCGAGATCCACCGCAGGATCAAGGCCGCGTGCGATCCTTCGTCGATCCTCGCCCCGAGTCGGCTCGCGACGATCTGAGCACAGCGCTTCGACATCGTCGTGGCGCTGCACCTGGTTCGCTCGATATCCGGGAGTGCAGCATCCGATGTCGCCCACTCAACCTCCCGCAACATGGAACGCCTCGCTGGCCCATTCACCGGTCGCATCGCTGATGCCGACGAGCCGATATCGCCCGGCCGGGACCCGCGGCAGCGTCACTCGGACATCGAACGTGAGATCCGACGCCGCGTCGATCCCTTCGAGGAGGACCGATCCGGAGGTTCCTTCGTCGTACGCTCGACGAAGGGTAAGCGTGATGTGCGTCGCCGGCGCGTTCGGCCCACCCCCGACACACCGCTCGCCGGAGCAGCCGGTCGTGCACGAGATGACGTCGTGGCACTCGCCGCTCCAAGACTCACCGTGAACACGGATGGAGTCGCCCGGAGCGAATGGGCGTTGGCCCTTGACAGCCAGTTCCGGCGCCGCACAGGAAGACCGAGCGACAGGAGCGAACGAGCCCATCGCAGATGCGAGCGTGATGGTGGCCAGGATGATGAGAGCTGCCCGGCGCACGTTCACTCCCAGTTCTGCTTGAGACACGCACCAGGCCGCATCACGAAGAGCAGCGTATGGCGATCTACGGGCGACGGCCTCGCAAGCAGCCCTCGGAAGGTCTCAAGGAGCATCCCTGACACGAAGTGGCG
>JBKJXU010000080.1:0-5824 GCA_046716145.1 Actinomycetota bacterium
GGGTTCGGGTACGGCACGTGCACGAACCCCGGCATGAGCGCGCGGTACCCCATCGCGAGATCGCTCGTCTCGGCGCCGATCGCGCCCGCGATGCCGGCCTCACCGTGGTAGCCGCCCATGAATCCGATCACGATCGGCCGCCCGGTCGCACGGCGCATGAACCGGACCATCGTCTCCACGGCCTCCGTACCGTTCAGAGCGATGTCCACCCGCGCGATGCCGGGCGGGGCGATCCGGATCAGCTCTTCTGCCAGCGGCAACATGTGCTCGTGCGCGTAGAAGTGGGAGTCCTCCAGACCGATCGTCGTGTGGGCTTCCCAAGCGGCCTTCAGGATCCGCTCGTTGGCCGCGCCGAGCGGCACGGATGCCATCGCGCTGATCAGGTCGAGGAAGACGTTGCCGTCCACGTCCTCGATGAAGGAACCCTCCTTGCGCCTGATGACGAACGGGCCCAGGTCATGGGCGAGCCCTGGGTACAGCACACGGCCCAGACGCTCCAGGATCCGTTCGCCCTGGGACCCGGGCAGGGGTGCACGGACATGGGGACCCTCCACCGCTATCGCTCCTTCTTCGCGCGCCGGATGATCTCTCGCGCGGCGTTGCGCCCGTTCGCCCCCGTCACGCCACCGCCCGGGTGCGTCCCTGCTCCACACAGGTACAGGGCACGCACTGGGGTGGTGTGATCGGCGAACCCGCGCACCGGGCGAAGGAACAACAGTTGGTCCGGCGACATGTCTCCGTGGAGCGCGTGCCCGCCCGTGAGGCCCAGGCGCCGCTCGAGGTCCAACGGCGACAGGACCTGGCGATGCCGGATCATGCCCGGCAGCGTGGGGAAGTGCTGCGCGATGAGCGCGATGGCGCTCTCCGCCCGGTCCTCCTTGATCGCGTCCCACCCCTGGCCCTTCAGGACGTAGGGCTGGGAGTTCACATCGATCGTCACGACGTGGTTGCCCTCGGGTGCGAGCGAGGGATCGTGCACCGTCGGGAAACACAGCTCCACGTGCGCGGGATCGGCGGCGATGCCCTGCGTCGCCTGCGCCTGCTGGTGATCCATGTCGGCGATGAACGGGTTCAGCTCCATGATCCCGCGATGGTACGGCTGGACCTGGCCGTCATCGCGCCCGCCGACGCTCGGCAAACCATCGAGCGCCAGGTTGATCTTCATGCTCGTCCCCATGCTCCGGTACGCCCGGATCCGGGCCACGAACTCCGCAGGGAGATCGGCCTCGTCCAGCAGGCCCAGGAACGTGCGCTTGGGATCGGCGTTGGACACGACCCGGCGAGCGTTGATCTCCTCGCCCGAGCTCAGCAACACGCCCGTCGCCGTGCCGCCCGCGGTGAGGATGCGCTCGACCTCAGCACCCATCCGGATGTCGCAGCCGGCTTCGCGCGCGGCCTCGCCCATCACCTCCGTGAGCCGCCCCATCCCCCCACGGACGAAGCCCCACTGACGGACGCCGCCGTCGGTGCTCTCGCTGGCGTGGTCGTGCAGCAGCACGAACGCGGTTCCCGGGGTCGACGGACCCGCGACGCTGTCGTTGATCGCATGCCAGCCGAGCGCCGCCTTCACATGCTCGGAGCCGAAGTACTCCGACAGGTACTGGTTCGCCGACGTCGAGAACAGGTACGCCAGATCGGCCGCGTACCGGCGGTGCCGGAAACCCAGGCGTCCCCACTTGGCCAGTTCCTTCAGATCGCGCCACGTCCGCAGGCCCAGGTCCGGCGCGATCCACTCGAACGCGGGCAGGACGCTTTGGACCAACCGCGCCAGGTCACCTTCGAACCGCTCGAGGGCATCGGCGTCGCGCGGCGCGAAGCGCCTCGTCTCCTCGACGTTGGCCGCCATATCCTCACCCAACTCGAACCGAGCGCCGTCAGGGAACAGGTTCAGCGTCGGCCCGGCGGCGTCGACCCGGATCCCCCGTCGGACGAGGTCCATGTCCCGCCAGACGGCCTCGCGGAGCATCGACAGCACGTAGGCCCCGGTCGACGCACGGAAACCCGGGGCCAACTCCTCGGTGTTGCAGGCACCTCCCAGGATGTCGCGCCGCTCCAGGATCAGGGTGCGCATCCCCGCGCGAGCGAGGTAGAACCCGCACACCAAACCGTTGTGGCCGCCACCGATCACGACCGCGTCGTACATGTCCCCCATTGGACCCTGATCGCCCCCTGCGCGCGAGTTCCGCGAGGCTAGAGAGGGTGATCGCAGACTGTCAACCATCGAACGTTGGGGCTGCCCTTCCCGATTTGACCAACCTCTCGAGGCGGGTGTAGACAGTCAACCATCTGCCGACAGGGACGGGAGAAGGGGCCATGACGAAGGTATCCAGCACGCGCACGATGGTGGGTCGCAGGGACGTGTTGAAGGCCGGGCTCACCGCGGCCGTCCTCGGCGGGACAAGCTTCGGTTCGGCCGCCTTCCCGACCCTGGCCGGGCGGGTGGGGTCGGCAGCGTGGGCGAGCGGGATGACCTTCGCCGTGGGATTGGAGCCGGCGGGACCCGAGATGGCGCTGCCCCCCGGCTTCTCGTACAAGACCTTCGGTGCGTTCGGGTCGGCGATGAGCGATGGGTTCATCACCCCTCCGATCCACGACGGCATGGGCACGTTCCAAGACGGCGAGAACGTCCGGATCGTTCGCAACCACGAGCTCGGGAGCGGCAACGACGTGTACGGGCCATCCTTCATCGGCCGGCGTTCGACCGCGTATGACCGCACCGCTCCCGGCGGGACGACCACGATGATCGTGGACTCCGATGCGAACCTGCTCGAGAGCTTCGTCAGCCTGAACGGCACCGACACCAACTGCTCGGGGGCACCCACGCCGTGGGGGACGTGGCTCTCGTGCGAAGAGACGACGATCGGTACGAGACGCGGCAAGGACCGCGAGCACGGCTACGTCTTCGAGGTGGACGCGTTCGCCAACTCCTCGCGGAACTACTCACCGCACAAGGGTCTCGGCCGCTTCGTGCACGAGGCCGCGGCCGTCGATGAGGAGACCGGCGTCGTCTACCTCACCGAAGACAACAACCCCGACGGCTTCTACCGGTTCGTTCCCGACACGTTCGGTGATCTCAGCTCGGGCGTGCTCCAGGTGCTCGCCATCAAGGGGCAGCCCAATTACAACACAGTGAAGAACCAGACCGTCGGGGTCCCGCTGCCGGTGAAGTGGTTCACCATCGATGACCCCGATCCCGAAGACGCGGAGCGGCACGCGCGGGCGGTGTACGCGCAGGGCCAAGCGAAGGGTGGCGCACGATTCCTGAGCGGTGAAGGCGCGACCTATCGCGACGGGAGCTGCGTGTTCGGCTCCTCCGACGGAGGCGACGCAGGGTTGGGGCAGATCTGGCAGTACACGCCGACCGACGATGCAGGCACGGCGGGCGAGCGGGGCGAGTTGGAACTGCTGTTCGAATCGCCCGGCCGCCATGTGCTGGACGGCCCCGACAACCTCTGCACGAGCCCCGGCGGAGCCATCGTGGTCGCGGAGGACGGCAAGGAGAACGCGAGCTTCATGCGCGCGCTGCTGCCCGACGGGTCGATGATCAACCTGGCACAGAACCTGGTCGGGATCCGTCTGTCGATCATCGACGCCAGCGGGAAGACCTATGACCCCTACGTGCCCGACGACGACTTCTCGGTCGCCGACGGGCTCGGGTACTCAGAGTTCGCCGGGCCCCGCTTCAGCCCCGACGGCACGTGGCTGTTCGTGAACATCCAGGTGCCCGGCGTCACCTGCGCGATCACGGGGGACTGGGGCTCGCTCGGGCTCTGACCGCTCCCTGACGACTGACCCCCGACCTTCGGCCTCCTCGGGGCCGAAGGTCCGATGGACCCGGTCCCCTCCCTGGTGGGATGCTTGCCGGAACGACAGGCGAAGGGAGGGCTCACACCATGTCGAAGTTCCTGCGGTTGACGGTCGGCGCCGCGGTCATGCTCACGGCGAACGCCGCGTGGGCGGCCTCGGGCACCGACCCCAACGACACGGCCGGGGGGATCGACGTCCTGCGGTCGACGGTGAACCAGATAGAGCGCGAGGATGGCAGCAAGCGGATCGTCCTGCGGGCCATCGCCCAGGACACCCTCACGCTCGAGACGGGCAAGGGATCCATCTACTGGCAGCTGGACACGAGAGGCTCAGGCGCGGTGGACTACGAGGTCTACATGTTCGGCGGCGTGGAGGCGAACGACCCGCCCGGCCCGGTCTACTGCCTGGTCCAGAAGCCGAACGAGACCCAGAAGCACTTCGTGGAGGTGGCCGTGCACGACACGATCGCCCGGTGCGCCATCCCGAGGGCGTTCCTGAACACCGACGAGCCGATCCGCTGGCGCCTGGCGGGGCGCCTGCATGGCGTGGTGGACCGCGCGCCGAATCTGGGCTGGTACTCGAGCTGACCTAGGAGGCGGGGCGGTCGTCCTTGATGACCGCTCCGCCCTTCATCACGAACGGCACGGACTCGAGCACAGCGATGTCGTGCGTCGGGTCACCCGGGACGGCGATGAGGTCCGCGTAGGACCCCGCCTCCACCGTCCCGACCTTGTCCTGCCACCCGATCAGCTCGGACGCCACGATGCTGGCGCTGCGGATGGCCTGCATCGGGGTCATCCCGTGCCGCACGTAGGCGCTCAGGTTCTTCGCCTCGCTCCCGAACGGTGCGATCCCCGCGTCCGAGCCGTTCGCGATCTTCGCGCCGGCGGCAACGGCCTTGCCGAACATCGCGCGGCTGACCTCGTTCGTCCACTCGACCTTGCGCATGACCTCGTCCGTGTAGCCGAGCGCGGGTCCTCGCTCCATCATCCAGTCGCCGTTGGCGATGTCGATCACGAGGTAGGTGCCGTGCTCGAGCACGAGCGCCAAGGCCTCCTCGTCCATCAGCGACGCGTGCTCCACGGAGCGGACCCCGGCACGGACCGCGCGCTTGATCCCCTCCGGCCCATGGGCGTGCGCAGCCACGAACGTGCCGCGGAGTTCAGCCTCCTCCACCGCCGCGCGAAGTTCATCCTCGGTGAACTCCGGCGCGCCCGGGTCCGTGCCACTCGTGAGCACGGCGCCCGTCGCGATGACCTTGATGAAGTGGGCCCCGTACCGGAGGATCTGGCGGACGTTCGCTCTCATCTGGTCGACGCCGACGGTGACGCCGAACCGGAGGTCGCGCGAGACCACGACGTCGATATCCGGGGCGAGCCCGGTCAGGTCGCCGCCGCCGCCGGGGCAGGTGACGTAGGCGCCGGCGCACAGCATGCGCGGGCCGGGGAACCACCCGTTCTCGATGCCCTCGCGGATCGCCAGATCGGTGAACGCGCGGAACGAGCCGACATCGCGCACCGTCGTGAACCCCGCCTCCAGCACCAGCCGCGCGTTGCGCACCCCCACGATGGCGTCCTGCGCACCCGAGCGCGTCACGAGCGAGGCGTAGCCCTGTCCGGCCTCCTCCTCGCCCGCGAGATGGACGTGCAGGTCGAGCAGACCCGGCAGCAACGTGTGACCTGCGAGGTGGATCAGCCGGGGACCCTCGGGAACGTCGGCCACGGGCACCATCGATACGATCGTGTCGCCCTCGATCACGACGGCGCGCCCATCCAGGACCTTACCGGCGCGGACGTCGACCACGTGGTCAGGGAGCAGGACGGCGCGCTCAGGAGCCATGGCGCCGCAGCATACCCGGGGGTCCGTCGAAGGAACGAGGAAGGATCGGACCATCGGTCACTGCGCCCGAGAGGCCTTCGGAGCCGATACCGAGGAGGTGGTACGCGCAGGCTCCTTCTTCGGCCGGCCATCCACGATCCGATGCGCGGTGGCCGGTGCGGTCGTCGCGGTCCTCGTG
>JBKJXU010000081.1:0-5482 GCA_046716145.1 Actinomycetota bacterium
GTGTCGCCGTGCAGGTGGCCGGCCTCCGCGTAGATCTCCCGCGACAACAGCGCGGGGCCCGGTCCGTCCGAGTAACGAAGGCGGACGATGGCTTGTCGCGTGCGTCCGAAGCCGTCGATGAGTGCCCGAACGTCGTCGGCGCTGACGCCGGGTTGATCGGCCATGAGGATCACGGCGGCCTCGCTGTCCTCGGCAAGGGCGTGCAGCGCGGCGCCGAGCGACGTGGACTGGCCATCGCGGTACGCGGGGTTGCGCACGACCTGGACATCTGCGGGCAGCGCGGCCTCCACAGCCTCGGCGTCATGCCCGGTGACGACGACGATCTCGCCGACGCCGGCCCCGCGGAGGGCGTCGATCGCGTGCGCCACGAGCGGCAGCCCGTCGAGCATCGCGACCTGCTTCGTGGCGCCGAACCGGCGGGCCTCGCCGGCGGCCAGCACGACCCCGCTGATCACGACCCGGAGCGTGAGCCGCCGAACAACCGGGCGAACAAGCCCTTGATCATGGACCAGGTCGCCGAGAGCCCCAGGCCGATCCCTCCGACCGGTTTCGCGGTGATGACCGGCGGCGCTGCCGCGGCGGCACCGGGCTCCGCCGCACCCGTCGCATCGGAGCTGGGTGCCATCGCCTCGGCGTCCATCGACGCGTGCAGGCAGTCGGCGAACTGCTGGGTCAGCTTCTTCGAGATCTCCGGGAGCAAGCCACGCGAGAGTTGGGCGGCTGCGCCCGTCAGCGTGATGTCCGCCTCCATCTTCACCAGGGTCGAGCCGGCATCGGCGGCCTCCAACCACGAGGTGATGTTCGCCGTCGCGGCACCCTTGCCCTTCGCTTCCATGCCCTTGGCCGCCACGACGATGCGATGCGCCGTGTCGTCTCGTTCCTGGATGGTGACGCTCCCCGCGAACGAGAGCTTCACCGGTCCGAACCCGACGTTGACCTTGCCTTTCCAGGTGGTGTCATCGACCGTCTCGGTGAGTTCGGCGCCCGGCATGCAGGGCGCGACCTTCTCGACATCCAGCAGGTAGGCCCAGACCTGCTCGGTGGGGCGGGTGACGGTGAACTCGTTCTGGATCAGCATCGTGGAGCACCTCCCGGGATCAGGCGCAAACCGTACCGGAACCCCCCCGTTCGCCGCCCGCCCGTTCCGTAGGATGGACCGCCATGGACGCCGCGTGGACCGAGGTGGGAGCGCTCGAGGATCTGCCCGAGGGCAAGGGCCGTCAGGTCGTGGTGGACCTGGTCAAGGTGCTGCTGGTCCGTTCGGGTGAGCAGGTCTTCGCGGTGGAGGACACCTGCACGCACCAGGGTGCGCCGCTGCACGCAGGCCCGGTCAAGATCGGGTCGCTGCCGTCGGTGACGTGCCCGCTGCACGGGAGCACGTTCGGTCTTGCGGACGGACGGGTGCTGCGCGGTCCCGCGACCGAGCGGGTGTTGACCTACGAGGTCCGCGTCGAAGACGGCATCGTCACCATCCGCCCCGCCGACTGAGATCAGGCGCTGGCGCCGGCATAGCGCGCCGGGTCGGCGGTGAACGACTCGAGGCATCCTGCGGAACAGAAGTAGAAGGTGCGGCCGTCGTGGGTCGTGCGGTAGCGGGCGCCGGCGACGTCCACCGTCATCCCGCACACCGGGTCGATCTCCTCGTGCCGTGCTTCCTCGGGGGCGGGCGCCGCTTCACCGAGCGATCCGGCTGCCCTGAGCGCCACGATCTCGGCCAGCACGGCCACCGCGATCTCGTGCGTCGGGATACGTCCCAGGTCCATCCCGGCCGGCGCGTGGATCCGCGCGAGCTGTTCGTCCGTGGCGCCTCGGTCGCGCAGGTAGCCGAGCACCGCCTCGGCGCGTGTGCGCGAGGCGACCAGCCCGATGTAGGCGGCCGGGGTGCTGAGCGCGCGCTCCACCGCGTCCTCGTCGTAATGGCCCTGGGTCGCGATGACGATCGAGGTCGCGGCGTCCACACCGGCGGAGACGAGGTCGAGCGTCGTCAGCACGCGCGGCACGCCCGGATGCCCCGAAGCATCGCCCCCGTCGTCGATGAGCACCGACCGCCATCCGAGGCCGGCGGCCATGGCCGCCAGGGTCGAGGCCGCGGGGGAGCGGCCGATCGCGATCATCTGCGGCTGCGGCAGCACGGGTTCCACGAAGACCTCCATCGCTCCTTCGCTCTGACAGGCGATGGGCACCGTGACGACGCCCTCGCGCGCCTGCCCCGCCAACTCCTCCTGCGGGCCGAGGAACAGCAGGCCGGAGCTGCCTTCCTCGAGCATCCGGATCGCCTCGCGGATCACCGTGGGCTCGGCGCACGCGCCGCCGAGCCATCCGTGGATCGTGCGGTCGCGCGTGATCAACGCGGTCGCGCCCGTCTGGCCGCTGGACGGCGAGCGCCGCCACACGACCGTCGCGAGGGCGTACGGCTCGCCGCGATCGGAGAGTTCCCCGGCGAGCCGCAGGACCTCTGGTCTCACGCGCTCGCCTTCGCCGCCTGGATCGCGTCCCAGACCTTCGCGGAGGTGAGCGGCATGTCGATGTTGCGGACCCCGAGCGGCCACAGCGCGTCGATCACCGCGTTCACATACGCTGCCGGTGAGCCGACGGTCGCCGACTCGCCGACGCCCTTGGCGCCGATGGGGTGGTGCGGTGAGGGCGTCACCGTCGCGCCCAGCTCGAACTTCGGCGTTTCCCACGCCGTCGGGAGCAGGTAGTCCATGAAGTTCGAGCCGATGCAGTTGCCGGACTCGTCGAAGACGATCTGCTCCATCGCGGCGATGCCGTAGCCCTCGGTGAGGCCGCCGTGGATCTGGCCATCGACGATCATCGGGTTGATCCGCACGCCGCAGTCGTCCACCGCGACCATCCGTGTGACCTCCCAGACACCCGTGTCGACGTCGACCTCGACCGCCACGGCGTACGTCCCGAACGGGAAGGTCAGGTTCGGCGGGTCGTAGTAGAAGGAGCCCTCGAGGCCCGCCTCCATCCCCGCGGGGAAGTTCGTGTACGCCGCGAACGCCACGTCCTGGATCGTGACGGCCTTCTCGGGTGCGCCCTTCACGGTGAAGTTGGGGCGCGTGAACTCGATGTCGGATTCGTCGGCCTCCAGCAGGTGCGCCGCGATCTTGCGGGCCTTCTCGATGATCCTGCGCGAGACCATCGCGGTGGCGGCGCCCACCGTGGGCGTGGACCGCGACGCATACGTGCCCAGGCCGTAGGGGGTGTTGTCGGTGTCGCCATGCTGGACCTTGATGTCCTCGGGCTGGATCCCGATCTCCTCGGCCACGATCTGCGCGAAGGTCGTCTCGTGACCCTGGCCCTGCGTCTTCGAGGAGATCTTGAGGATCGCCTTGCCCGTGGGGTGGATCCGCAACTCGGCGCCGTCGTTCATCTTCAGCCCGAGGATGTCGTAGTCGTGCGAGGGACCGGCGCCCACCACCTCGGTGAACGACGCGAGGCCGATACCCCAGAGCTTGCCTTCGTCGCGTTTGGCGGCCTGCTCGGCGCGCAGGTCCGCGTAGCCGATCTTCTCGAGCGCCAACTCCATGGCGCCGTGGTAATCGCCCGAGTCGTAGACGAACCCGGTGACCGACTCGTAGGGGAACTGGTCTGCGCGGATGAAGTTCTTCTTGCGGATGTCCGCGGGATCCATCCCCAGCTCGTACGCCGCGTTCTGCACCAGGCGCTCGATCAGGTAGGAGGCTTCGGTGACGCGGAACGAGCAGCGGTAGGCCACGCCGCCGGGCGCCTTGTTCGTGTAGTAGCCGTCGGCCACCACGTGCGCCGCCGGCATGTCGTAGGAGCCGGTCACGATGTGGAACAGCCCCACCTTGAGCTTGCTGGGCTGCGCGTCGGCGTGGAAGGCGCCTTCGTCGGCCAGGAGCGAGGTCCGCAGGCCGAGCATCGTGCCGTCGTTCTTCAGCGCCATCTCCCCGTGCATGTGGAAGTCGCGCGCGAACCCGGTGGAGATGAGGTTCTCGGTGCGGTCCTCGATCCAGTTCACGGGGCGCCCGAGCAGGAGCGAGGCGGCCGTCGCCACGACGTACCCGGGGTAGACGGGCACCTTGTTGCCGAACCCGCCTCCGATATCGGGCGAGATGATCCTGATGTTCTCCTCCGGCAACCCGGTGACCAACGCGAAGACGGTGCGGATGGCGTGGGGGGCCTGGGAGGTCATGTAGATCGTGACTTGGCCGGTGGCGGGGTCGACGTCGGCCAGGCACCCGCAGGTCTCCAGAGGCGCGGGGTGCGAGCGCGGGTAATGGGTGTCGAGCGAGACCACCGTGTCGGCATCGGCGAACGCACGGTCGGTGGCGTCCTTGTCGCCGGACTCCCAGTGATAGATGTGGTTGTCGGTCTGTCCTTCCTTCTCGTCGCGGATGACGGGAGCGCCCTCGGCCGCGGCGGCCTGCGGGTTGACCACGACGCCGAGCGGTTCGTAGTCGACGTCGATGAGCTCGAGCGCGTCACGGGCGACGTAGGGGTCCTCGGCGATGACCGCCGCGACCTCCTGTCCCTGGAAGCGCACCTTGTCGGTGGCGAGCACCGCCTGGGTGTCGCCCGAGAGGGTGGGCATCCACGCCAGGTTGTGCTGTGCCATCAGCTCACCGGTGACCACGGCGATCACACCGGGCACGGCGGCGGCTGCGGCGGTGTCGATGCTGTTGATCTTCGCGTGGGCGAAGGGGCTCCGCAGGATGGCCATGTGGAGCATGTTGGGCATCGTGATGTCGTCGATGTAGTTGCCGCGTCCACGGATGAACCGGTCGTCCTCCTTGCGCTTGACGCTGTGCCCGATCCCGCGGATCTCTGTGGCGTCGGTTGCCATGGTTCGCGTCCTTCCTCTGGGTCAGGCGGTGGCCGGCTCGGCCGCTTCGCGCGCGGCGACGGCTGCGGTCTGGATCGCTTTCACGATGTTCATGTACCCGGTGCAGCGGCAGATGTTGCCCGAGATGGCCCAGCGGATCTCGTCGTCACTGGGGTCGGGGTTCGCATCCAGCAGCGCCTTGCCCACGAGCATCATCCCCGGGGTGCAGTAGCCGCACTGCAGGCCGTGCTCCTCCTTGAAGGCGGCTTGGATCGGATGGAGCGCGCCGCCTGCCATCATGCCCTCGACGGTGGTGATGCTCCGACCGTCGGCCTGGACGCCGAACATCGTGCACGACTTCACGGGCGTGCCATCCAGCAGGATGGTGCACGCGCCGCAACTGGTGGAGTCGCACCCGACGTGGGTGCCGGTGAGCCCCAGGTCGTCGCGTATCACGAAGGCCAGCAGCTCGCGCGGTTCGACGTCGGCCGTGCGCTCGGTTCCGTTGACGGTGACTGTTATCTGCATCGCTCGGTCCCTTCGCTCAGGCCACGCCGGCCATCTCGGCGGCGCGGGCGAGCCCGCGACGGACGTAGACGTCGACCATGTGCCGCTTGTACTCCGCGCTGCCGCGGACGTCGGTTGCTGGGTTCGAGGCCGCCGCGGCCAGGCGCGCCGCCTCCTCGA
>JBKJXU010000082.1:0-3423 GCA_046716145.1 Actinomycetota bacterium
AATCGGCCAGGGACAACCAGAAGTGATCCTCCGCCAGTTTCAACAAAATCGGGTCGTTCACGATCCCGCCGTCCGGCGCACAGATCGTCACGTACTTGCACTGCCCGACCTCGGTCCTGGACAGGTCGCGCGGGGTCATCAGCTGCGTGAAACGCGCGGCGTCCGGACCGGCGATCTCCACCTGACGCTCCACGGCGACGTCCCAGAGCGTGACGTGCTCGAGCAGATGCCAGTACTCCTTCACGTCGTCGTCGTACAGCGTGGGGATCAGCATGTGGTTGTACAGATCCCAACTCGTGCAGCCCGCTTCCACCGTGCGCTGGAAGTACGGCGACTTCTTGTAGTACGTCGCGAAGTAGAGCTTGAACCACCCGTTCTCGAGCGGTGTGCCTTGACTCATGAGGTCCTCCCCCTCGTGGGGCGCCGCGCGCCGCGCTTGCGATCACGGACGATCTCGCGCACGCAGTTGTAGGCGGGGATGCCGGTGACGCCCCCGCCCGCGTGCGTGGCGCTCGAGCATTGATAGAGGCCGCGGATCGGCGTGCGGTAATCCGCGTAGCCCGGGGCCGGCCGCATGTGGAACAGCTGCTCGGCCGACAACTCGCCGTGGAAGATGTTCCCCCCGACGAGCCCCCACTCCTCCTGCATCTCGTGCGGGCCTAGGACCTGCAGGTGCAGCACCGAGTCCTTGAACCCGGGCGCCAACTCGTCGTAGCCGTCGATCACGCGCCACGCGTAGGCCTGCAGTTCGGCGTCATCAGGCGCGTCGGCCCACTCCGCCGGGCACCACTGCGTGAACAACGACACGATGTGCTTGCCCTGTGGCGCCAGGCTGGGGTCGCAGAAGGTGGGCATGGTCCCGTCGGAGAACGGCGCGGTCGCAGCCTTGCCGGCTCGCGCTTCCTCGAAGGCCCGTTCCAGGTAGGCGACCGAATGCGCCAGTTCGAACCCACCGGTCAGATCCACGTGGTCGGGCTTCGCGGTGAACACCGGCGCACGATCGAGCGCGGCGTTGATCTTCACCGTGCCGCTGCGCGTCTTCCACGCGCGGATGTCCTCGACGAACGTGTCCGGCAGTTCCGATGCCTCCAGATGGCGGAGGAACGTGATCCGCGGGTGCGTCGCGGCCACCACGATCGGCGCGCGGATCTCCTCGCCGGTGTCCAGCGCCACGCCGTGCGCGACGCCCGCTCGCGTGAGGATCCGTTCCACCCGGGCACGGGTGCGCACCTCGGCCCCGAACGCGAGTGCGCTGCGCTCGAGCGCCTCGCTCACCGCGCCCATGCCCCCGATCGGAGTGGCCCAGGAGCCGACGCGCCCGTCGCCGACGTCGCCGATCGAGTGGTGCGCCATCACGTAGCCGGTCCCCGGCTCGTGCGGTCCCGCCCAGGTCCCGATCAGCCCGTTCAGCGCCATCACGGTCTTCACCTGATCCGACTCGAAGAACCGATCCAGGATGTCCACGATCGACATCGTCATGAGTCGGGTGACGTCGGCCACGCCGCGCACCTGCAGGCCACGGAAGCGCCAGGCCATCCGCAGCTGATCCACCAGGTCGCGCGGCGCCCGCGATCCCACGCGCGGCGGCGTGGTCATCAGCAGTGGCCCCAGCACGTCGGCCAACCCGCCGATCCACGCATCCCACCGCTCGATCGCGTCGGCGTCCTTCTTCGAGAACTGCGCGAAGGAGTCGTAGTTGGCCTGCGCGTCGTCGTCGTACTGGACGATGCAGCGCCCATCGGGGAACGGGACGAAGTAGGGACCGACCGGGACGAAACGGTAGCCGTGCTCGGCCAAGCGAAGGTCGCGCAGGATCGTGTCGGGCATGAGGCTCATCACGTAGGAGAGCGTCGTGACCTTGAACGCCGGGGCGTCGGGCCAGGGGCTCATCGTGTCGGCCGCACCCCCGGTCTTGTGGCGTGCTTCGAGCACCAACGCGCGCGCGCCCCGTTTGGCAAGGTACGCGGCGGCCACCAAACCGTTGTGACCGCCGCCGATCACGATCGCGTCGTACGCCGTTGCCATCGACCGATCGTAGACCGGGGGTCGCGCCCGGCGTTAGGCGGCCGGTGCGCGCACGCGCTTGACCACCGTGAGGCTGAGCGCCCCGGCCGCCAACGCCGCCACGCCGCCGATCGCGTACGTGGCCTGAGGGCCGATCGCATCGATCGCCGGCGTCGCCAGCAGGAAGCCTGCCATCAGCGCCGTGTGCACCATCGCCTCGTTCGCGGCCACCACCCTCGACCGGACCGCCTCCGGCGTCCGCCGCTGGATGATCCCCTGTTCGGCCACGACGGCGAGGGCATCACCGAGGCCCCACATGACGTTCGCCACCAGGACGAGCGCGAACACGGGCGACACCCAGATCGCGAGCCCAGCCAGGCCAGCGAGAGCGAACCCGGTGACGAGCGCCGCCGGTTCCTGCGAGGCCTTCAGCCGGGTGGCCAGCCACGATCCGGCGACCGAGCCCGCGCCCCACAGCCCGATCATCAACCCGAACCCGATGGAGCCGGCTCCGAAGTCCTCCGAGAGGGGACGGTCCGCGACGATCGCCATGCCGATCCCCAGCACCAACACCATCCACGCGGCGGTGACCACCAGCAGCACGCGGTCGGCGAGGAGGAACCGGAACCCGCCCGTCACGCCGCCGTGACTTCCCCCCGCCGGCTCATCCCGCCGGAAGGGAGCGCGGATCGACCACACGAGCAGGCTCGATGCACCGAACGTGGCCGCGTTGAGCACGAAGACGGGCTCGGCTCCGATCCAGGCTGCGAGCAGGCCCCCGACCGCCGGCCCGACCATGATCCCCAGGTTCGTCCCGATGCCGATCAAGCCGTTCGCCTTGGCCAGCATCGCGTCATCACCGACGAGCGCCGGCACGGCGGCGACCGACCCGGCGCGGAACGGGGTCTCCGCAAGGGCGGAGATGAAGGCGACCACCAGGAGCGTCGCCGGTTCCTGGATGAAGGCCATCGCAACGAAGGCGAGCGATCCCGCGAGGTCCGACCAGATCAGCGCCCGGCGCCGGTCCATCTTGTCGGCCAGCCATCCCCCGAACGGCTCGAGCAGGCCGCTCGCTCCGATCGTGAGCATCACGGTGGCCGACAGGTACAGCGACGACCCACCCGTGCGGCGGAACATCAGGTCGACGAGCGCCGCGTAGGCGGCGAGCGACCCCATCACCGAGATGGCGCGTGCCGCCGCCAGGCGGCGGATCGCCACCTCGGGAGCCGTGGGAGCCGTGGGCATGTCCGGGCAGTGTGCCGCATGCGGCCATACCCGGTGTACCGCCCGGAAGGACCAAGGGGGGCCCGCGGCGCGGGCCCCCCTGCTAGGCCGAGCGGCGTTCGCTCTCGGCTTCCCGTTCCTCGGCCGAGGTGAACCCGGCCCCCCAGGTGCCCGGGGCCCCGGGGGCGTGGGGGT
>JBKJXU010000083.1:0-4852 GCA_046716145.1 Actinomycetota bacterium
CGTGCGGACCTTCCGCCGGCCGCGCTCGGCGGCGGTTCCGGTCGTCTCGCTCATGACTCCTCCTCGGTGGACCCGGCGAGGGCATCGAGCTCCTGCTCGATCTCGCGTTCGCGCAGGACCGTGGCGATCCTCGCCACGTCGTGGCGCAGCACGCGCAGCCGGGTCGTGTTATCGAGCTGCCCGGTCGCCAGCTGGAAGCGCAGGTTGAAGAGCTCCTCCTTCGCCGCTTCCATGCGAACGAGCAACTCGTCGGCCGGAAGTTCTCGGAGCTCAGCGGCCTTGCTCTGCATCTGGTCAGTCACCCACCCGGCTGATGAACTTCGTCTTGATCGGCAATTTGTGCTGGGCGCGGAGCATCGCCTCGCGCGCCAGAGACTCCGAGACCCCTGCGAGCTCGAACATCACGCGGCCCGGGCGCACGACAGCCACCCAACCCTCGGGGTTGCCCTTGCCCGAGCCCATGCGGGTTTCGGCCGGCTTCTTCGTGACCGGCTTGTGGGGGAAGATGGTGATCCACACCTTGCCGCCGCGCTTGATGTGGCGCGTCATCGCGACACGGCTGGCCTCGATCTGACGGTTGGTGATCCACCCCGGCTCGAGCGCGACGATCGCGTAGTCACCGTACTGGATCTCCGTGTGGCCCTTCGCCTTGCCACGCATGTTCCCGCGATGCTGCTTGCGGTGCTTGACCCTCTTCGGCGCGAGCATCAGGCTTCGCCGCCCTCGGGGACGGCCTCGGCGGGAACCGGCACGACAGCGGTCTCGGGGGCCTGGACAGGTGCCGGTGCGGCGTCGGTGATCTTCGGGCGGCTCTCCGGGCGCGGTCCACGGGCTCGGGCGCTCGCCCGCGCGCGGGCGCGCTCCGTCTCCTGCTCCCGGTACGGCACCTCGTCGCCGTGATAGACCCAGACCTTCACGCCGATCCGGCCTTGGGGGGTCTTCGCTTCGGCGGTGCCGTAGTCCACCTTCGCGCGGAGCGTGTGCAGCGGGACCCGTCCCTCGCGGTACCACTCCTTGCGCCCCATGTCGGAACCGCCGAGGCGGCCGGCGGTCGCCACGCGCACCCCGAGGGCACCCGAACGCATCGCGGTCTGGACCGCCCGGCGCATCGCGCGGCGGAACGCCACGCGGCCTGCGAGCTGCTCGGCCACACCTTGGGCGAGCAGAGCCGCGTCGGTCTCGGGCCGGACCTCGCTGGACGCCTGGTTCATGTCCTCGACCTTCACGTCCACCCGCTTCTTCGTGAAACGCTCGATGTCCTTGCGCAGCCGGTCCACCTCAGCGCCCTTGCGGCCGATCACGATCCCGGGCCTGGCCGTGCGGATGAAGACCCAGACCTGGTCGCCCTTGCGCTCGATATCGATGGACGAGATGCCCGCCCGGGTCAAGCGAGAACGGATGTGCTTGCGGATCCAGATGTCCTCGTGCAACTGCTCGGCGTAATCCCGGCCGGCGTACCAGTTGCTCTTCCAGGGGTAGATGACCCCGAGGCGGAACCCGTACGGATGCACCTTCTGACCCACTAGCCCTCTCCCCCATCGTCTGAACCCATCGTCCGTACCACGAGCGTCACGTGCGACGTGCGCTTGCGGATCCTCGTCGCGCGACCATAAGCCCGCGGACGGAACCGCTTGAGCGTCGGGCCGTCATCGACCCAGGCCCGCGCGATCACCAGGTTCTCCGCGATCACGCCGGGCCGTTGCTCGGCATTCGCTATCGCGGAGTTCAAGAGCTTCTCCAGGTCGCGCGAGGCGCCCAAGCCCGAGAAACGCAGGATCCGGCGCGCCTCCTCGACGTGCTGACCGCGGATGAGGTCGACCGCACGCCGCATCTTCTGCGGCGAGGACCTCGCGTACTTGATCGTTGCTGTCGCTGTCGGCATCCGCTACCTCGCCCCCGTGCGCCGTTCGTCCCGGGAGTGCGACCGGAAGGTACGCGTGGGCGCGAACTCGCCGAGCTTGTGTCCCACCATCGCCTCGGAGACGAAGACGGGCACGTGCTTGCGGCCGTCGTGGACGGCGATGGTGTGCCCCAGCATCTCCGGGACGATCGTGGACCGGCGTGACCAGGTCCGCACGACCCGCTTCTCGCCTTTCTTGTTCATGTCGTCGACCTTCTCCATGAGATGGGTGTCGACGAACGGACCTTTCTTGACCGACCTGGGCATCTAGCCACGCCCCTTCCCGCGGCGACGCACCACGTACTTGTTCGACGCCTTGTTCTTCTTCCGCGTCCGGCCTTCCTTCTTGCCCCACGGGGACGCCGGGTGCCGTCCACCGGAGGACTTGCCTTCGCCTCCACCCAGCGGGTGGTCGACGGGGTTCATCGCGACGCCGCGCACCGAGGGGCGCTTACCCTTCCAACGGTTGCGGCCGGCCTTGCCGATGTTGATCAACTCGTGCTCGGCGTTGCCCACCGAACCGACGGTGGCCTTGCAGGTGGCGGGGATCTGACGCATCTCCCCCGACGGCAAACGCACGGTGGCGAGCGATCCCTCCTTGGCCATCAACTGCACGGAGGCACCCGCCGAGCGGGCCATCTTGGCGCCTGCGCCCGGCTTCATCTCGATCGCGTGCACCACCGTGCCGACCGGGATGTTGCGAAGCGGCAGCGCGTTGCCGGCACGGATCTCGGCGTCGGGCCCCGACACCAAGACGTCGCCTCTTTGGACCCCATCGGGAGCGAGGATGTAGCGCTTCTCGCCGTCCACGTAGTGCAGGAGCGCGATCCGCGCGCTGCGGTTCGGGTCGTACTCGATGTGGGCCACCTTCGCGGGAACGCCGTCCTTGTTGCGACGGAAGTCCACGATCCGGTAGCGGCGCTTGTTCCCCCCGCCCTGGTGGCGAGTCGTGATGCGCCCGTGCACGTTGCGACCGGCCTTGTTGCGGCCCTTGGCCATCAGCGACTTCTCCGGCGTCGACCGCGTCAGCTCCTCGAAGGTGGACACGCTGGCGCCACGGCGACCCGGCGTCGTCGGCTTGTACTTACGGACCCCCATGCCTACTTCCCGCTCTCGAAGATCTCGATGGCGTCGCCCTGGGCGAGGGTGACGATGGCGCGCTTCTGGTCAGGACGCTTGCCCTTGGTATACCCGCGGCGCTTGGTCTTGCCCTGACGGTTCATGGTGTTCACCGAGGTCACGCGCACGCCCCAGATCCGCTGCACCGCCTCCTTGATCTCGGTCTTGTTCGACCGCTGGTCGACCAGGAACGTGTACGCGTTCTGTTCGATCCCGGCGTAGGACTTCTCCGAGACCACGGGGCGGATGATCACGTCGCGCGGCGACTTCATGCGGCATCACCCTCATCGTCGGCTCGGGGGGCGGCCGGCGCCTCGGGCCTTCCGGCGCCAGTGCGGCCCGGAGCCTCCAAGACGTCGAGCGCGTCCGTCGTGACGAGCACGCGATCGGCGAGCAGCAGGTCGTAGACACCGAGCCCGCCCGCGTAGGCCACCTTGACGTGCGTCAGGTTACGGAACGACAGCTCCGCCATGCCGCTCGGCGTGGGCTCCGGCAGGATGACCAACACCCTCCCGTCGAGCTCGAGCGCGTCGAGCAGCGCCACCGCGTCCTTCGTCTTCGGCGTTTCCAATCCGGTCTGGGTGATGACGGCGAGCTTGCCGCTGCGCAACGCATCGGTCAGCGCTGAGCGCAGGGCGCCCTTCTTCATCTTCTTGTTGATGCGCTTGTCGTGGTCACGCACCACGGGTCCATGTGCCACGCCGCCGCCGGTCCACTGGGGTGAGCGGATGGAGCCCTGCCGGGCACGTCCGGTGCCCTTCTGCCGCCAGGGCTTCCGGCCACCGCCGCGCACCTCGGCTCGGGTCTTGACCTTATGCGTTCCCGAACGGATGCTCGCCAACCCCGCCACGACGACCTGGTGCATCAGCGGCACGTTCACGGGCGCCTCGAAGACGTCTGCGGCCAGCTCACGCTTGGCAGCCTTCATACCCTTGGCATCGAAGACGTCGACGGTGGCCATCTCAGGCCCCCTTCCCGACCGGCGCCTTGACGGCGGAGCGCACCATAACGAGGCCGCCTTCAGGCCCCGGGACCGCGCCTTTGACCAAGAGCAGCCCGCGCTCGGCGTCGGCCTGGACGACCTCGAGGTTCAGCACGGTCACGCGCGTGTTCCCGTGCTGGCCCGCCATGCGCATCCCCTTGAACACGCGGCTCGGCGTTGCGCAGGCCCCGATCGATCCGGGTGACCGGTGCTTCTTGTGCGTGCCATGGCTCGAACCCAGACCTTTGAACCCATGGCGCCGCATCACGCCGCTGAACCCCTTGCCTTTGGACACACCGACGACGTCGACCTTGTCACCGGGCGCGAAGATCTCGGTCGTGACCTCCTGGCCGGGCGCGTACGCACCGGCGTCATCGGTCCGCAGCTCCACCAGGTGACGCGCGGCCTGCACGCCGGCCTTCGCGAAGTGGCCTTGCTCGGGCTTGGTCACATGCCGCGGCGCGACCTGTCCGTACGCCAACTGCACCGCGTTGTACCCGTCGATCTCCGGCGTGCGGATCTGGGTCACCACGCATGGCCCCGCCTTGATCACGGTGACGGGCACGGCACGCGTCTCGACGAAGATCTGGGTCATCCCCAGCTTCTCGCCGACGATGCCTTTGACGGTGGTCATACGTTCGCGTCCTTCACAGCTTGATCTCGATGTCGACCCCGGCGGACAGATTGAGGCGCTGGAGCTCCTGCACGGTCTTCGACGTGGCGTCCACGATGTCGATCAGCCGCTTGTGCGTGAGCATCTGGAAGTGCTCGCGCGAGTCCTTGTACTTGTGAGGGGACCGGATCACCGTGTAGATGTTGCGTTCGGTCGGCAGCGGCACCGGCCCGACGAC
>JBKJXU010000084.1:0-6054 GCA_046716145.1 Actinomycetota bacterium
GGACTGGCCCAAGCATCTGTACGGCAAGCTCGGGTTCGACGAGGTGAGCCACTTCCGCCAGTTCACCCGTCCGCCCGCGGGCTCGACCGTCAACTGAGCGCGGCGGTAGGGTCGGCGACGCGATGTCCGGCGACGATACGAGAGCCCTCGCGGCGACCTACTCGGCCATCGCCACCGACTACGAGGAGCTGTGGGCTCCCGTGTTGGTGCCGTACACCCGGCAGCTGTTGGATGCACTCGGCTTCGCGGACGCGGGCAGCGTGCTCGACCTAGGGACCGGCGTCGGGAGCATGCTCGGCGAGCTCGCCGCGCGGGCGCCCGGGGCCTGCGTGGTGGGCGCCGACCTGTCGGAGGGGATGCTGCGCCTGGCACCGCCGGCCTTCCCGCGGGTCCTGTCCGATGCGATGCGCCTGCCGTTCGCCGATGGCGCCTTCGACGCCGTCATCTCGGCGTTCGTGCTGTTCAACGTGCCGGAGCCGGGGGTGGCGTTCACCGAGGTCCGCAGGTGTACGGCCCCCGGCGGCGTGTTCGGCATGACGACCTGGGGCGACGCCGCCGATGCGGAGAACGCGCCCGCCCGCGTGGTGTTCGACGAGGAGCTCGATCGCGCGGGTGCCGGACCCGACCCCGTCGCCGCCCTCGGATCGGCGCGGGCCGAGATCGGCGCCCCGGACCGGCTCGCCGGGCACCTGGAGGCGGCGGGCTTCGATGAGGTCTCGGTGCGCGTGGTCGCGTTCGAACACCCTCTCGACACGGAGGCGTTCGTCCGTGAGCGCACGAAGCTCGGCCCGACGGGGCGCAGGCTCGCGAGCCTCGACACGGATGCTGCGCAGGTGTGCCTCGCGCGTGCTCGCGAGCGGATCGCCGCGCTCGGTCCCGAGGACCTCACCGACCACGACTCGGTCTTGATCGCGACCGCCCACGCCGGCTGAGATACGGGTCGTGCGGGGGGCCTCCGGTAGCATCGGCGGCGATGTCGCGCATCGAGCATGTCCACGCACGCCAGATCCTCGATTCCCGGGGGAACCCCACGGTCGAGGTCGACGTGACGCTCGCCGACGGAGCCTTCGGCCGCGCCGGGGTTCCGAGCGGCGCGTCGACGGGGGAGCACGAGGCGCTCGAGTTGCGCGACGCCGACCCCAAGGCATGGCACGGCCAGGGGGTCGCGCACGCCGTGGCCAACGTGAACGGCCCCATCGCGTCGGCCCTCGCCGGCCTCGACGGATCCGACCAGCGTGGCGTCGACCAGACACTGCTCGACCTCGACGGCACCGCGACGAAGAGCGCCCTGGGCGCCAACGCGGTCCTCGGGACCTCGCTCGCCGTCGCTAAGGCGGCCGCGGAGAGCGCGGGTCAACCGCTGTTCCGCTACCTCGGTGGGCCCAACGCGCACGTCCTGCCCACCCCGATGCTCAACGTGATCAACGGCGGCGCGCATGCCGACAACACCCTGGAACTGCAGGAGTTCATGATCGTCCCCGTCGGCGCGGCCTCGTTCTCCGAGGGCCTGCGTTGGGGCGTGGAGACGTTCCACGCGCTGAAGGAGTTGATCCACGACGCGGGGATGAGCACGGCCGTCGGTGACGAGGGCGGGTTCGCCCCGGAGGTCGCGAACGGCGCCGAGGCCTGTGCGTTCCTCGTTCGGGCCATCGAGGCCGCGGGCCTGGAACCGGGGTCGGAGATGGCACTCGCCATGGACCCCGCCGCCTCAGAATTCTTCCGCGAGGGCCGCTATCACCTCGAGGGCGCCGCGCGCAGCGCCGAGGACATGCTCACGTACTGGGCTGACCTGCTCGATCGGTTCCCGATCGTCTCCATCGAGGACCCGCTCGCCGAGGACGACTGGGACGGATGGGCGATGCTCACGCGCGAGATGGGAGGGCGCGTCCAGCTGGTCGGTGACGACCTGTTCGTGACGAGCACCGAGCGCCTCGAGCGGGGGCTCCGCGAGGGTGCCTCCAACGCCATCCTGGTGAAGGTGAACCAGATCGGGACGCTCACCGAGACGATGGATGCGATCGCCCTCGCCCAGCGCAACCGCTTCGGCGTCGTCATCAGCCACCGCAGCGGTGAGACCGAGGACGTGACCATCGCCGACCTCGCCGTCGCGACCGATGCGGGCCAGATCAAGACGGGCGCGCCCAGCCGCGGCGAGCGCACCGCGAAGTACAACCAACTCCTGCGCATCGAGGAGGAACTGGGCGAGCACGCCAGGTACGCGGGCGGGTCGCTCCTGTCGGGCGAGCCGCCGGGGGGCGGGGGAGCGTGATCTCCCGGGCCGCGGCCACTTCCCCTGCCGCGACCCGGGGGAAGGCGGCGACGCCGCCACACACCGCGCACCGAGCGCGGGTGCGCTTGACGCCCCGCGCCGCGGTGCTCGTGTTCTCGATGTTCCTGGTCGGGATGTTGGCCATCGCACCGGCCCGCGCCTACTTCGTGCAGCAGGCTCGGCTGGCCGATCTGGAACGTCAGGCCACGGCGTTGGCCGAGAGCAACGAGGTGCTCCGCCTTCGCATCGCCGACCTCAACGATCCCGCCACGCTGGAACGGCTGGCTCGCGAGTGCCTCGGGATGGTGATGCCAGGCGAGATCGGCTACGTGGTGTTGCCCGCCGACGCCGCGCCGACGCCACCGGACTGCGGCTGAGGTTCCTCGAAACCGAGTTCGACGGCCTCGCAGTCCAGTTCGTAGCCGATCCTGCGGTAGACGCCGTTGGAGGTCGCGTTCGCGAGGTCGGTGTACAGGAAGCAGCTGCGCACCGCGTTCTCGAGGAGCCACGATGTCTGGGCGCGCACGAGCGCGGTCGCGAAGCCACGGCCGCGGTGCTCGGGCGGCGTGTAGACGGGACCGATGCGGATCCCGTTCGGTGTCCGGCCGCCGTGACCGCTGATCGACACGATCGCTCCTTCGTGCTCCCAGACCCAGAAGCCCCCGCGTTCGGGCTCGTCGTGCAGCCGTGCTCGCGTCATGGCCGCAGAACGTGCGCGATCGTGAACGGGTTGTGCGATGAGCGCCTCATCCGCGAACGCCTCGACCAGCCGAAGCAGCCGGTCGACGTCGGCGGCGACGCCCACCCGAGGCGCGCCTTCCGTGCTCGGGACCTCGCGGACCGCCCGGCAGGCGTAGATACCTTGGGCCATGCGTCGTGTCCACGAGCCGCCCGTCCGATCGGCCCAGGCCCCGGCGAAGGCCTCCGCCTCGGGGCGGGCGCCGCTCACGCCGGGGACGGGCGAAGTGTCGGCCACCGCGGCTTCGACGAGCGCCGCGAGCGCCGCATCCGAGCTCGGCCGGGCGATGACCAGGTTGTACGGCGGGGTCTGCAGCATGGCGCCGGCCGGCTCGCCCGCCTCGAGCGCGAGCCACAGGTGGAACGCCGGGTAGGCGTCCGGCTGGTGGGTCAGGGTGTCCGTCAGACCGAACAGCAGGTTGTGGCGGGGTTCGTCACGCTCCAGGAACGGCGTGGCCGCGCTCAGGAACGCCGCCGGGTCGCCGAAACGCGTGACTTCCATCCGGAGATGATCGCATATCCCCCCTGCGTTGACGGGCGGGTTGCCTCTCCCGCACACTTGGTGCCTTGCCTGGGGACCGACGCCTGGGCCACGAACGGAGGGAGAGGCCAGATCGCCATCGAGGTCGGCGCGACCACGCAGGGAGTCGTCGCGCGTATCGAGAACTACGGAGCCTTCTTGCAGCTGGAAGACGGACGCATGGGGCTGGTCCACATCTCCGAGATCGACCGGAACTACGTGAAGGACGTCCGGGAACACCTGCGTGAAGGCGACACCGTCGAAGCCAAGGTCGTGGCGATCAAGGACGACGGCAAGATCGACCTCTCGATCAAAGCCCTCCAAGACCCCGCACCGCCGCGCCCCAGGCGTGGCTCGGATCCGGAGTTCGAGACGATGCTCAAGAAGTTCATGAAGCAGAGTGAAGAGCGCCAGGTCGACTTCCGCCGCGCCACCGATCACAAGCGTCGATAGGTGCCGCCGGAGCTGCGGGGGTCTGACCTCGCGGCGGTTCGCGAGCAGTTGGGCCGCGAGCCCACCGTGGCTTTCTCCGTCGCGGCGCGATGTCTCGCCGGTCATCCGATCGTGATCCGCAACGCGACCCGGGACACCCACGGCACCCCCTTCCCCACCACGTTCTGGCTCACGTGCCCCGAAGCGGTCCGTGCGATCGCACGGCTGGAGTCCGCAGGTGCGATCGCCGATCTCACTGTTCGCTCCTTCGCCGACGTCGCGTTCGCGCAGGGCATCGAGGAAGCGCACGCCGAGGCTGCGGCGCTGCGGGAGAGCGTGGAACCTGGATCGGGCGGCTGGGGCGGCGTCGCGGGGACGCGCCGCGGTCTCAAGTGCTTGCACGCTCACTATGCGAACCACCTCGGCGGTGGCGACGATGTGGTGGGACGGTGGGTCGCCGAGCGGGTGGAGCCCGTCCACGGCGTCGCTCCCGACGCGGTGGCCGCTGCGATCGATCAGGGAACCAACTCGTCGCGCCTGTCGGTGCTCGCGCGCAGCGGTGACGTCGTGGTCGAGCTCGCGAGGGACATGACGATCACGCGTCTGGGCCGGGGCGTGGACGCCACGGGGCGACTCGACCCCCAAGCCCTGCAGGACACCGAAGCGGTGCTGCGCAGGTACGTACGGCGGGCCGGTGCGCTGGGCGCCACCCGGGTCGTGGTGGGTGCGACCAGCGCGATCCGCGACGCCGCGGACCGCGACCTGTTCGTCGCGGCCGTGCGTGCCCTGACGGGTGAGGACCCCGAGGTGATCGCCGGGGTGCGGGAGGCCGTGCTCTCCTATGACGGCGGTACGCGAACGCTCGAGCCGGGCGACGGGCCGTTCCTCGTGGTGGACATCGGTGGCGGGTCGACCGAGTTGGTGTTGGGACGCGAGCCTGCGGGGGCACCGGACCGGGCCGTCAGTCTGCAGGTCGGTTCGGTTCGGCTCCGCGAGCGGCTCGGGGAGGGGGCGGACCTGTCCGCGCTCGATGCCGAGATCGCCCCGCTCCTGGAGGAGGCCGCCATGATCTTGGACGGCGGGGCGCGGACGCTCGTGGGGGTGGGTGGCACCCCCGCGACGCTGCAGGCCTGGGCCCTCGGTCTGGACCGCGACGATCCCGACGTGATCCATGGCAGCTCGCTCACGCGCGAGCGGGTCGATCAGGCTCGCTCGGCGCTGGCGGGGATGACACCGGCGGAGCGCGATGGCCTCCCGTTCATGCCCCCCGGACGCGGTGACGTGATCGTGACGGGTGCCTCGATCCTGCTCGCGGTGATGGCCCGATCGGGCTTCGACAGCGTCCTCGTCTCGGAGACCGACATCCTGGATGCGCTGGCCCGGGAGGCGCTGGACGTCCGGTAACCTGAGCAACCATGCCCAACCGGTCCCGCGAACGGCAGCTCGCCAAGCGATACGCCCATCGGCAGGCGGAGCGTCAGCGGGCTGCCCGCCGCAAGCGCATCTGGGCCACCGCGGTGGGTGCCGTCGTGGGCCTCGCGGCGATCATCCTCGGCTTCTCGATCCTTGCAGGCGACGACCCCGGTCCTCAGGCCTCAGGGAGCCCGTCGGCTCCGGTCTCGGCGACCCCGACCGACTCCGCGTCGCCCAGCGGCGCGCCCGGCCTCCCCCAGCGCACCGGCGAGGTGACGCCGCAGGTGCAACCGCCCGCGACGGTGGCGTGCGGGGGAACGGTCCCGGCATCGTTCGGGGAACCCAAGGGTCAGTACGACGCGGCGCCGAAGCCGGGCAAGGTGCTCGCGGACGGCGCCACCTACTCGGCCACGATGGTGACCTCCTGCGGCACGCTCGAGATCGACCTGCTCGCCGAGGACACGCCGCAGACGGTCGCGGCGTTCATCTTCCTGGCGCGCGAGGGGTACTACGACGGTCAGACGTTGCACCGGATCATCCCGGGGTTCATGGCCCAGGGCGGCGATCCCACGGGGACCAGCGGCGGAGGCCCCGGGTACCAGTTAGGCGATGAGATCGATCCCAAGCGGCTGTTCGAGGAGAAGGGGCAACTGGCGATGGCGAACTCCGGCCCGGGGACGAA
>JBKJXU010000085.1:0-4795 GCA_046716145.1 Actinomycetota bacterium
GCCGGCGCCGGTTCGGCAGCCGCCGTCGAGGAGGTGGGGCGATCGTTGCGAGAGGCCCGCTATGCGCTGCAGGTCTGCCGGTTGGAGGACTGGCCGCACGCGGGGTTCGCCGATCTGGGGACCTACCGGCTGCTCCTGTCGATGGCCGAGCCCGACGCGCTCCGCGCGTTCGCCGACGCCCTGCTGGCCCCGCTCGATACCTACGACCGTGAGCAGCACGGGGATCTGCTGGGGAGCCTCCAGGCCTTCCTGCAGCACAACGCCCGGTGGGAAGCGGCAGCCGCGGCGCTGTACGTGCACCGGCACACGCTGCGCTACCGGATCCGGAAGGTCGAGGAGCTCACCGGCCGCGACCTGGGGAACTCGTTCGACCGTATGGAGTTCTGGCTCGCGCTCCGAGCCCGAGATCTGCTGGCCGCTCAGGCCGACGGCTAACGCCGCTTGTCCGATCCGTACAGGGACTCGCGCCGTCCCGGCCAGCCTGGCGGGTGGTCCTCGGGGAAAGCCCCGGCGCATACTGGAGGCCTGACAGGTGGTTCAGACAGGTTCCACGTCTCCAGCAGGGAGGGGAAGCATGGCTGACAGTCACCAGATGTTCATCGGCGGTGAGTGGGTGAACTCGTCCACCGGCGAGACCCGCGACATCATCAGCCCTCACACCGGCGAGGTCATCGCCTCGGTGCAGGAGGGCTCGGCCGAGGACGCGAACCGTGCCGTCGCCGCCGCGAAGAAGGCGTTCGACGAGACCTGGTTCGACTCCACGCCGAAGGATCGTCAGCTGGCGTTGCTGAAGCTCGCCGACGCGATCGAGGCCAACGCCGACGAGATCGTGAAGCTCGAGGCGCAGGACGCCGGCAAGCCCGCCGAGGTGACGATGAGCGAGGAGATCCCGCCGATCGTCGACAACCTTCGGTTCTTCGCCGGCGCGGCGCGCACGATGGAAGGCCGCAGCGCCGGGGAGTACATGGCCGGGTTCACCTCGTTCATCCGGCGCGAGCCGATCGGCGTGGCGGGGTTGATCTCTCCATGGAACTACCCGCTGATGATGGCGGTCTGGAAGATCGGACCGGCGCTCGCGACCGGCAACGCGATCGTGCTCAAGCCGAGTGAGCTGACGCCGCTCACCACGCTCCGCCTGGCCGAGCTGGCCGCCGACATCTTCCCGCCCGGCGTGTTCAACGTGATCACCGGCGACGGCGTGCCGGTGGGTGACGCGATCGTGCGCCACCCCGACGTCGGCATCGTGTCGATCACCGGCGATACAGCCACGGGCAAGCTGATCGCGAAGAATTCCTCGGACACGCTCAAGCGCGTGCACCTGGAGCTCGGAGGCAAGGCCCCCGTCGTGGTCTTCGATGACGCCGACATCGACGCGGTCGTCGAGTGGGTCTCGATCGCCGGGTACTTCAACGCAGGGCAGGACTGCACCGCGGCGTGCCGTGTGCTCGTCTCGGAGAAGGCCTACGACAACGTCCTGGCTGGGCTCGTCCCCGCGGTGGAGGGCATCAAGGTCGGCGGCGCGTTCGAGGCCGATGTCTCCGTGGGCTCCGTGATCTCGAAGGAGCAGCTGGAGCGCGTCGAGGGTTTCGTCTCCCGCGCAGCAGAGGCCGGCGCCGAGATCCTCACCGGAGGCAGCCAGATCGACAGCAACGGCTTCTATTACAAGCCGACCGTCGTGGCCAACCCCGCGCAGGACGCCGAGATCGTCCAGAAGGAGGTCTTCGGACCCGTCGTGACGGTGCAGAAGTTCACCGATGAGGACCAGGCGGTCGCCTGGGCCAACGGCGTGGACTACGGCCTCGCCTCGAGCGTGTGGACACGCGACGTGGGCCGCGCGATGCGCATGGCGCGGCGCCTGCAGTACGGGTGCGTCTGGATCAACACGCACATCCCGCTCACGCCCGAGATGCCCCACGGTGGCTACAAGCAGTCCGGCCACGGCAAGGACATGAGCGTCTACTCGCTGGAGGACTACACGAACATCAAGCACGTGATGGTCTCGCTCGACTGAGGACCAACGCGACGCGGTGGCCAGGGGGCGTCCCATCCGGACGCCCCCTCGTCACGGGAGGTGGTGAACCTGATGTCTGAGATCCGTCCGTACCTCGTGAACGGCCAGTGGCGCACCGGCGAGGGCACGTTCGCCGTGAAGAACCCCTACGACGACTCCGTGGTCGCCGAGATCGCCGTACCCACGGAGGCCGACGTGGAGGAGGCTGCCGCCACCGCCGCCGCGACGTTCCACGAGGCGTCGCGGCTGTCCGTGGCGGCCCGCGCCACGGCCCTGGACCACATCTCCAGGCGCCTGGCCGAGACCCTGGAGGAGAACGCCCGGCTGATCGCCGCCGAGGGCGGTAAGCCGCTCAAGTGGGCACGCGTGGAGGCCACACGCGCGGTCTCGACGTTCCGCTGGGCCTCCGAGACGCTCCGCCACGGCAGCGACGAGTTGATGCGTCTGGACACCGAGGCCGCGTTCGGCTCGCGGATCGGCCTCCTGCGCCGGTTCCCGATTGGGCCGGTGCTGGGGATCACGCCGTTCAACTTCCCGCTCAACCTGGTGGCCCACAAGGTGGCGCCGGCGATCGCGGTGGGGGCGCCCATCGTGGTCAAGCCCGCCAGCGCAACCCCGATCGGGGCGCTCCGTCTGGCGGAGTTCTTCGACGAGACCGATCTCCCGGCGGGCTGCTACCAGGTGCTGCCGGTGCGCTCGAAGGTGGCCGACCAGATGGCGCGCGACGACCGGTTCCGCAAGATCTCGTTCACGGGCTCGGCCGGGATCGGCTGGTACCTGAAAGGCCTCGACCCGAAGAAGCGCGTCACCCTCGAACTCGGTGGCAACGCCGGCGTGATCGTGCACTCGGATGCGGATCTGGACCTCGCAGCGCAGCGCATCGCGTTCGGCGGGTACTACCAGGCCGGTCAGTCCTGCATCAGCGTGCAGCGCGTCCTGGTGGCCGCCGAGGTCTACGACGACTTCGCGGTGCGCTTGACCAAACAGGTGGAGCAGCTGAAGGTCGGTGACCCGATGGACGAAACCGTCGACGTCGGCCCGGTGATCGATCGCGGCGAGGTGGATCGGATCGGCGAGTGGATCGCCGAGGCGGTGTCGCAGGGCGCCGAGGTCCTCACGGGCGGCACGGTGGACGGTCCTTTCGTGAGCCCGACGCTGCTGTCGCAGACCACCCCGCAGATGAAGGTCCGCTGCGAGGAGGTCTTCGGGCCGGTCTGCACGATCACGCCGTATGAGACCTTCGACGATGCTCTGGCCGAGGTGAACGACTCGAAGTACGGGCTGCAGGCCGGCGTGTTCACCAACGACATCAACCGCGCGTTCGAGGCGCACCGCACCCTTGAGGTGGGCGGCGTCATCGTGAACGACGTCAGCGCCTTCCGCGCCGACCAGATGCCCTACGGCGGGTCGAAGGAGTCGGGTTTCGGCCGCGAGGGCCTTCGTTTCGCGATGGAGGAGATGACCGAGCCGCGGATCATGGTCCTGTCGCACGTCCCGCTGTAGTGGGTGTGTGGATCAGGGTCATCCTGCCGGTCGTGACCGCGCTCGCGCTGGGCGCGGGTCTCGTGGTGGTCGTGCGTCAGCAGGCGTCGGTGCGCCGGCGCAGCGAGCCCCGGATGCTGGTGGAGCCGGGTCTGGACACGCCGCTCGCGCCACCTCGGCGGCCGGCCGGACGGCCCTGGTGGGGGAACCCCTGGCTCTGGCTCGCGGCGTGCGCACTGTTCGGTGTGCTCGGCGTGTTCGCCGACCCGGGGTACTTCGGCGGGGCGTTGCTGTTCCTGCCGTTCGTGTGGATCTGGCGGCCCCGCGACGCTCCCCCGGATCCCCGATCGAACGGACACGGGACGCGGGACTGACTATCCGAAGAGCACGCGATCCGCGAATCCGCCGATCACCGTGGCCGCGTCCTTCTCGTGGCGCCAGAAGTAGTGATCCGTCCCTTCGACGACGGAGACCTCGGCGCGTGGGAACCCCGTGGCGTAGGCGCGGAGCATGTCGGGCGGGCAATACTCGTCGTGCTCCCCGGTGAGCAGGAGCGTCGGGCGACGGAGCGCGCGCAGGTCTGCGGCACCGGGGAGCTGCGGGAGTTCCAGGTCCTTCGGATCGAGTGGCAGCCCCACCAGCGCCAGCGCGCTGACGCGAGGGTCGTCGATGGCGGCGCGCAGGGCGACGCTGGCGCCGAAGGACCAGCCGACGAGCAGGAGCGGGGCACCTTCGGGGGCGAGCGTTCCTGCGTGCCCGATCGCCGCCGCGGCGTCGCGGAGCTCGTCTCGACCACCGCCGTAGGACCCGCTCGAGCCCATCACGCCACGGAAGTTGAACGCCACGACGGCGAAGGACCCGGCCGCGGCGAGTTCGTTGCGGATCGCCCACAGCAGGGGATGATCCTTGGAGCCGCCGTGGCGCGGATGGGGATGGCAGAGCACGGCGGATCCTCGCGGCGTGCCGTCGGGCATCCGGATCTCCGCCTCGAGGCGCACGCCGTCTCGGGTCTGCAGGGTCGCGGGGTCCATCGGTCTGGCACCATCGCAGCATGGATGGCGGCCGCCAACCGACGGGCTTCGCGTTGCGGGATGCCTACGCGTGGGACGACCTCGCCGGGCTGGCGCGTGCCGGACACGATCTGGGCTACCAGGCGCTGTTCCTGCCCGAGGTGGGCTCACGCGACACGCTCGCGGCTTTGACCGGCTTGGCGGGCGAGGTCCCCGCGATCTCGCTCGGCACCGGCGTGGTGCCGCTGCCTTCGCTCTCCCCCGAACTGCTCGCGATCGCCGCCGCCACCGT
>JBKJXU010000086.1:0-11007 GCA_046716145.1 Actinomycetota bacterium
GGGGTCGGTGATGTCCAGGCCGGTGCGATAGGCGATGATCGTCTTGTAGGCGATCAATCGAGGATCGCTCGCCGCGACGTTGACCGCCTCCTCGAACCGCTGGACCGTCGCGTCGAAGGTGCCCTCCTCGCGCGCGTCCACGATCCAGGGCTCGATGCGGCCCACCCGATGCACGGGTACCCCGCCCAGCGCGGACTCGAAGTCCGCGCGCGGGATGGTCGGCTGCGGATAGCCTTCATCGGCGACGACCGCCAACACCCGTTCGGACTCGAGCAGCCCCCGTACGTACGCCTGCGGGTCGGCTCGAAGCGCCGCGTCGCGGGCCGCGACCACCGCGTCTTTCGTGGGCTCACAGCCCAGGTACGACGCGATCCACCGACGCAGCGCGAGCCCGAACATCGTCGTCTCGGTCATCTCCTCGACGAACGCCGCCGCCTCGTGGTGCGCGTGGTTCGAGGAGAGCAGCGCGGTCCCCAGGAACATGCACCGCGTCTCGAAGGTCCTGGGCTCGCGATCGAGCAGATCCTGGGTCCGGAACGGGTGACAGTGCGCGTCGATCACGTCGGCGCCGGTGAGGTCCACTCGTGCCATGGTCGCGCTCTCTCCTTCCGGGACCGCGGTCCCGATCAGTATCGCCACCGCAGGCGGCGGATGAGTTCGTCGTCGTCGAGCCCCGCGTAGGCCTCACACTCTCCGCGCCGGGTGGCGAGGAACGTCTCGAACAAGAAGTCGCCCATCGCGTCGCGGAGCACCGATGACGCGGCGAGCCGTTCGACCGCCTCGGGGAGCGACGCCGGGAGTTGCCGCACGCCGCGCTCCACCTTGACAGCGTCGGGGAGGCTCCTGGGATCTTCCTCGGTGGAAGGGGGCAGCTGTGCGCCGGCATCCAGACCGTGCAGAGCTGCGGCCAGCAACGCGCCGACGGCGAGGTAGGGGTTCGCGGTACCGTCGACCGGCTTGACCTCGATGTTCGCGGCGCCCCGCGTCGACTCCGTCGGGCCGGCGATGAAGCGCAGCGCTGCTTCGCGGTTCTCGGTGCCCCAGCACTGGGTGGCTCCCGACCAGTGGTTCGGCCGCAGACGCAGGTAGCCGAGGGTCGTCGGCACGGTCACGCCGACGATGGCGGGGATCTCGCCCAGGAGCCCCGCGACGAACCCCTCCCCCCGGGGTTCCATACCGGCCGGACCCTCGCCCCCCGACATCAGGTTGCGCTCACCCTCCCAGAGGCTGAGGTGCGCGTGGGTCCCGTTGCCCGTCTCGGGGCCGACCTGCGGCGCGAAGGACACGACCAGTCCGTGCCGGCGGGCGACGGCGCGGACCGACTGGCGGAGGATCATCGCGGCGTCGGCGGCTGCGACCGGGTCGCGAGGCGCGATCGACATCTCGAACTGGCCGTCGGCGTACTCGGGATGCAGTTGCTGCGGCTCGAGCCCCTGCGCCTGCATCGTGGTGAGCAGATCGAGCGCGAAGTCGTGGTTCTTGACGAGCGCGATGTCGCTGTACCCCGGACCCCGATGCGCCGGGTGGAACCCATCGTCCTCGGCCCGCACGCCGACGGAGAACTCGAACTCGAAGGCCACCTGCACGGAGAGCCCCCGATCGGTGAAGCCCTCGGCCATGCGCCGCGCGAACGCACGCGGACACGCGGGGTAGGGCTCACCCTCCTGCGTGTACTGATCGACGGGCGCCCACGCCCACCCCGGCATCGCCACGAGCGGCACGGTCGCGGCCGGATCGGGGCGAAGTCGCAGATCGCCGCTCGGACCGTCGATGTAGCCGGGGAGCAGGGCGAACAGATCGTTCGACATCGCCACGTTGAACAGGGTGGAGAGACCGACCCCCGAGACCGCGACCTCTGCGAACCGGGCGCGCGGCACGATCTTCGCGCGCACGATGTTCGAGGGATCGACGAACCCGAGGACGACGGCGGCGACACCCGCCCCCTCGAGCCATGTCGAGACCTCCCCGGCCTCCGTCGGGCGATCGAGCATGCTCACGTGGACTTCGCACCCCCCGCGACGACGTGCAGCGCTCGGAGCGCTACCCATCGCTCGGACGACGTGATCTCATCCAGCCGGTCGCGGGCCTCTTCGCCGATCGTCTCGCTCGTGCGCGTATGCCCCTCCTCATCCCGAAGGCAGGATCCTTCCTTATCTCGTCAACGAAGGGAAGTCGGTGACGAGTTTGACAGTCTCCTCCGTCGATCGTACGAATGCCGGACATCGACGGGAGGTTGGGATGCACAGAAGATCGATCGCGCTGGTGTTCGTCCTGGGTCTGGTGGGTGCAGCATGCAGCACGGCGAGCACCCCCGGCGGCAGCGGGAGCGGGAGCGGTTCAGCATCGGGCGAACCCATCGTGATCGGCTTCCCCGCCGACCTCACGACCGACTGGGCGTACTACGACTCCCCCATGCAGGAGGGCGCGCAGTTCGCCGTCGACCAGATCAATGAGAACGGCGGCGTGCTCGGACGCCCGCTCGAGTTGAAGACCGTGGACATGCGCACCGATCTGGCCGAGGCGGCCAAGGTCACCCAGCAACTCATCGACGACGGCGCCGTGTATCTGATCGGCAGCGTGGGCGACGCGATCCTCGCGGAGGGGCAGGTCGCCTGCGCCGCGGGCGTCCCGATCTCGACCGGTCTGGGCACGAACCCGACCTTGGTCGGCGACATGGGTGCGTGCGCGTACCAAGTGGTCATGAGCGACAACATCCAGTCCGCGGTGCTGGCCGAGTACGGGCTCGCGCAGGGCTACGAGACGGTGTACGTGCTGGGGTCGAACGAGATCCCGTACACCAGGGACCTGCCGCTGTTCTTCGCCGACGCGTTCGAGCATGGGGGCGGCACGGTGGTCGCCACGGACCAGTACAAGCTCGGTGCTGGCGACTACTCGGCGGTGGTCACGAAGATCGCGAACGCCGACCCGGCGCCTGACGCGATCTTCACCCCGATGTACATCCCCGACAGCGTCGTCTTCCTCCGCCAGCTCCGCCAGGCAGGTCTCACCACGCCGGTGCTCTCGACGGACGGCAACGCCGACGCTGCCCTCCTCGACGCAGGGGAGAACGCGATCGACGGCCTCACGTTCTCGAACTCGGTCTGCACGGCCGAGGGCGACCCCGAGGTGCAGGCCTTCTACGACGACTACAACGCGGCCAACGGCAAGGACCCGAGCTCCTACGTGGCCGTGGTCGGCTTCGACGAGGTCAACCTCCTGGCGGCTGCCATCGAGGCGGCCGGCAGCGCGGAGCCCGCCGCGATCATCACGCAGCTCGCCTCCACCGACTACACGGGCATCTCCGGCCACCTCGTGATGGATCCGGAGACGAGGCGGGCCGACAAACCGGCCGCCCTGATCCAGATGGACGTCACCGCGTTCACCTGCCTCGAGCAGCCGGGGTTCCCCACCTACGTGCCCGCGATCTAGGTGTGACCGAGGAGCGCGGGAGGGACCGGACGGCGGACGCGGCCGACGCCGACCCTCCCCTGCTCGTCGTGGACGGGCTGACGGTCGCCTACGGCGCGGTGGTCGCGATCCGCGACGTCTCGCTCGAGGTCGATCGTGGCGAGATCGTCGCGGCGCTCGGTCCCAACGGCGCGGGGAAGACGACGCTCTTGCGCACGCTCGCCGGGGCGCTGAAGCCGCAGCACGGCTCCGTCACGTTCGACGGGGAAGCTCTTACCGGCCTGGTCCCCGAGGCGGTGGTGCGCCGCGGCGTGGCGCTCGTGCCCGAGGGACGCCACGTGTTCGCGAACCTGACCGTGCAGGAGAACCTCACGATCGGCGGGATCGCCCGGACCGACCGCGAGGAACTGCGCGCCGACACCGCCCGCTGGCTGGACCGGTTCCCCATCCTCGGCGAACGCGCAGGCCAGCTGGCCGGGACCCTGTCGGGTGGTGAACAGCAGCAGCTCGCGATCGCTCGCGCCCTGATGTCGAGGCCGCGGATGCTGCTGCTCGACGAGCCGTCGCTCGGACTGGCCCCCATCTTCGTCGACCGGATCTTCGAGCTGATCGACGAACTGCGCGCCGAGGGCGTCACCGTGCTCCTCGTGGAGCAGAACGTGCACCGCGCCCTCGAGATCGCGGACCGCGCCTACGTGCTCTCGGTCGGCACCGTCGTGGCCTCCGGACCGACCGCCGAGCTGGTGGAAGGCGAGCTGGAGCGTTCCTATCTCGGGATCAGCCAGGCGGGATGACGTGAGTCCGTCGGAGTTCGTGCAGCAGCTCGTGAACGCGCTCTCGCTCGGGAGCATCTACGCGCTGCTCGCGCTCGGGCTGTCGATGGTCTACGGCGTGCTGGGGATGCTGAACTTCGCTTACGGCGAACTCGTCACGGTCGCCGGGTACGCGATGCTCGCCGCCACGCATCTCGGAGCGCCGTTCATCGTGGTGGCGTTGGTCGGCATCCTGGCCGCCGGTCTGGCGTCGGTGCTCATGGAACTGGTCGCGTTCCGTCCGCTCCGAAACGCGAGCTTCGTGTCGCTGCTGTTCACCTCGTTCGCCGTCGCCCAGCTGATCCAGGGCGGGTTCCGCCAGGCCGTGTCCGTCCGCTCGCGCGGCATCCCGGTGCCGGCCCTGTTCGACGAGGCGCTGCAACTCGGTCCAGTGCGCATCAGCGTGCTGAGCATCGTCACCGCGGGGATCGGCGTGATCTCGCTGGTGGGTCTCACGACGTTCATGCGCCGCTCGCGGTCGGGCGTGGCGATGCGAGCCGCATCGCAGGACTTCACCACGGCCCGGCTATCGGGTGTGCGGGCGAACCGCGTGATCTCGCTTGCCTTCTTGATCTCAGGCATCCTTGCCGGCATCGCGGGCGTGTTGTGGATCGCGCGCACCACGTCGGTGAACCCCACGACAGGGTTCGTGCCGGTGATCCAGGCCTTCATCGCGTCGGTGATCGGCGGCCTCGGCCACCTACGGGGGGCGGTGCTCGGCGGCTTCTTCCTGGGCACCCTCGAGGTGTTCCTCCAGGCGTTGCTCCCGGGATCGCTGCTGCCCTACGCGCAAGGGGTGTCCCTGCTGATCGTCGTCGCGATCCTGTACGTCCGGCCGCAGGGACTGTTCGGACCGAGGGTCGTGGCCGTATGAGCGTCATCGCCAGGAGCAGGTTGCGGCCCGCCCTCCTCGGCGCGGCTTCGATCGCGGTGGTGTTGCTGGTCGGCATGTGGCTGGTCAACACGTACGGGTCGCCGTCGTCCGGCCGCACGTTCGTCATGTTCGTCGTCAACGTGATGCTCGTGGTGTCGATCCAGGTCTTCATCGGCAACAGCGGCATCGTGTCGTTCGGACAGGTGGCGTTCATGGGTGTCGGTGCCTACGTCACGGCGCTCGTGACGATCCCGGAAGCCATCAAGGCGTCGCAGTTGCCCGGTCTCCCCTCGCTGCTGGCGACGGCGGACCTCGGCCTCGTCCCGGCGATCGCGGCCTCGGCGCTCGCCGCGGTGATCGTGGCCGCCGTGTTCGGCGGCGCCGTCATCCGCATGACCGAGGCGACGATGGCGATGGCCACCCTCGCGCTGTTGGTCGTGACGCACACCTTCTTCCAGAACGCGACCGCGTACACGCGAGGCTCGGTCGGCCTGGCCGGGATCCCGGTCCGAACCGGGGTCGTGGCCGGGACCGTGGCCGCGATCGTGTTCGTGGTGATCGGGCGCCTCTACAAGGAGTCGGGGCCGGGGCTCCGGCTCCGCGCCTCGCGCGAGGATCCGCTGTCCGCGGCCTCGGTGGGAACGAACGTGGTCAGGACCCGGTACGGGGCGTGGCTGCTGAGCGCCGCGATGATGGGGGCCGCGGGCTCGCTCTGGGCGCAGAGCGTGATCGCGTTCAACGCGAACCAGTTCTACTTCGCGATCACGTTCGCGCTGCTCGCGATGCTCGTGATCGGCGGCCGCACGTCGATAACGGGAGCGGTCACGGGCGCGGCGATCATCACGTTCCTGACCGATACCCTCGCGCAGGTCGAGCAGGGCCTCTCGATCGGTCCCTGGGAGCTTCCTCGCATCACCGGCACGGTGCAGTTCGCGATCGCGCTGCTGATCATCGTGACCCTGATCCTTCGACCCGAGGGCATCTTCGACCGCTGGGAGATCGACGACCTCCTCCGCCGGCTCTCCCCAGCAGCGCGACGCGCCCGGCGGGCGTCAGCGAGCGAGAGCGCCGGCGAGCCAGCGGTGGCTGATGAGGAAACGCCGAGCGAGCCGACCCGGCTCGCCGAGGCGCCCACGGTGCTGCACGGCCAGGACGTGGAGAAGCATTTCGAGGGGATCGCGGCGCTCGCGGGCGTGGACATCGAGGTGCACCGAGGTGAGATCCTCGGCTTGATCGGACCCAACGGCTCGGGCAAGACCACGCTGCTCAACGTGATCGCCGGGACGTACGCGCCCTCGGCAGGACGCATCGTGTTCGAGGGGCGGGAGATCGGTGGTCACAAGGCCCATCAGGTCGCCGCGCTCGGCCTGTCCCGCACATTCCAGAACATCCGCCTGTTCCCGCAGCTCACCGTGCGCGAGAACGTGGAAGCCGCGGCGCCGCCGGGGGTCGCCGATGCCTCGGTGGACGAGGTCCTCGCCGGCTTCGGCCTCACCGGGGTCGAACGCGAGCGAGCGGTGAACCTGCCCTACGGGATGCAGCGGCGGCTGGAGATCGCGAGGGCCGTGGTGCGCCGGCCGTCGCTGATCCTGCTCGACGAACCCGCGGCCGGCATGAACGAGAACGAATCCGACGAGCTCCTCGAGAACATCCGGCGCATCCGGGCGAGCCTCAGCTGCACGGTGGTGATCGTCGATCACGACCTGCGCCTCATCATGAAGCTCTGCGACCGGATCCAGGTGCTCGACCAGGGCCGGACCATCGCGCTGGGGCTGCCCCGCGATATCGCCGAGCATCCCGCGGTGATCCAGGCCTACCTCGGCGGGCCAACGACGAAGTCCGCGTAGCGCTCCGGCTAGGTCGAGAACGACACCGGACGCACACCCGGAGGCGTGTTCCGGCTCTTCGTGAACCGCGGCACCCCGTCGATGATCGCCGACACCACCGCGGGCGTGTCCCCGATCGCGAACGCGCCGAGCGCGTCGGCGGCTTGCGAGCCGAGCGGCGCGTCCACCACGAGCAGGTCGGCCTCGCGCCCCTCGGCGATGACCCCGACGTGCAGACCATGCAACGCCGCGACGTTCCCGGTGGCGGCGGCGACGGCGAGCGCAGGCTCGACCCCGCCGAGCGCGGCCACCCACGAGATCGCCCGCAGCATGCCGAGCGGCTGCGCGCCTGATCCCGCCGGGCTGTCGGTGCCGATCACGAGACGCCCGAGCTCCCCGCGGCGCGCCACGAGCGCCGCGACCTCGCCCGCCGCCTTCACGTTGCCGTTGTGCACGATCTCGACCCGCGCCGTCGTCTCGTCCAGGATCCGCTCCACGTGATCGAGCGGCAGCGCCGTCGGACCGCCGTTCACGTGTGCGGCCACGTCGGGCCGAACCTGCACCACGAAGTCCGCGCCCACCATCCCGCTCCCGGGGATCGAGGCGCCCCCGGTGTGCACCATCACGCGCATCCCGCGCGCCTGCGCCCACCGCGTCATCTCCGCGGCCACGACCGCGTCCTTCACGCCGGAGATCCCGATCTCGCCGACCAACTCGACGCCCGCCGCCGCCATCTCCTCGAAGTCGGCTTCCGTGAGGCCCGGCTCCAGCAGCACGGCGCCCGCGTGCACCTTGACGCCGGAGGGCCGCAGGTTCGCGAACGAGCGGTGCGCCAGGATCGCGAGCGCCTTCACGCCGGCGGGATCGGTCGGACGGCCGGGCGTGTGCGGCTCGCCCGCGGACATCATGGTCGTCGTGCCGCCGTGCAGATACGAGTCGATGAAGCCCATCTGGTTCTGCCGCGGCGTGAAATCGCCCAGCACCGGATGCACGTGGTTGTCGCAGAACCCCGGCGTCACGGTGGCACCCGCGGCGTCGATCACGGCGGTGATGTCGTCGACCGCGGCCTCGGCCGCGTTCCCTGCGAACGCGATCACGCCGCCGCGGACGACGATCGTGTCGCCGCCTGCGATCGGGGCGTCGATGTCGCCCGTGACGATGGTGCCGATCCCGCGGATGACCAGGTCGCTCACCGGAGACCGTCTTCTCCCACGATCTCAGAGACCAGCAGGCCCCCCACGCGCGGGAGCGGCCGGCCGCCGTCGGTCACCGCGACCGCGATGACCAGTTCGTCGTCATCGGGCGCATCCACGATCCGCAGCTCGACCGCATCGAAGTGGCTCCGGACGAACGCCGCGTCCTTGGAGTGCAGCGGGATGTCGAGCGTGACACCCGGCCCGCCGCGCTTCTTCGCCGAGGGGATGATGGCCTTGCCTCCGCCCGAGGCCTCGCGGAGCGGGGCGCCGAACTCCGGGTGGAGGAAGGCGGCAACGTGTTCCAGCTCGCCCTTCATCCCCGCGATGCCGCCCTTGCCGTAGCTGTGCACGGGCCTGCCGCCGAGCTGTGCGACCGCGAGCGCAGAGAGCGTCGCGGACAGTTCCACGCTCGCCGCGATGAGCTCGCTCAGGTCTTCCACGTAGCGGCCGGCCAAGGGGTTCGCGAGCACCGCGGCGGCGATGACGCGCCGGATGGGCGGGTCCACGGGCTGCCCGGCCTCGATCCGCACGTCATCGATCATCGTCACGATCTTGCGGATGTCCATCGGCCCTCACCCCCCGTCGGCGGACGCTAGCACGGGGGTGGTATAGCCGCGACCCGCGGTGGGAGGATGCGCGCGTGGATATCCCCGACGTTCGCTACACGCGGACCGGCAGCGTTTCCATCGCCTACCAGGTGGTGGGCGAGGGCGAGCAGACCGTCGTGTACGCGCCGCACCTCACGAGCATCGACGCCCTGTGGCGGCATGAGCGCAGCGCCGCATTCCTCCGAGAGATCGCCGCCCACGCACGCTTGATCGTCTTCAATCCACGCGGGACCGGGCTGTCCGATCGGCCTCGCACCGTCACGCTCGAGTCGCGCATGGACGACGTGGTCTCCGTGATGGACGCGGTCCGGTGCGAGCGGGTGTCGCTCTTCGGCGTCTCCGAGAGCGCGAACACGTGTGCATTGGTCGCCGCGACCTACCCCGAACGCCTCGACCACCTGATCCTGTTCACCCCGTGGGCACGATCGGTGCGGTCGGGCACCTATCCCTTCGGATCGACCGAGGAAGAGCTCGCCGGATGGGTCCTCGAGATGCGTGAGCGCTGGGGCGATCGCGATTTCCTCGAGGAGTTCGGCCGCACCATCGATGAGGCGTATGGCGAAGACGACGAGCTGATGGATTGGTTCGTGTGGATGCAGCGTTCCGCGGTCGGGCCCGCCGGAGCCGCCGATTTCGCGAGGCTGCAGGGCGAGACCGACATCACCGACATCCTCGGTTCGATCCGGGTCCCGACCCTGATCATGTATCGCGAGCAGCAACGGGGAGCGTCACGGTTCGTCGCTGATCGGATCCGCGGTGCCGAGACGCTCGAGCTGCCGGGCCAGGGATGGGACCCGAACTTCCCGGAGCTGGCCGACGCGACCATCTCGTTCATCCGCGGGGAGGCCAGACCCGCGGTGCCCGACGCGGTGCTCGCCACGGTGTTGTTCACCGACCTCACCGACTCCACGGGCGTCGCCGCGCAGCTCGGCGCCCGCGCGTGGAGTGAGTTGCTCGCGGCGCATCAGTCCGACGTTCGCCGCGAACTGGGCCGCTACCGCGGTATCGAGATCGACACGGCTGGTGACGGGTTCTTCTGCCGATTCGACGGACCCGCGCGCGCGATCGCATGCGCACGCGTGATCGTCGACGGAGCCGGTGAGCGTGGCCTCGTGGTGCGTGCCGGGATCCACACGGGGGAATGCGAACTGGTCGGACCGAAGCTCGCGGGCATCGCCGTGCATGTGGGCGCGCGGGTGCAGGCCGCCGCCGCACCCGGGGAGGTGCTGGTGTCGAGCACGGTTCGCGACCTGGTCGCCGGATCCGGCTTCTCGTTCGAGGATCGAGGCGAGCACCAACTGAAGGGGATCGACAGATCGTGGCGGCTGTTCGCGGCCGTCACGGAAGGCTAGCGGCCGTTCGCTCGCCGACCGTCGCGACCTGGTCGTCCAGACACAGCACCGCGGTGGTGATCAGGCCTTCCGCGCGCATCCGTTCGGCTTCCGCCGCGCCCGAGGCGAGCGCCCGCGCGACGTCGGCCCACTTGAGCGCACCGACCTCGGTCGTGACCGGCCGGGAACCGAGATCGCTCTCGGGCTCGAGCTCGGAGGCCGGCACGCGGGCGATCGCCGGATGACCGGGAAGGTCGACCGCGTTCGCGATCAGGGTGGCGGCGGCATCGGCGCGCGCCGCCGAGTCGGCCAGGACCGTCACCGCGTCGGCGATCCCCAGCGAGAAGCTCCGTCCGTGGCGCCCGCTCGTGGCGACCCCGCGGACCGGATCCTCGGCACGGACCGTGGCGGCGCCCACGAGCGCCGGCTGCTGCGGCACCGGCACCAACCCGACCTCCAGCGTCTCGCCCGGCGCGAGGTGCAGCGCGATGTCGCCGCCGTCGTTCACGTAGGCGCGGCGCAGGCCTCCGCTCGCCACCATCACCCCGCAGATCTCGTCGGCGACGGCGCCGGCCACAGCGGCCATCGGTGTGATGATCCGGTCCCCCACGAACGGCGCCACGGCCGCGGCCATCCGCCGGGCGACCCGGCCGGAAGGACCGGCCGCCGCTGGATCGAGTGCGCTCCGCAACAGCGGCAGCTCCGCGACCAACTCGTCCAGCAGCGGCTGGAACCGCTCCCACGCGCGGCGATACGCGGCGGCCACCTCCTCGGGCGAGCCCCAGGCCTCGATGATCAGGTCGATGGGTCCGTGCTGCAGATGCAGCCGTGCCCCGTCCGCCGTCATCGCCGCCACCGGACCGCCCATGGTCAGAGGCGGCGCACGTCCGGCCGCGCCAGCACCTCGTCGATCGGGATCACCGACGCCATGTGGCCGCCGAGCGCTTCGTAG
>JBKJXU010000087.1:0-4609 GCA_046716145.1 Actinomycetota bacterium
CGAGCCGTCCATGTCGTCGATGAGCGGCGCGTCGGTGTCGATGTGGATCACCGGCGGCTTCGCGCCGTCGTTGGTGCTCAGGTAGGACGGGTCGACGCCGAGCGTCCCTTCCTGCAAGCACCAGTAGGTCCACGTGGGGCGGTCGTAGACGACGCCGTCGCGGCCCAGGACCTTGGTGGTAGAGGGCAGGTCGAGCATGTGCCAGAAGTCACGGACCCATGGGCCGGCGGCCACGACGACCGCGTCGCACCCGATGGTGCCCTCGTCGGTCTCGACCGCGGTGACCGCGCCGCCCTCGACGCGGAAGCCAGCCACGGTCACCGGCGCGTGCATGGCGACCCCGAGTGCCTCGGACTTGGCGCGCAGACCGAGCATCGAGGGCATGTTCTCGGCGTAGCCGCCGCGCTTCTCGTGCAGGATCACGGTGATGTTCTTGGCCTGCCAGTCCTCGAACATCGCCTCCATGTAGCGGCGGCAATCGTCCTCGCCCTCGATGAGGATCGACTCGTACCCGATGGCCTGCTGCTGTTCGTAGATGCTCGCGACGTCGGCGTGCATGACCTCGGGGGCGATCTGCATATAGCCGACCGGGAAGTAGTGGAACGCCTCGGGGTCGGAGTCCCAGATGCCGACCGAGTGCGCCATGAGTTCGCGCATGGCGGGCTGGAAGTAGTTGTTGCGGATCACGCCGCATGCGATCCCTGAGGGGCCGGCGCCCACACCCTCCTTGTCCAGGACGATGACGTCGGCGCCCGAGCCGAGACCGCGGGCCTCGAGTTCCTTGGCCAGGTGCCAGGCGGTGGACAGGCCGTGGACGCCGGCGCCGATCACCACGTACTTGGCGTGTGCGGGCAGGGGCATGGGTGTCGGGTCACTCCTTCCGGGCGGGGCAGACGCAGAACAGCGTGCCCTGAGGATCGGTCATGGTGGTCCAGCGGCTGATGCCCTCGTTCGTCTCGTCGATGGTCCAGGCTACCGAGGCGCCGAGCCGTTGCAGGCGCGCGACCTCGGCGGCGGGTTCGTCCACGCGGAGGTCCACGTGGACCGGGCTCTTGTCGGTGGTGCGTTCCTCGACGCGCTGGAACACCATCCGGGGCCGGTGGTCACCCTCGGGCGGAAGCAGGACCGTGTAGATCCCGCGGTCGTAGAGGTGGTCGTAACCGAGGGCTTCTCTCCAGAACGCGACGACGCGGTCGGCGTCGGCGGCGAGCACGTCCATCGTGACCTCGATCGTGGCGGTCACCGGACGGTGGCTCCTTCGCGAGATTGGCGGCGCTCGGTGGCGGCATCGGCGAACGCACGGAACAACCCGAGCGAGCGGTCGTCGTCCTGCCACTCCTCGTGCAACTCCCACTGGACAGCCAGGACGAAGCCGGGAGCTCCGGGCATGTCGATCGCCTCGACGACGCCGTCGGGCGCCCACGCGACGGGGCGCAGGCCCTCGCCGAGTTCGCGGAACCCTTGGTGGTGGTAGGAATCCACGACGGCGCGTTCACCGAGGTGCTGGGCGAGCAGCGAGTCCGGGGCGATCGTGACGGGGTGGGTCGGGTGCGGCGCCCGGGGCTCGCCGGCTAGCGTCGCCGCCACCAACGCCCGCCATTCGTCCCACTTCGCGTGGGGATGGTCCGCTCCCTCACCGGGGAACTCGCTCGCGTCGCCGTAGAGCGTCCCGCCGAACGCGACGTTGAGGATCTGCGAGCCGCGGCAGATCCCCAGCAGCGGCACGCCCTCGCCGACCGCGAGGCGCGCGTAGTCCAGTTCGATCGGGTCGAGCTTCCACTGGGGTGTGAGCTGCTTGGGGTGCGGGTCGGACCGCCCGTAGTGGGACGGGTCGATGTCGCGGCCGCCCGCCAGGACCAGACCATCGGCGCGCGCGATCGCCTCCCGACGGTCATCGGCGTCATCGAGGTACGGCAGCAGGACGGGGAACGCGCCCGCCGCAAGCAACGGCCGCGGGTAGCCGACCCCGTAGTAGTCGCCGTAGTCGGCGAACCCCTCGGAGATCAGCACGAGCGGGCGGCCGTCGCTCACGCTGCCTCCGCGAGCGCCAGGTCCATCCACGCCTCGAACATCTGCCGGCCGTGGTCGAGCATCGTCGACTCCTGCGCCGCGAACTCGTCGATGAGGCCGGGCAGCGATCCGGGGCCGCGCACCCGGTCGAGCGCCTGGCCGTAGATCGGGACCCGGCCCCATTCCTCGGCCATCGCCCGCGAGACCTCGAGGTGGAACTGCACCCCGTAGGCGCTGCCGACCCGGAAGGCCTGGTTGGGGTAGGCCGGCGAGGACGCGAGCAGCGTGGCGCCGTCAGGCAGGTCGAACGTGTCGCCGTGCCACTGCAACGTGTCGAGCGCGTGCGGCAACACGCCGGTCACGGGGTCTGCGGCGCCCGCGGCGGTGAGCGTGACCGGCAGGACCCCCACCTCGGGCTCAGGACCCGCGTACACCCGCGCGCCCAACGAGGACGCGAGCAACTGCACGCCGAGGCACGCTCCCCAGTACGGAACACCGGCAGCGACGGCCTCGGCGATCCCTCGCTTCTCATCACGGAGCCACGGGTGCTCGTCCTCGTCGTTGACGCTCATCGGGCCGCCCATCGCCACGAACGCGTCGAACCCGCGCGCGTCGGGCATCGGCTCACCCTCGTCGAGCTCCACGCGCACGATCGAGGCGCCGCGGTCGCGCAGCACGTCCTCGTAGGCGCCGGGTGGTTCGCACGCGATGTGCTGCAGGACGAGGACGCGCACCTCAGTGCCCTGCGGGCTTCTCCCAGCCCTCCAGGACCGGCGGGTGGTAGTCGGTCCCCACCGTCGGCGAACCCTCGACCCACGATCCGAGTTCGGGCTGGGGGAACTTCGTATGCTTGGCCTTGAGCGAGATCCCGTAGGAGTTGCCGCTGGTGAGGTGTTTCATCAGCACCTTGCGCCCGATCTCGTCCTCGCGCCCGGCCGGGATCTCGAAGTAGATCTTCAGGAACGAGTTCGAGTAGCGGTCGAACACCGCGGCCTGACCGTCCTCCTGCAGGAGGGTGATGTCCTCGAGCCAGTTGATGTCCTCGCCGGGGGTGAGCGCCTCCAGGTCGAGGTCCTCGACCAGCGTGATGTCCTCCTGGTAGGGGAAGCGGTGGCCGGCCAGCTCCTCGGCGTCGATCCCGATCTTCGTGCTGAGATGTTGTTCGGTCATCGTCGCTCCTAGGAGGTCGGCATCTGGCCCGAGTCGGCCAGGTACTTCTGCATCATCGTCTTGATCTGGTCCAGGGTGTTCTGTTCGGTCACGCCCGGGATGTAGTCGGTGCCGGCGAGCGGCACCTTCGCCATCGCCGCAGCCTCGACCGTGAGCGCGCAGAGGTCCTCGGGCTCCAGGCTGTGGACGTCGGTCTTGCCGCAGGCCCGCGCCAGCATCTGCAACTCCATGGTCATGGCGGTCAGGAAGTTGTAGACACGCGTCGCCGCCGAGTCGACCTCCAGCCGCTTGCGGAGTTCCGGGTCCTGGGTGGTGATCCCCACCGGACAGCGGCCGGTGTGGCAGTGGTAGCACCGACCGGCCGGTACGCCGACGGTCCCCTCGTAGTCGGTGACGCCGGGGATCTCCTTGTTGCAGTTGAGCGCCATCAGTGCCGACGTCCCGATCGCCACGGCCTTGGCCCCGAGCGCCAGGCACTTCGCGACGTCGGCGCCGTTGCGGATCCCGCCGGCGACGATCAGATCGATCTCGTCGGCCAGCCCCACGTCCTCCAGCGCACGGCGCGCCTCGGGGATCGCGGCCATCAATGGGATACCGGTCTCCTCGGTGGCGATGTGCGGCCCGGCGCCGGTGGAGCCTTCGGCCCCATCGAGGTAGATCGTGTCGGGCCCGCACTTGGCGGCCATCCGCACATCGTCGTAGACCCGGGCTGCGCCGAGCTTCAACTGGATCGGGACCCGGTAGTCGGTCGCCTCGCGGATCTCCTGGATCTTGAGCGAGAGGTCGTCAGGGCCCAGCCAGTCGGGGTGCCGCGCCGGCGAGCGCTGGTCGATCCCGGCCGGCAGCGAGCGCATCTCGGCCACCTGCTCGGTCACCTTCTGCCCCATCAGGTGTCCACCCAGGCCTACCTTGCAGCCCTGGCCGATGAAGAACTCGATCCCGTCGGCCAACATCAGGTGGTGCGGGTTGAACCCGTACCGGCTCTGGATCACCTGGTAGTACCACTTGGTCGAGTGATCGCGCTCGGGCGGGATCATGCCGCCCTCCCCCGAGCACGTGGCGGTGCCGGCCATCGAGGCGCCCTTGGCGAGCGCCATCTTGGCCTCCAACGACAGCGCCCCGAACGACATCCCGGTGATGTAGATCGGGATGTCCAGTTCCAGGGGCTCGCGCGCGAACCGCGCGCCCAGCACCGTCTTGGTCTCGCACTTCTCGCGGTAGCCCTCGATCACGAACCGAGTGAGCGTGCCTGGCATGAACATCAGCTGGTCCCAGTGCGGGATCGGCTTGAACATGGAGAAGCCGCGCATGCGGTAGCGCCCGAGTTCGGCCTTCACGTGGATGTCGTTCATGACGTCCTCGGTGAAGATCGGGCTGTGACCCAGGACGTCTCGCTTGGAGAGGGTCTCTTCTGGCATCAGGGGCCTCC
>JBKJXU010000088.1:0-20935 GCA_046716145.1 Actinomycetota bacterium
CGCGCCCCTCACGGGAACCAACCGGGCGGGCCCCCCCGCCGTTCCGCGGGGGGCCCCGGCGGGCCCCGCCCGCGAACGGACCGACGGTGCAGTCCGCGGCGTGGACCGACGAACGGCCGGTCTCGCCGCGGTCATCAGCGAGATCGTGAACCAGCCGGGGGTGGTCCAGCCACAGCACGCTCGCCCCGATCATCATCTGGACCGGCACGCGCGCCGCGGAGGCGTTCACCGCGACATCCGCGCCCTGATCTCGCACCTGGAGGTCTTGCTTCGAGGCGGCGCGATCGAGGCGCGGGCATCACCCGGCCCGCGAAGGGCGTTCCGTCACATCGCCGGCGATGTACCCATCGAGATGGGCGCTACGGGAGAACGCGACCGAGGGCCTCGGAGAACGAGAGAGGCTCGATGCCGGGGAACATCCGCGCGGACCGGTCGCTCGTGAGTATGACTTCGGAGCTCATCCCCTCGATGAGCGGCTTGGCGACCTCCTTCGGGACGGAGGTCGTCAGTCCGCACCACAGTGAGGAAAGCCGCGGCGTCAGGAGCGGTACGGGGATCAGGATGCGCCGTCGATGGGTCGCCTCCGCATACGCCTTGATCATGTCCGCGTAGGAGAGCACATCAGGACCTCCGATCTCGACCACGGTGTGATGCTCGGGAAGCTCCGCGTCTCGCCCCGCGTCGAGGTACCCGATCACGTCGTCGAGCGCGATCGGCTGCGACAGCGTGCGGACCCAGCGAGGCACCACCATGAGCGGGAGCCTCGAGACGAGGTCGCGCAGCATGGTGAAGGATGCACTGTGCAGGCCGATCACCACCCCCGCGCGGAACTCGAGGACCGGCACGTTCGATCCCGCCAGGAGCCGCCCGATCGCCTGCCGGCTCTGGAGGTGCTCAGAGAGGCCGTCGGTGTCGCGTCCCAGGCCGCCGAGGTACACGATCCTTCGCACGCCGGCATCTGCGGCGGCCTCGGCCAGGTTCCTCGCGCCCACGCGGTCTCGCTCGTCGAACGACCCTTCGCCCGGCTCCATCGAGTGCACGAGGTAGTAGACGGTTCCGACCCCGTCCAGGGCGTCCGGGAGCGTGTCGGGTCGCAGCACGTCGACCTCACGGGGCGCCAGCGAAGGCCATCGGCGGGCCAGCTCGTCGGGCCTGCGCCCGGCGGGAACCACGTCGACGCCCTGTTCCACCAGCCGAGCGACGACCCGAGAGCCGATCGCGCCGCTCGCGCCGGTCACCAGGATCATCGGCCGACCGGTGTTCCTCGTGCAGCCACGATCATGCTCGTTCTCCAGAACACCGGCGCGCTGAGGCGGTAGCCATCGCGTAAAGGATAGAGTGGTCAGACCGCCGACGGTGTGGTCGAACCGATGCAGTCGTCACGCGCTCAGGCCTACCCGGCGAGCACGATCTGCCTGACATCGACGCGGCCGGCGCGGAAGCCACCTTGTGTGTACGAGAGGTAGTAACGCCACATCCGGCGGAACGACTCGTCGAAGCCCATCGCCCGGATCCTTGGCCACTCGCGGTCGAAGGTGGCCAGCCAGGAGGCGAGCGTCAAGGCGTAGGATGCCCCGTAGCCGTGGTCTTCCACCCAGCGTAGGCGGTGCCGCCGAGCGAGACCCCGCAGGACCGCGGCCGAGGGCACCTGGCCGCCCGGGAACACGTAGCGGCGGATGAAGTCAGGGTCGGCGTTCGAGGTACGCCAGTGATGATCGGCCACCACGATGATCTGGAGCCCGATCGACCCCCCCGGGCGCACGCGATCTGCGAGCACGCGGAAGTACGGCTCCCACCGACGCTGGGGGAGCGACTCGATCATCTCGATCGACACGACCCGATCGAAGGAGCCCCTCGCCTGCTCGAAGTCCTCGAGTCGCGCGTCGATCCGATCGCTGAGGCCGCGATCGGCGACGAGCTTGAGGACGTGATCGTGCTGTTCGCGAGACACCGTCAGGGTCGTCACGTCGGCCCCCAGCGTCTCGGCTGCGTAGACGGCGAAGCCACCCCATCCCGATCCGATCTCGAGCACCGTGTCGCCGTGCTCGATCCCCGTGGCCTCGGCAAGGCGCCGGTACTTCTCGCGCTGCGCATCCTCGAGCGACGCCGACGGTTCGACGAACACGCCTGAGGAGTAGGTCATCGTCGGGTCCAGCCACGCCTCGTAGAACTCGTTGCCCAGATCGTAGTGCTGCACGATGTCCCGGATCGGGCCGCGCGGCGCGGCCGCGTCTCCCAACCGCCGCCATATCGATCTCCCGATCCGCTCGATAGGCCCGCGCATGAGCGGAGCACCCGTGGGCTCCAGGTGCAGGGCTGCGAGTTCGATGACATCCGCCAGATCCTCGGTGTCGAAGTCGCCGGCGATGTACCCGTCGGCGAGCCCGATCGCTCCCAGCGATGCCAGCCGGCGCAGCAGCGCCGGGCTGTGCAGGTCGACCACGGCCTCGGGTCCGGGGATGCGTCCACCGAACCGTCGGCGCTTCCCGTCGGGCATCCGCACCGTCAGCCGGCCGATCTGGACACGACGGCCGATCGCCCCGAGGACGGCTCGTTCGGCGGCGTTCATGCGGTGACCCCTGTGCCGGGCCCGTCGGACCTCACGATCGATACCCGTTGCTCGGGGGGCGCCCCTCTGCGCCGGTACGGCGCCCCCTTCCTCCACAGCTTGAGGGCCTCCCAGTGGATCCCGGCGATCACCTTCATCGTGAGGAGCGGACGAGCGACGAACTGGCGAGCGAGCGCGTGCCCCGAGAGCGGGACCCTCCGGGTGCGCAGCGATGCGTCGAGGAGGTGCCGCCCGCCCTCGGTCTCGCGGACCGCGATGGTCGCGCGCTCATCCGGCACCCGGGTCGTGAAGTCATAGCGCGCATCCATGTCGATGAACGGTGACACGAATAGCTCCTTACCGAAGTGGCTGCGGACACGCTGGCCTGCACGCGCAGGTCGGACGAGGGGTACGACATAGCTGTGGTGTTCGCCGAACGTGTTCGATACCTCGTAGACGAGGGCGCGGAGCGCTCCGTGGATATCGAAGCAGAACCACACGGAGATCGGGTTGAAGATGTAGCCCAGGATGCGGGGGAGGGTCAAGATCCGGATCGGGCCACCGTCGGGCTCGATGCCCGCCTCACGGAGATACCGCTCGACCCACGGTCGCAGGGCCGTGCCGTCGCGTGGCCCATGGTCCTTCGCCCAGAAGCTGATGGGACCTGCGCGATCGACCGTGAACCCCGTGAGGTGTCGATCGAGCTCGGGCAGCTCATCGAGGTCCAGCAGCATGTACCACACCGCGTAGGAGAGCCGATGCGGCCGTGGGAAGTGACGCGCGTGCGTCACGCGGCCGGAATAGATCGCCGATGAGGTCGTCGCGGCGTTCATGCGGCGATCGTCGCAGGTATAGGGGTTGGCTGCGGTTCCTCCCCGTCCCACCAAGGGGCCGGCGACCCGAGTCGAGCCGCCACCTCGAGGCCCGATCGAAGGGCATCCTCGTGGAACCCATAGCCGTGGTAGCTGCCGCAGAACCAGGTGCGGCGAGCCCCTTGGATGGCGTCCATCGAGCGTTGGGCGTCGACGGCGCGGCCGTCGAACTGCGGGTGGCGGTACGCGTAGACACCCTCCACGTGAGCAGGCGTCCGCGCGGGATTGAGTGTGACGAACACCGGCCGCTCGGTGGTGAGGTTCTGCAGGCGGTTCATCCAGTACGTGAGCGAGACCTTCCTGCCGGTGGCTTCTCTCGGGTCCGCCAAGTAGTTCCAGCTTGACCAGACGCGACGCCGCGACGGCATGAGCGAAGGATCGCGGTGCAGCACCGCGATGTTGTCCTGATAACGGAACGAGCCCAGCACGTGACGTTCGTCGGCGGTCGCGTCCGATCCCAACACGGATAGCGCCGCGTCCGCGTGCGAGGCCACGACCACATCGTCGAACACGTCCACGCCGTTCGCATCCCAGACGGTGACCCCGTCCGGCCCGCGCCGGAGCCCGGTGACCCGCGTTCCTGTGCGGATCGACACCGGAGCCGCGGCGATCCGGCGGACGTACTCCGCGCTCCCGCCGTGAACGGTGCGCCAGCGGGGACGACGGTAGATATCGAGCAAGCCGTGGTTGTCGAGGAACCCGACGAGCGAGGCGAACGGGTAGTCGAGCATCGCCTCGAGGCTCGATGACCAGATGCAGGCGATCATAGGGAGGAGGAAGTCGTCGCGGAAAGCGTCGGAGTATCGCTCCGCGCGCAGGAAGTCGCCGAGCGTTCCCTCCCTCACTGCACCTGTTGCCGAGCCCGTGAATCGAACGATGTCCCTCATCATGCGGCGGTAGCCACCGCGGGTGATGTTGCTCGGCTGCGCGAGGAAGCCGGCGCCGCGGGCCTGGTACTCGAAGGAGCCGTGGCCGACCGATACCGAGAACGACATCTCGCTCGGTTCGGTGGTGACGCCGAGCGCATCGAAGAGCCGCGTGAGGTTCGGGTACGCACGCTCGTTGTAGACGATGAAGCCCGTGTCCACGGGGATCCTTCGATCGCCGTCCACGATCGATGCCGTGTTCGCGTGACCACCCAGACGTGCTTCGGCCTCGTACAGGACGACGTCATGCCGGCGTGACAAGGACCACGCCGCCCCGAGCCCTGCGATGCCTGCGCCGATGACCGCGATACGCATGGCCCGTATCCTGTGCGTCGGGCGCAGAGGTTCACGGCTCAGAACCTATGCAGTCTGTATCCCCGTGGGAGCTCACTGGCCAGATGGCTCTGCGTAGTCGGTGCCGGTGATCGTTGCGAGCCTGGCCCAGAGCTGCAGCGCCTCGTCGTGTCCAACCCTGGTGCGCGAGAGACGGTCGAAGGCCCGCGGGCGTCGGTCGAGCCATAGGCGCCCGGTCGAACGTGTGGGCTCCTCAGCCGCGGCGAGCCACACCATGGTGTCTGCACCTTCATCCGGTGAGCGGAGCAGCGGGCGCATGACCTTCCGGAATCCGGGCAGCGATCCCTCCACGCCGGGGGTGTCGGCCCAACCAGGGTGCATCGCGTGCACGACGACGGAGGTTCCTCGGGTGCGCTCCGCCCAGAGCCGGGTCAGGAGCACCTGGATCCGCTTGGCCCGTGCGTAGGCGACCGTGCCTCGGTACGGCTCGTGCTCGGTCTCGAGATCATCGAGATGCAGTCCCTGCGTGTACATGCCCCCGGACGTCACGATGACGACGCGCCCGTCATGGCTCGCGCTCATGATCGGCAACAGCTCGTTCGTGAGGATGAAGGGCCCGAGCACCATGGTGGCGAACGTCGACTCGTGACCGTCGGGCGAGGTGACGCGCTCAGTGAGCAGCGAGCCGGCGTTGTTGATCAACACGTCCACGTGCGGCTCCCGCTCCCGTATCAGAGCGGCGACGCGACGAACCGCGTTCATGTCGCTCATGTCCGCGACGTAGCTACCGACGTCGGACCGGGCGATGTCGCGTCGGATCTCATCCGACACGCGCTCGAGCTTCTGCGGGTTCCGTCCGATCAGGCGCACGGACGCCCCCGCACGAGCCAGGTTCCTCGCGGCCGCATGGCCGAGCCCGGAGGTCGCGCCGGTGATAAGGATCATCCTTCCTCCGAGCGTGCCCGGCTCCGGTTGGGTCCAGCCGAAGAGCCGGCCTCTGACGGCGTGCCCGATCCGGGAGAAGCTCGGGACGACCAGCGCCTCCATGGCAGCGTCGATCGCGCGCGCGACCCTGCCGCCGGCGTGCTCCGCTTCGTCATGGATATGCATAGGACTTGGCGTGGAAGCTAGCAGCCACCATGCATAGGATCTGAGTCCGAACCGATGCAAGAAGAGGATGTGATCGAGACATGCCGGTCCTTCGAGAGAGCATCGAGGTGGATCATCCGATCGAGGTGGCGTTCGATGCCGTGGCCGATTTCGCGAACGCCGAGGCGTGGGACCCGGGCGTGGTGCGGTCTCGCCTCGTACACGAGGGGGCAGACGTGCCCGTGGGTGTCGGCGCCGCGTACGACGTGCGGGTGACCTTCCGTGGATCGGCGTCCGACATGCGGTACCGGACCACGGTGCATGACCGCCCGTGGAAAGTGGTGCTCGAGGGGCTCGGCCCACGGGTGCGAGCGGTCGACACGATCGAGTTCGAACCGCTCGGCGACGCGAGAACCAGGATCCGTTACACCGCCGAGCTGCGACTCACCGGCCCGGCGGTCCTCGCGTCGCCTCTCCTGCGGTCGACGTTCGACCGATTGGGCAAGGACGCGCTGGCCGGCATGGAGGCGTGGCTCTCACGGACGACCACCTAGGCAGCCCGCGTCTTGGAAGGAGTGCATAGTTTCATCCCCGCCTTCTGGTGCACGCTTGAGTAGGTTCTGGTCAGTTCGAAGAGCCCGAACCGACGGGCCTGACCGGAGGGAGAAGAACCGATGAGGAGAACGATGAGGTTCGCCATCGCGGCGTCCGCGGTGCTCGCGCTCGCCGCCGCTGCATGCACGAGCGAGGACAGCGGCACGTCGGCGTCCACGACGCCGGCTGTCAACTCGACCATGGATATCGTCGACACCGCGGTGGAGGCGGGGCAGTTCTCCACCTTGATCACCGCGGTCGAGGCCGCCGGCCTGACCGAGACGCTGAGGGGCGCAGGGCCGTTCACGGTCTTCGCTCCCACGGATGAGGCGTTCGCAGCGCTGCCGGAGGGCACGCTCGACACGCTGCTCAAGCCTGCGAACGAGGAGCAACTGGCAGGCATCCTGACCTACCACGTGGTGCCCAGCGCTGTGCTCGCGGCAGATGTCAGCTCCGGGTCCGTGACCACGTTGAACGGTGCCGACTTCGTCGTCTCCACCGAGGACGGCGTGACGATCGCCGATGGTCAAGGCAACGACGCGCAGGTCGTGTCGACCGACATCGTGACGTCCAACGGCGTGATCCACGTGATCGACGCCGTGCTTCTGCCGCCCGCCTAGCACCTCTTCGCGACGAGATGGTTCGGGGGGCCGAATGGCCCCCCAGCCGTGCGTAGGATGACGGCACGTTCTTGCACAGGATCTGCCAGCATCCCGAAGGGCGGACGAGATGAACCCGGCCGAACCGATCGAAGGATCCTTCGCCATCGCCGGGGTCTCCGAGAAGCTCGGGATCCCGGTCCCAACCATCCGTTCATGGGAGCGCCGCTACGGCTTCCCGGTACCCCCGCGGACGAACGGGAAACACCGCCGCTACACCGACGCAGAGGTCGAGCAGCTCAGAGCGATGCGAGATGCGATCACCCAGGGGCATGCCGCTCGTGAGGCCGTCGACTTGATCCGCGATGGCCCCCGCACCGAGTCGGCGGTCCGGCCCGAGGTGGGTGCCTTGCTGAGGGCGGCTGTCGCCCTTGATCCCAACCGCGCCAGGGCGATCTTGAACGAGGCGGCCGAGGCCCTGGGCCCCGATCAGGCCGCGGTGCAGGTGGCCCTGCCCGCGCTGCACGAAGTGGGGTCGCGCTGGAAGGCCGGGACCTGCGACGTGGCGAGCGAACATCTCATGACCGAAGCGGTGAGGGCCTGGTTGGCTCGCCTCACGACCTTCGCCCCGCCGGCGCACGGGCCCCTGCCCATCGTCCTTTCCTGCGGCCCGAAGGAGCTGCATACCGTCGGGCTGGAGGCCTTCGCGATGATCCTCGCGATCCGCAGATGGGCGGTCCTCACCCTCGGGGCTTCGACACCGGTGGATCCGCTGGTCAGGGCGGTGCGCGAGACGAAGGCCCCGGCCGCGGTCATCGTCGCTCAGCGCAGCGTCCATAGGCGCAGCACCGTGGGATCGATCGAGGCGGTCGATCGGTTGCGCGGGGTACGCGCGTTCTTCGCGGGCGCCGCGTTCGGCTCACCGGCTTCCCGCCGCGGCGTACCGGGAACCTACCTGGGGACCGACCTGGTTGCTGCTGCTTCGACGATCGAGGCGACCCTGCTCAAGTGATCAGCCGATGGGCGGTTCGAGGAGGGGTGGCGGGTACCCGGTAGCGGCCAACAGATCGGGATCGATCCAAGGTCGGAAGATCCTGTCGTCGCGGACCGCGCTGAGCTCGGGCACATGGCGCCGGACGTACTCGCCGGACGGGTCGAACCTCCTCGCCTGACGGATCGGGTTCAGCGCAGGGCCTCGTCGCGGCGCCGCCCCCGTGCCGGCGACCCACTGCCAGTTCCCCGCGTTGCTCGCCGGGTCCCCGTCGACCAGGTGACGCGAGAAGTATCGTGCACCTTCCTGCCATGATGCCCCGGCCGTCCTGGTCAGGAACGAAGCCGCCACCATCCTCGCCCTGTTGTGCATCCAGCCCTCCTGAAGGAGTTGGCGCATCGCTGCATCGACGAGCGGGATCCCGGTCCGGCCGGATGACCAGGCTTCGACGATGACCTCGTCCAGGACCGGTGTCGGCGCGCGACCCGGCCTCAGGTCGTGCCGCGTCATCGACGGTTCTGCGAACTGCAGCTGCCGGAAGAAGTCCCGCCACGCGATCTGGCGGACCCACCCCTCGGCACCGCCGATGCCGGCCGCGACGGAGACCACCTCGTTCGCTGAGATGCACCCGAACCTCAGGTGCGGCGAGAGTCGAGACGTCGCGTCGCCTGCCAGGTCGTTCCTCGAAGCTCCATAGCTCGCCGCTTCCTCGGAGGCGAACCGGCGCAACCTGCGGCGGGCGGCGTGCTCGCCGCCTTGGGGCAGGTAGGTAGCCGTGGGTCGGTACCGAGAGGGTTGCAGCAGCCTCCCGGGTTCGATGTCGGTGGGCGTGCGCACCGCTCGCGGCGCCGCGAGGACCTGTCTGCGCGGGTGAGCGCTCCAGGCCCGCAGATACGGGGTGAACACGCGGTAGGTCTCCTTGCCCTCGGGATGGACGTCCGTCGGCTCGACCACTCCGTTCCCCGGGAACGAGCGCAGCTCGATCCCCTGCCGAGCGAGGGACCCGCGCAGCTGTTCTTCTCGTCGAGCGGCGGAGCCGCTCGAGTCAGACGTCACGAACACCTGCTCGCAACCTGTGGCCATCGCCACGGCGGCGGCCTCACTCGCGACATCGCCTTCCCGCATCACCAATCGTCCACCGCGATGTGCGAGGGAACGATCGAGGTCGGTCAGGGCCTCGGAGAGGAACCGCGCGCGGTTCGGAGACAGGGCGAGCAAGACGGGATCGGCCACGAACAGCGGCACGACCTCATCCGCGGTCGAAGACGCCTCCCACAGCGCCGGGTGGTCGTGCACCCGGAGGTCTCTCGTGAAGAGCACCATGACCCGCATGTCGCCAACGGTAGGTGCTCGCGACCAGGTCGCGGCTCGAGAACCCGTGCATCGCGCCCGCGTCGCCAACGCCGGCCCGTCGTGTTCCCTCTATCGAGCGGGAGCCGTCACCTCGGCCTGCGTGATGACCTCGCCGGCGTTGGCGAACGTGAGCGTGACGCCCACGAAGTCGCCCTCGGCGAGCCCCTCCTGCAGACCGTGCAAAAGCACGTGATCGCCGTTCGGGCCGAACAGGCCGGTCTCGTTCGGTTCGATGTTCCCGGCACCTACCAGCTCGGCGCTCGTGGCGCACGTGCAGCGCGCCGAGAGGAGCCGGTCGGCGGCCTCACCGGCGTTGTGCGCGGAGTACCCGAGGGTCGCGTCGCGGCCCCCTCCGGGGATGACCGTCGCACCGAGGACGTGGACCACCGGGGTGACCGCCGGCTGCGCCCCTGGCTCCGTCGTCGCGCCGCCCGAGCCCGAGCACGCGGCGATCACGAGCAGCAGCCACACCGCGCGCCCTCGGCTCACGCTGCGCCTCGCGCCGTGGAGGCGCGGGTCTCCAGGAACGAGGGCACGACCTCGCGGATCGGTTCCTCGCGTCGATGTTCGATCAGGTCCAGCAGCAGGTCCGCCGCGATCCGTCCCATCGTCGTGTAATCGAAGGACAAGGTGGTCATGGGGGGCTCTGCCTGCGTCGCGCGTCCGGAATCCATCGTGGTGGCAACCAACACGTCGGAGGGAACGCCGTACCCGAGCGTGCGCACGACGTGTTGAACCTGGACCCCCAAGATCTCCAGCGGAGCGTAGATCGCGTCCGCACCGGCGTCGAGCAGCCGCGTGACGCCTCGGGTGAGCGTCGGCTCGTCCATCGACAGGAGATCGTCGATCTCCAAGATGACCGACAGGGAGTCGCAGCCCTCGCGGTCGCACCGTCGCTCGTAGCACGCGATGGTGTCCGTGGAGAACGCGTTCACGGGAGGGATGCTGAACAACGCGACCCGTCGCCCTCCCATGCGCAGGTGGTCGAGCACCTCACACGTCCCGGCTTCCTCGTCGGGGGTGACCACCGCCCCGGGCCCGTCGTGGTCCAGGTCACGCCCGATGGTCACGAACGGGATCCCGCGGCTCCGCAACGCGGGCAACGCGGGCTCGCCGATCAGCGGGTCGATCACGATCACCCCGTCGAGGGGCACGCGGTCCCAGATGAGCCCGCTCCGCGAGGGCGGTGCCACGACCAGGGCGTGATCGCGCGCGACCGCGGCGCCCGAGGCCGCGCCGATCAGGGCCGTGTAGTACCCGTGCTCGGCGAACCGCGCGCGTGGATCGTTGGGCAACGAGGCCATGGCGGCGATGAGCCCCGCCCGCCCCGAGACCAGGTTGCGTGCGGCCGGGTTGGCCCGGTATCCGAGACGCTCCGCCACCTCGCTCACACGCTCGCGCGTGGCCGCGCTCAGCCGTCCCTTGCCGTTGAGCGCGTGCGAGACGGTGGTCACCGAGACGCCGGCTTCGCGGGCGACGTCCTTGATGCTGACCCGCCTGCTGGTCATGTCGGGCGATGCTACTGGGCCGTGGCGCCGGGTCCTGATCGGCGTTCAGTCGCGAGCGGTCCGCCCCACCTGCTCGATCAGATCGGCGGCGGTCCGGGCGCCGTCGGCTGCCCGGATCTTCTCGCCGCCGCCCGCCATCGTCGAGCGCACGCCTGTATCGCCGAGGAGCCGGTCGACGGCCCCGCGCAGCTCCCTGTCCTCGAACGCGTAGGTGTCGAGGCGGATGCCGGCGCCTGTCTCCTGCACGCGCTGGGCGTTGTCGTATTGGTCCCAGAACAGCGGCAGGACGATCATCGGCTTGCCGAAGTGGAACGCCTCCGTCGTGGTGTTGTTGCCGCCGTGCGTGATCACCAGGTCACATCGCGGGATGATCGAGGTCTGCGGCAGCCGGGCGTCTCCCCACATGTTGTCGGGCAGGTCGAACTCCTCGGCGCGAGGGCCCTTGCTCACCACGAAGCGGTGCGGCGAGTCCGCGAGCACCGACACGAGCCGGCGCATCAGGTCCACGTCGGCCGAGCCGAGCGACCCGAGCGACAGGTACACGAGCGACCCGGGACCGTCACGCAGCGCGTCGGGGACCTCCCATGCCTCCTCGGTCGTGCGTACGCTCGACTCCAGCCGGTGCCACGCGGGGCCCAAAGACCGCTGCCGGGGATAGTCGGCCGCTTCGGGATAGACGTAGAGGTTCAGGTGCTCGGACGTGTGGATGAATTCGAGGTCCGGCAGTGGCGGCGCCCCGGCATCCACGACGAAGGCGTTGTAGCGCTCCCACGTCTCCCGATGCGTCCGGGCGTACTCCGCAGCGAACGCCTCCCAGCTCGACCGGTCGTCGATCGGGTAGCCGCTGAACACCGGGGGGATGGCGGGGTCGCGCATCTCGAGCGGGTTGCAGCTCATGATGCGGACCCACGGCGCGCCGTGGGTGAGCAGCGCCGGGAACGCGTTCACGTTGTCTTCCACGATCACGTCGGGTTGGGCTCGGTCCACGATCGCCTGGAGTTGCGGCTCGCAGTACGTCGCCCCGTCGATCAGCGAGGCGAACACGGGCTCGATGAACGTCGCGAGTTGCTCGATGGTCGGCTTGCGGAACTCCGGAGCGGTCTCGGTGATGAAGTCGGTCCAGAACTGGCCGGCGTCGTGCTCGGCGTCGCCCTCAGGCGGCGGGGCCAGGTCGACCAAGTCCTCCTCGAACCCGAGCGGCTCCAGCCGCCCCTTCCACGATGCCTCGGCGGCGAAGATCACCCGGTGCCCGCGCTGTTCCAGGATCTTCCCGATCCCGATGCAGTTGTTGGTGGGCCCGTACGCGCTCTCGGGCATGAAGACGATCGTCATGCGTTCGGTCACCGTGCGTCCTCCTTGGACGGCCACGCACCCATCCTGACCTGCTCGGAAAAGCGCTTGCGCGATCTCCAGCGGGGTTCTACCATACCGAGCGTTCCGGCGTTCTCATCCCAGGGGGGGTTTCCATGCGTCGCACGTCCGTCTTGCTCGTTTCCATCCTTGCGCTCCTCGCGAGCGCGTGTGCAACCGCCACATCGAGCGAGCCGGGTGGCTCGCCCACCGGCACGTCGACGGACACGGGCACCCCCGAGCCGCTCGGGGGAACCCTCGTCGTCTCGAACTGGGATCTGTACATGCCCAAGTCCGTGATCAAGGGCTTCGAGGCTGAGACCGGCGTCGATGTCGAGTACGCGCTCCACACGACGAACGAGGACATCATGGGCAAGCTCACGGCTGCCAACGGCGGGGGGTTCGACCTCGTGTTCGTGTCCGGGCCGTTCGTGGCGCCGCTCGCCAACCTCGGCTACGCGGCCACGCTCGACCACTCGCTGATCCCGAACCTCACCAACCTCTATCCGGAGGCGACGCAGTTGGCGTTCGATCCCGGCAACCTGCATTCCGTCCCGTACACGTGGGGCACCACCGGGCTCTGCTACCGCTCCGACCTCGTGTCGTCGGCGCCGACATCGTGGGAGGTCTTCAACACGATGGATGCCGAGACGCACGAGAAGATGACGATGCTGGGGACGGACAGGTGGCTCCTGCAGCCGGCGCTGCTGAGCCTCGGCTACTCGATCAACACCGCCGACCAGGGCGAGATCGACGAGGCCAAGGCATGGACGATCTCGGCGCGCCAGCACCTGCTGGCGTTCGATGACACCACCTTCTACTCCAAGCTCGTTTCCGGCGAGGCGAGCGTCGTGCAGGCATGGGACGGATGGTGCGAATACGGGCGCCTTGAGGACCCGGACAACATCTCGTTCACGATCCCGGAAGAAGGCAGCGATCTGTGGACCGACACGATGGTCGTGATGGAGTCCTCGGAGAACAAGGCCGCCGCGCACGCGTTCATCGACTACATCCTGCAGCCCGAGGTCGGCAAGGCGAACGTCGAGTACACCTTCTACAAGATGCCCAACGCCGACGTGATGGCGGCCGTCGATCCGGAGATCATGGAGGGCTACCCCACGCTTGCGTTCTCCCCCGAGGAACTCTTCGCGCAGGAGGTCCAGACGGATCTCGGCGAGGAGGGCACGATCGCGTGGACGGAGGCGGCGACCGAGATCAAGGCCGGCTAGCGCTCGCGTCGTCGCGCCGATGCACGCGGTAGCCGGCCGCCGGGCTCACCGGCGGTGGCCCGCACGCCTGGCCTTCTTGGGGCCAGGCGTGACCTGGTGGGCGGTCTTCTTCGTGGCGCCGGTCGGTCTGGTCTTGGCGTACAGCTTCTTCCGCCGCGGCGCCTACGGCGGCGTCATCTACGAGCCCACCCTGCGCAACTACGCCCGTGCGTTCGATCCCCTCTACCTGAAGGTCCTGCTGACCTCGCTCCGGATCGCGGGGATCGCCACGGTTGCCGCGCTCCTGCTGGGTTTCCCCGCCGCCTACGCGATCGCGACCGCTCCCAAGCGCGTGCGCCTGCCGCTGTTGCTCCTGGTCATCCTGCCGTTCTGGACGAGCTTCCTGATCCGCACCTACGCGTGGATGGTCCTGTTGAATCCGGTGGGGCTCATCAACAGGGTGCTGCTCGGCGCGGGCATCGTCGATGAGCCACTGGACATCCTCTACAACGACTTCGCGGTCGTGCTGGGTCTGGTCTACGCCTACCTGCCGCTGATGGTGTTGCCCATCTACGCGGCACTGGAGCGGCTCGGCCCGACCCTGGAAGAGGCGGCTGCCGACCTGTTCGCCACGCGCTGGCAGACGATCAGGAAGGTCACGGTCCCGCTCGTCGCACCGGGCATCGTGGCCGGGTGCATCTTCGTGTTCGTGCCGAGCATGGGGAACTTCATCGTCCCGGACCTGCTCGGGGGCGGGCAGACCGTGATGGTGGGCAACCTCATCCAGCAGCAGTTCCTCTCCGCACGGGACTGGCCGTTCGGGGCCGTCTTCGCCGTGGGTGTGATCGCATCGATGCTCGTCGTGCTGCTGGCCCAAGCGAGGGTCCTGCGACGCACGCAGGAGGCCGGCGATGGCCGTCCGTAGGCGCCGGGCGCTCCGCGCGCATCTGGCGGTGGTCCTGGTGTTCCTCTACCTGCCGATCGTCACGCTCGTGGCGCTTTCGTTCAACGACAAGGGGCTGCCCACCGCGTGGGGCGGGTTCTCGATGCGCTGGTACCGGGCGCTGGCGGCGGACCGGGAGCTGCTGGGCTCGGTGGGGAACTCGCTCATCGTCGGGGTCACGGTCACGGCGGTCTCCTGCGTGCTGGGGACGCTGCTCGCGATCGGTCTGCATCGGACGGTCCGCAGCCGGGTGTTGGACGCGGCGTTGTTCCTGCCCGCCATCATCCCCGACATCGTGCTCGCGATCGCGCTGCTCATCTCGTTCAACCTGATGCGCGTGCCGCTGGGGCTGCACACCATCGCGATCGCGCACGTCGTGTTCGACATGGTCTTCGTCGCCGCCATCGTGCGGACGCGCCTGGCCTACTTCGACCGGCGTGTCGAGGAGGCGTCGCTCGACCTGTACGCGACCCCGCTGCAGACGTTCCGGCTCGTGACGTTGCCGATCATCGCGCCGGGCATCGTGGCGGGGGCGCTCATCGCCTTCACGCTTTCGATCGACGAGTTCGTCATCGCGTTCTTCAACTCCGGGCCGACGTCGATCACCTTCCCGATCCGTGTGTACAGCCGGATCCGGTTCGGGGTGACGCCCGTCATCAACGCGGTGGCCACCATCGTGCTCGTGGGTTCCCTGGTGTTGATCGCGGTCGCGCTGCGTGTCTCGCGGCCTCGCGGGCAGGACCGGCTGGCGTTGGGGGGCGCATGATCGAGCCTCGCCGTGTCGGGATCAAGGACGTCGCGCGGGCGGCGGGCGTATCCACTACGACGGTCTCGCACGCCCTGTCCGGGAAAGGGCGGCTCCCCCGGTCCACCCGCGATCGGGTGCGTGGGGTGGCGCGCGAACTGGGCTACGTGCCGCACCCGGCGGCGGCGAGTCTGGCCGGGGGAAGGACCGGGCTCCTGGCCGCGTTCGTGTCCGTCCCCGGGAACGCGCCGATCGCGTTCACCGACATCGACTACTACGTCGGCTTGGTGAACGGTGCGACGCGCGCGGCGATCGAGCGCGGGCTGGCGCTGGTCGTGGCGCCCTCGACGTCGGGGGTCGATGCGTGGAACCGGCTACCCCTGGACGGGGTCATCGTGATCGACCCGGCCGACGGCGATCCCACGCTCCCGATGCTTCGTGCGCGCGGCCTGCCCATCGTGTTCGTCGGCCGCGATCCGAACGGGACGGCGCGGGATCTGGTGGTCCAGAACGACCGGCATGCGAGCACACGCGCCGTCCTGGAGCATCTCGACGCTTCCGGCGCCCGGCACGCGGGTGTCCTTACGCTCCGGACGTTCGAAACGTTCACCGAGGACTGCCTCGACTCCTATCGCCTATGGTGCCGAGAGCGAGGGAGGGCTCCCGTGATCCACGAGGCGCCCGCGGACTCCACCGCGACGCAGACCGACTTCCGTGCGGCGGCCGAAGCGTTCCTGCGCCGGCCCGATCTGCCCGACGCCGTCTTCTGTCTCTACGAACGTCAAGCGGTGGAACTGCTCGCTGCCGCCCGCTTCAACGGCATCCAGATCCCGCGCGACCTCATGGTCGTGACCATCAGCGAGGTGGGGTTCGCCGAGATCACGGATCCGCCCCTCACGGCGCTCGAGGTCAATCAGACGGTCTTGGGGGAGCGGGCCGTGGCCCTGCTGGCCGACGCGGTGGAGGGCCGCCCGGCCGTGTCGGTGCTCGACGTGCCCACGAGGATCTCACCACGAGCCTCGACCCAGCGTTAGACGGTGACGCCGACCAGTTCCTTGGCGCGACTCACGGCTTGCGGCGCATCCGGCGCGAACCCGTGCGCGCCGATCTCGTCGGCCCACTCCTGCGTCACGGGCGCGCCGCCCACCATCACCTTCACCTTGTCGAACAGGCCCTCCCGCTTCAGCGCCTCGATGACCACCTTCTGCTGCGGGACGGTGGTGGTGAGCAAGGCTGACATGCCGATGATGTCGGGCTCCAGTTCGCGGATAGCGGTGAGGATGGTGTCGGTCGACGTGTCCTTGCCGAGGTCGGTCACCTCGAAGCCCGCGGTCTTGAGCATGGCGCCGACCATGTTCTTGCCCAGGTCGTGCAGGTCGCCCTTGACCGTGCAGAGGATGACCTTCCCGGTGATGTGCTTCTGACCACCGGCCGCGAGGAGCGCGGGCTCCACCAGGTCGTTGCACATCTTGAACAGCGATGCGGATGCGACCACTTCGGGCAGGAAGACCTCACCGCGTGACCACATCGCGCCCAGGGTGAACATCGCCGCGGCCATCGCGTCTTGCAGGATGATCACGGGGTCGACGCCCTCGTCCAGCAACCCCTGGGTCGCCGCGACGCCTTCGTCCTTCTTGGCGCCGATCAGCGACTGGCGCAGCGTCTCCATCAGCTCTTCGGACATCTCCCGTGCACGGTGCCACGAGTCGAGCCGCCTGCGAACCGAAGGATGTGACCTCCGGTCATCCCGGCGGGGCCGCCGGGTGGCCCGCTAATAGACTCCCGCGTCATGGACCTCGCGTCGGTGCAGCGTCTGGCCGACCGCGATCCGTCGGCCCTGTTGCCGTCGAGCCTGGGCGGTCTGCCGCTCCCCGATGACCCGATCGAAGTCCTCGATCTCCTGCACCTCGACGGCCAGGGAGCGATCGCGGTGGCGCGCGTCGGCGAGGGCTTCTGGGCGGTGCCGCTCGCCGGTGAACGGCGCGCCGTGGCCGGAGACGGCGTCGCGGCCGCCGCGCTGCGGGTGATCGGCGACGGCTCGCCGCGGGGACGGTTCCGGCCCGTGGTGCTTGGCCCCGTGCCCGCCCCGGGCCACGAGGTCGCGATCGCCGCCGACCAGTCGAACGAGTCCACGGTCGTGGGCGATGCCGCGGTGCTCAAGCTCTACCCCCGGACCACGGCCGGACCCCAGCCGGGCTTGGAACTCCCGGCCCATCTGGTGTCCGTGGGTTTCGGCGAGACGCCCACCCCGCTCGGCGCCCTCGTGTGGGACGGCGGCGACGCCGAGGTGCTCGTCGTGACCGCTGCCACCTACCTTCAGGGAGCGCGCGACGGATGGGAGTGGTGCGTCGACGCTCTGCTCGGCGCGCTCGACGGCGATGCGCCGAGGCCCCTCCCTGACGCCGCGTCGCTCGGCGGACTGACCGGCCGGTTCCACGCAGCGATGGCGACCTCATCCGAGGTCATCCCCGAGCCCGTGACAGCCGCGGCGGCGGATACGTGGCTCGGCCCCGCGCTCGCGGCCCTCGACGGCGCCCTCGCCGACACCGACGGTGCGGAGGGAGATCGGCTCCGCGTGCTGGCGGACCGTGCCCGCTCGGCGCTCGCAGGCCTCGATCTCCCCGGCGAGACACCGGTGCTCCGGATCCACGGTGATCTGCACGTGGGGCAGGTGCTCCGCTGGGAAGGCGGCGATGCGTTGAGCGACTTCGACGGCAACCCACTGGCGCCGGCGGCCGAACGCGTGGCGCCGGGCCCCGCGGCGCGCGATGTCGCGTCGATGGCGCGCGCGATCGATCACGTCGGCCGGATCTGCCAACGGCGCCGGCCGGGCCGTGACGACGACGTGCGCACGTGGATCGCGGATGCGCGCGCAGCGTTCCTGGAGGCCTACCGCGCCGAAGCTCCCGTGGGCCTGTTCGACGAACGGCTGCTGCTGCCGCTCGAGGTCGCGCAGGAGTGTCACGAGTACCGCTACGCCGCGCGCTACCTCCCGCGCTGGCGCTACGTCCCCGACCTGGCGATGCCCGACCTCCTGGCGGCGATCGGATGACCTGGTCTCCCGACCCCGCGGCGTTCCTGGCCGATCTGGAAGCGAAGCCGACGGCCCTCCGCGACCTCGCCGACGCGATCCCCGCCGATCCGTGGCAGGTTGATCCCGCGGCAGTGCGCCGCGTCGTGTTCATGGGCATGGGGTCATCTCGGTTCGCCGCGCTGGCGGCGGCGGCACGGCTCCGCGCCCGTGGCCTCGACGCCGTCGCGGAATACGCGAGCGCCGAGGCCGTGCACCCCGGTGGCCCGGGGACGCTCGCCGTCGGCATCTCCGCCGGCGGCGAGACCGAGGAGACCGTGTTCGCGCTGGGCCGCCACGCGGCGGCCGGGTCCGCCACGCTCGCGCTCACGAACGTGGCCGGCTCGCCGCTCGCCGACCGGGCTTCGCACGAGGTCGCCCTGCTCGCGGGCCCGGAGACCGGCGGGGTCGCCTGCCGCACCTACCAGCACACGCTGGTCCGCCTGCTGCAACTGGAGGCGCAGCTCACGGGCGCACGATCGAGCGAGGTCGCCACCCTCGCCCTGCGCGCGGCCGACGCCACCGAAGACCTCCTCGCGCGCCGCGATACGTGGCTCGCAGATGCCACCGACCTCCTCACAGCGACCGGGAGCGCCTTCCTCCTCGCGCCGAACGAACGCCTCGCCAACGCCGAGCAGGGCGCGCTGATGCTGCGGGAGGGACCGCGGCTGCAAGCTGACGCGTGCGAGAGCGGCGACTGGCTGCACGTGGACGTCTACCTGTCCAAGCCGTTGGACTACCGCGCGCTGTTGTTCGCCGGGTCGAGCGCGGATGATGTAGTGGTGGCGTGGATGCGCGCACGCGACGCGAAGGTGCTCATCGTCGGTGACGCCCACGCGGACGCCACCCGCACGCTCCGTTACCCCCACGACGACGACGCCGACATCGCGTTGCTCACCGAGGTGGTGGTCCCCGAACTCGTCGCTGCGGAGCGCTGGCGCCGGGGGTAGGATCGCCGTCATGCCCGACCTCGTCCCCCGTAAAGAGGCGATCCGGCTGCTGCAGTCGGACCGGCGATCCACCGAGGCCGCTCTCGCGAAACTCTCCACGCGCCAGATCGCGGCGTCCGGACTCGGCGGCGGCACGTGGTCACCGAAGGATCTGCTCGGTCACCTGGAGTCGTGGGAGGAGCACGCGCTCGGCGCGCTTGACGCGTGGTCCCGTGGCGAGCCCGCACCGATCGACCGCGCGCTCCGCGAGATCGGGCTCACGCTGGTGAACGCCGACGAGGTCGAGCGCAAAGGATCGCGTTCGGTTGCCAAGGCGCTCTCTTCTTCGTCCGCGACGCACGAGGAGCTGTTGTCGGCCATCCGTTCGATCCCCGGGGCCGCATGGGGAGCGCCCCCCACGCGCCGCTCTCGCACGGCGCTCGGTGTTCGGCTGGGGCGGATCTTGGCGGGTCCTGATGCGATGTTCCGCCACGACCAAGCGCACCTGCAGGACCTGCGGTCCTTCGGCGACAGCGGATGAGGTCTGGGCTCACTTGATCAACCGCACGGGCACGAGCCCGAAGTTCTCGCCTTCTGTCGGGTTGAGGCCCTCGTTCGTGTACTCCGTCCAGGTCGCTTCGATGCACCGGGCGTTCGCAGTGAGCTCTACACCCAGACGGGTCGCGCAGGGGTTGAGCTCTGGGTCCTTCTTGCCCTTCCACAGATCGGTGATGGTCAGACGCGCGAACCCGAGGATGTTGTACTTGTCGACTGAGCAGTCCATCCCCGGTCGGCACGCGAACCAGTCCTTGTCGATCTGCGTCTGAGGGTCGTTCACCGGGAAGTAGAGAGACAGCCCTTGGACGATCGCATCGTTGATCAGCTTGTCGAATGCTGCGCCGAAGTTCCCTTGGCCGCGGCAGACGTAGGTGGTCGGCGCCGAGATCGGGAGCTCTCCGTCGAAGCCCACGAACATCCATTCCGCGAAGTCCGGAGGCGTCGAGTTGCCGCAGGTCGTGTCCGCGTCCGTGGGCTCGATGTCCCACATGTTCAGGTCGAGCGTTCCCCACTCGGCGTTCGTGAGCGCCGGGTCGGTCACGTTGTTCCCCGAGGATGAGTTGTCCCAAAAGAACGTGCAAGGCTGGGGAACGATCGGGGCGGCGGGATCATCAGGCGGGATATCGCAATCGGTGAGCCGATCCTTGGAGAGCATCAGCGGGGCGACCTTCTCCTTCGCGCCGGCCCCACCCCAGATCGCAGTTGCCGTGGCGCGGACGGTCGCGTCTCCGTCGCTCCCGAAGACGCCCGCGAAGAACACCGGCTGTTCCTGGACGACCTGGACGGTCACCTCACCGTAGGGGGAATCGCACATCGGCGTGTACGTCGGGAACCCTGCTTCCACGATGGCGCCCTCGGAGTTGGCATCCGTGAAGTAGTTCGCCTCATCCTCGGCACCGGAGACGCCCTGGTTGGTCCCGCAGGCGTTCGCTGCCGCCAAGGCTGCGGCGTCGGCCGAATTCTGCAGGGCCACCCGACGGAAGTAGACGCCACCGAGGTCCACGACGAGCGAGGCGACCCCGATCAGGGCGACGAGGCACAACGCGACGATGACGACGACCGCTCCGTCCTGCTCGCGCAGGCGGTCACGGCGAGGGCGCGGCCTCCGTCCCATACGGTTCCCTCCCGAGATCGGGGGGCCACTTGTCCTCCGAGGGGACCTGCTTCTTACACCCGGGGTCAACTGGGGCGCAAGGGGCCGGACGGCTACATCTGGCGCACGTCAGGGGCGGATCAGGACGGGCGTGCCCTGGCGCAGCAGCGGCAGGAACGACTCGAGGGCCGTCTGTGCGACGCGGATACACCCGGCGGAGACGCTCTGCCCGATCGACGAGGGCGAGTTCGTCCCATGGATCGCG
>JBKJXU010000089.1:0-9630 GCA_046716145.1 Actinomycetota bacterium
GGCCTTCCGTGCGGTCGACGTCGGGCGGCAGGTGGTCCGCCTCGAACTCGACATCCGCCGCTGAGGGGATACTGGTGCGGTGACCGCCACCGAGCCGATCCGCCGCAACGTGACGCCGGTGCGCATGACGGCGGCACGCGACGGCGTTCGCTCCGAACGCGCCGACACCGTCGCCACCGAGGAGCCGCTCGAGATCCGGGTCCAGGGTCCCGACGGCATCGCGCACCAGGTCGCCGTGACCATGCGCACCCCGGGCGGTGACTTCGAACTCGCGACCGGGTTCCTGTTCACCGAGGGGCTGATCGGGCCGGCCGACGTCGACCGCGTGGCCTACTGCGACGACGTCGAGGACGAGGCCCAGCGCTACAACGTGGTCACGGTCTCTCTCTCTCGCTCGTTCGACGCCGACCGGCTCCGGCGGAACTTCTACGCCACGTCTTCCTGCGGTGTGTGCGGGAAGGCGGCGCTCGAAGACGTCGAGGTGCGCTGTGCCCCGGTGGCCGAGGGCACGACCGTGGCGCTCGACGTGCTCCTGGGGCTCCCCGATTCCCTGCGCGAGGGGCAGAAGGTCTTCGACCGGACGGGCGGGCTGCATGCGGCCGGCCTGTTCACGGCCGGCGGGGCTTCGCTGAGCCTCCGCGAGGACGTGGGCCGGCACAACGCCGTCGACAAGGTGGTGGGGGAGCAGCTCCTCGCCGGAGCGCTGCCGCTTTCCGACCGCGTGCTCCAGGTCAGCGGGCGGCTCTCTTTCGAGATCGTCCAGAAGGCCGCCGTCGCGGGCATACCGATCGTGAGCGCGGTGAGCGCGCCCTCATCCCTGGCCGTCGAGGCCGCCGAGCGGTTCGGCATGACGCTCGTCGGGTTCGTCCGCGACGGGCGCTGCAACGTCTACACCCGCCCCGACCGCATCGTCTGAACGCGGGTCAGCCGAGGGGCCGGCTCGGGCACGGCTCCCACGGCGCCCGGGGTACGATCACGGGAACCGGGGCCGTCCCGGGGGAGGAGACGTCCATGGCAGCAACGTTGACCCGGCTCACCGAGCCCATGGTTCGCGACGACGGCGTACTGCGCACGGCAACCTGGGACGAGGCCCTGGATCGGGCCGCTCAAGGTCTGCGCAACGCTATGGATCGCAACCCCGGCTGGGGAGCGGGCATCTTCAGCTGTTCGAAGGCGACCAACGAGATGAACTTCGCCGCCGGCAAGTTCGCTCGGCAGGTCCTTGGAACCAACAACATCGATAGCTGCAACCGCACCTGACACGCACCGTCGGTCGTCGGTCTGGCGACCGTGTTCGGTGCCGGGGGCGGGACCAGCTCGTACGAGGAGGTCGAGCAGACAGACCTCATCGTGCTGTGGGGATCGAACGCGCGCAACGCGCATCCGATCTTCTTCCACCATGTCCTGAAGGCGATGGAACGCGGCGCCAAGGTCATGGTCGTCGACCCCCGGCGGAGCGAGACCGCCGAGTTCGCCGATCTGTGGCTCGGGATCGACGTGGGCACCGACATCGCCCTGTCGAACACGATGGCACGCGAGATCATCCACGCCGGGCTCGGGCATGCCGACTTCATCGCCGGCGGGACCACCGGCTACGACGAATACGCCGCCAGCGTCGAGGACTGGACCCTCGAGCGCGGCGAGCAGGTGACCGGTGTCCCCGCTGACGCGATCCGCGAACTCGCCCACGCCTACGCGAGCGCCGAGAAGGCGATGATCTGCTGGACCCTTGGCATCACCGAGCACCACAACGCGGTCGACAACGTGCTGTCGCTCATCAACCTGGGGCTGCTGACGGGGCACGTGGGCCGCTACGGCAGCGGGCTCAACCCGCTCCGCGGCCAGAACAACGTCCAGGGCGGCGGCGATATGGGCGCGATCCCCAACAAGCTCGCCGGGTTCCAGGACATCGAGAAGGACGCCGAGGCGCGCGCCCGGTTCGAAGCCGCCTGGGGCGTCGAGATCATCCCGAAGTACGGGTGGCACCTCACCCACATGTTCGAGGCGATGGAGCGTGGCGACCTCACCGCCTGCTACGTGATCGGCGAGAACCCGGCGACCTCCGAGGCCGATATGGATCACGCCGTGCACCTGCTCGAAGGCCTCGACACCCTGATCGTGCAGGACCTCGTGATGACGAAGACGGCCGAGCTCGCCGACGTGGTGTTCCCGGCCTCGCACGCCTCGTTCGAGTCCGAGGGAACGGTGACGAACTCCGAACGCCGGGTGCAACGGGTACGCAAGGCGCTCGAGCCGCCCGGCGACGCACGCGACGACATCTGGATCATCGCGCAGCTCGCGAAGCGCCTCGGCGTCGAGTGGGGCGACCCGACGCCGCAGGAACTCTGGGACGAGATGCGCTCGCTCTCCCCGATGCATCGGCTGATGTCGTGGGATCTGATCGAGGAGCTCGGCGGGGTCCAATGGCCCTGCAACGAGGAGTACCCGCAGGGTGCGAAGTTCCTCCACGAGCGACTCTGGCGCTTCGACGATCCCGAGCGGCAGGGCCGCAAGGCGCCGCTCTCCGTGGTGATCGACGCCCCGCCCAAGGACGAGCTGTCCGAGGAGTACCCGATGCGCCTGACCACCGGCCGCCGCCTCGAGTCCTACAACACCGGCGTGCAGTCCGGGTCGTTCAACTCGCCGCTGCACCGTGGCGAGACGCTGGACCTCTCACCCGAGGACGCGTCGGCGCTCGGCGTGGAGGCCGGCGAGGTCGTGCGGATCGTGTCGCGCCGTGGGGAGATTGAAGCGCCCGTGCACGTCACCACGGCGCTCCGGCCCGGGCTCGCGTTCATGACGTTCCATTTCCCTGACGAGGTCGAGACGAACAAGATCACGAACGAGGCCTACGACCCGAAGTCGGGAACCTCCGAGTTCAAGGCGACTGCGATCCGCGTGGAGAGGCTCGCCGCGGCGGTGGGAAGGTAGCCTGCGCGGCGTGGACCTGAAGCTGATGGCGGCGGACCCCTCCGCCGAGGAGCGAGCTGCCGTCGACGAGGTGCTCGGCCCGCCCGAGACCGGCTGGGACGGAGGCGAGCGGAGCGTCCGCGACCTGCGCGTGTCGCGGGCTCCCGAGGACCAGCGGACCCTCGTGCTTCCGGTCTTGCACGCGCTCCAAGCCCGCGTCGGGTGGATCAGCGAAGGCGGGCTGAACTACGCGTGTGAGCGGTTGCAGGTGCCTCCGGCCGAGGCCTACGGCGTCGCCACCTTCTACGCGATGTTCAGCGTGACCGAGCGCCCCAAGACCGTGGTGCACGTCTGCGACGATCTCGCATGCCGTATCCAGGGCGGCGCCGACCTGGTGGCCGAAGCTGAAGCGGCGGATCTGCCCGGTGTGCAGATCGTCGCGAGCCCATGCCTTGGGATGTGTGAGCAGGCGCCGGCCGTCTTCGCTCAGCGGTCGGGACGCCCGGAGGTTGCCTTAGGAGGGGCGACGATGCAGACGATCCGAGCCGCCGTGCCCGAGGACTCGACGGTGGTATGCGCCGGCGGCGTCATGGCCCCTCAGGCGTGGGACGAGGGCAGCCGCCCCGGGCTCCGCCTCCTCGCTCGGCTTGGCCAGGCCGATCCCCTCACTCTCGAGAGCTATCGGGACCACGGCGGCTACCGGGCACTTGCGAGATCCGTCGAGCTGGGTGCCGATGCCACCATCCAGGCGGTGACCGACGCGAAGCTCCTCGGCCGCGGCGGCGCCGCGTTCCCAACAGGGGTGAAGTGGCGGGCGGTCGCCGATCAGACCGTGACGCCCAAGTACGTTATCTGTAACGCCGACGAGTCAGAGCCCGGCACGTTCAAGGACCGCCTGATCATGGAACTGGATCCGTTCAGCGTCGTCGAGGCGCTCACCATCGCTGGGTTCGCCGCCGGGGCCGAGACCGGCTTGGTGTACGTCCGCGGGGAGTATCCACTTGCCACGGAACGCCTCGCCGAGGCGCTGGCACAGGCGCGCGAGGCAGGGCTTCTGGGGGCCGACGTGCTGGGCGCCGGGTTCTCCTTCGACATCGAACTGCGGCGGGGTGCCGGCGCCTACATCTGCGGCGAAGAAACAGCGCTGTTCAATTCGATCGAGGGCAAGCGAGGCGAGCCACGCAACAAGCCGCCGTTCCCGGTCACCCACGGTCTGTTCGGCAAGCCCACCGCGATCAACAATGTCGAGACCCTGATCAACGTGCTCCAGGTCCTCAACGGGGGACCGGAGGCGTACGCGGCGCTCGGCACCGAAGGCTCCACGGGTACCCGCCTGTTCTGCCTCTCCGGCCACGTCGAGCGGCCCGGCGTCTACGAACACGAGCACGGGATCACGCTCGGCGAGGCGATCGAGGCGGCGGGTGGGGTCCGGGGAGCCAGGCCGATCAAGGCGGTACTGCTCGGCGGCGCGGCCGGCGGGTTCGTCGGTCCCGACCGGCTCGACATCCGGTTGACCTTCGAGGACGCCCGGGCGGGCGGCTACACGCTCGGCTCCGGCGTGATCATGGTCTTCGACGTCTCGACCGACCTCGTGGACATCTGCTTGCGGATCGCGCGGTTCTTCCGCGACGAGTCGTGCGGGCAGTGCGTGCCGTGCCGCGTCGGCACCGTGCGGCAGGAGGAGGCGTTGCACCGGCTGGTCGCGGGGCGGACCCTCGGCTCGACCGCCGACGAACTCGCGCTCCTCGAGGACGTGGCCGCCGTCATGAGGGACGCCTCCATCTGTGGCCTGGGTCAGACCGCTGCGAGCGCCGTGCAGTCCGCGATCGCCACGTTCGGGCTGTTCGGGGGGGACTCGTGAGCGCGGTCCCGGTCGACATGCCGCGCAGGCTTCTCGGCATCGAGATCGATGGCGAAACCGTTCGGATCCCTGAGGGCGCCACGATCCTCGATGCCTGCCGCGCCACCGGGGTCGACACCCCCACGATGTGCTATGCGGATAACCTCACGCCGATCAACGCCTGCCGGGTCTGCGTCGTGGAGGTCGAGGGCGCGCGCGTGCTCGCGCCCGCGTGCTCGCGCAAGGCCGAGGACGGGATGAAGGTCAAGACCGACACGGAGCGCGTGAAGACCTCGCGCAAGCTCGTGATGGAGTTCCTCGGCTCGAGCGTGGACACGTCGCTGGCGAACGCCGAATGGCACCGCTGGATCGGCGAGTACGAAGCCGACCCCGATCGGTTCGGCGCACGGATGGCGCCGATGGAGGCGGGGGAGCGCGACGCGCGCGAGCCCGGCCACCACCACGATCCCGACCCCGCCACGGCCGAGACCGTCGCGCAGCCGGTCAAGGTGGACAACGACCTGTACGTCCGCGACTACGAGCGCTGCGTGCTCTGCTACAAGTGCGTGGAGGCGTGTGGGACCGACGCCCAGCACACCTTCGCGATCGCGGTGGCGGGCCGGGGCTTCGACGCACGGATCTCCACCGAGTACGCGGTGCCGCTGGACGCGAGCGCCTGCGTCTACTGCGGCAACTGCATCGGCGTGTGCCCGACCGGTGCGCTCATGTTCACGAGCGAGCACGACATGCGCGCCGAGGGCACGTGGGACGAGGCGGAGCAGACCGTCACGAACACGATCTGTCCCTACTGCGGCGTCGGCTGCGAACTGGAACTCCACGTGCAGGACAACACGATCGTGAAGGTGACATCGCCGGCGGATCACTCGATCACGAACGGCCACCTGTGCGTGAAGGGCCGCTTCGGCTACCAGTTCGTGCAGCGCCGGAAACGCGAGCGAACCTGATCGACGTCACGGGCGTCGTCCTGGCCGGGGGCCGATCCTCGCGGTTCGGCTCCGACAAGCTCCAGGTCGAGATCGACGGGGTCGGGCTCCTTCGTCGGGCGATCGACGCGGTGGCGCTCGTGGCCGACGACGTGGTCGTGGTCCTGGCCCCCGCAGGCGAGCGCGATGTCCCGCCCGGTGTCCGCATCGTGCGTGACACCGAAGCGTTCGAGGGCCCGCTGGCGGCGACCGCCCGAGGGCTCGGGGTCGTCACCACGCCGTGGGCGATGGTCGTCGCCGGCGACATGCCGCACCTGCACCCCGCGGTGCTCCGCGAGATCGTCAGGGTTGCGCACGCCGCGCCGGTCGACGCGGTCGCCCTCGCGGACGGCGACCGGTTCCGGCCGGTTCCGAGCGCGCTCCGGGTCGACCCGGCGCGAGCCAATGCCGAAGCATTGCTCGCACAAGGCGAACGCCGTCTCCGCGCGCTCCACGACTCGTTGCGGACGGCGATCATCGATGAACCGACGTGGACGGCGCTCGATCCGGAGCGTCGCACGCTCCGGGACATCGACGTCGTGGGCGACCTCGATGCCCCGGGACCTTCGCGATCGTGAGATAGAGTGCCCGAAGAAGAGCGGACCTGCGGCGCAGGCCCGGGCCTTCCGCGAATCAAACCACTTCCAGCGGAAAGGATCCCACCATGTCACGCCGAGTCCTGATCATGGGAGCCGCGGGCCGCGACTTCCATAACTTCAACACCGTCTTCCGTGACGACCCCAGCACCGAGGTCGTGGCGTTCACCGCGACGCAGATCCCTTACATCGACGACCGGCGCTACCCGCCGTCGCTCGCCGGGACGAACTACCCGGACGGGATCCACATCCACGACGAGTCCGAGTTGGTCCGCCTGATCCACGACCTGAAGGTCGACGACGTCGTGTTCTCCTATTCCGACGTCGGCCATGACTACGTGATGCACAAGGCCTCCACCGTGATGGCGGCCGGCGCGAACTTCGTGCTCTTGGGGCCCGATGCGACGATGCTGCGGGCAACCGTTCCCACCGTCGCGGTGACGGCCGTTCGAACGGGTGCGGGGAAGTCGCAGACCACGCGCGCTGTGGCGGGCACCCTCAAAGAGGCCGGCAAGCGGGTCACCGCCGTCCGTCACCCCATGCCGTACGGCGACCTCGCCGCCCAGGCCGTCCAACGTTTCGCCGAGCTGGCCGATCTCGACCTGCATCGTTGCACCATCGAGGAGCGCGAGGAGTACGAGCCGCACATCACGAGCGGCACGGTCATCTACGCGGGGGTCGACTACGGCGCCATCCTGGAGCAGGCGCAGGCCGAGTGCGACGTCTTGCTGTGGGACGGCGGGAACAACGACCTGCCCTTCTACCGGCCCGACGTCTGGATCACCCTCGTCGACCCGCTCCGCGCCGGACATGAGTTGGCCTATCACCCCGGGGAGACCAACCTCCGTGCCGCCGGGGTGGTGCTCATCAACAAGGTGGACTCGGCGACGCAGGAGCAGATGGTGCAGCTCCGACGCACGATCGCCGAGGTCAACCCTGACGCCACGCTCGTCGAGGCGAACTCGAAGGTCAGCTGCGACGATCCCGATGCCATCGCCGGCAAACGGGTGCTCGTGATCGAGGATGGGCCGACGCTCACCCACGGAGAGATGAAGATCGGGGCCGGCGTGGTGGCGGCCCAGCGGATGGGGGCGGCCGAGATCGTCGATCCGCGGCCCTGGGCCGTGGGGACCATCGCCGAGACCTTCGAGAAGTACGACGTCGGCGCGGTGCTCCCCGCCATGGGGTACAGCCAGGGGCAGCTCGACGAGATGGCCAAGATCATCGATGACGTGGATGCCGATGTGGTCATCGTTGGCACGCCCATCGACCTGCGGCAGGTGATCGACATCTCCAAGCCCGCGGTCCGCGTGCGCTACGACCTCGAGATCCTGCCGGGTTCGCCGAGCCTCGCCGACATCCTGGCGCCGGTCCTGTAAGGAGCCGACCCGATGGACCGGGTCGTCGTCGCGCTCGGCGGCAACGCATTGCTCCGCCGCGGGGCCGAGGACACCTACGAGGAGGTGTACGCCGCCTCACGGCGCGCGGCCGAGATCGTCGCGGACATCGCCGCGGATGGGTGGGAGGTCGTGCTCACCCACGGCAACGGTCCGCAGGTGGGCAGGATCTTGATGCAGCAGGAGGCGGCGGCCAAGCAGGTCCACCCGATGCCCCTGGACGTCTGCGGGGCGCAGAGCCAGGGCCAGATCGGCTACCTGTTGCAGGTCACGATCGGCGACGTCTTCTTCGAACGGGGGATGGAACGCCCCGTCGTCACGATCTTGACCCTCACGAGGGTCCGCCCCCAAGATCCCGCGTTCCGCAAGCCGACGAAGTTCATCGGCCCGTTCTTCACCGAGGCGCAAGCGCGCCGGCGCGAGGAGCAGCGTGGCTGGGTGATGAAGCCGGACCCGCACGGAGGATGGCGCCGCGTCGTCCCCAGCCCCAAGCCGTACTCGATCGTCGAGACGCCGGTCATCCGCGGGCTGGTCGGCGACGGCGTCATCGTGATCGCGGCCGGTGGCGGCGGCGTCCCGGTGATCGAGAAGGGCCCTCGGTTGATCGGCAAAGAGGGAGTCGTCGACAAGGACCTGGCCGCCGCGATCGTGGCGCACGAGGTGCAGGCTCCGGTCCTGCTGATCCTCACGGACGTGTCCAAGGTGCAGCGAGGTTACGGTTCGCTCCTCCCGGAGGACATCGACCGTATGACCGCAGCGCAGGCGCGGGCCATGCTCAAGCAGGGCGAGTTCGGGGCGGGGTCCATGGGACCCAAGATCGAGGCTGCGGCCCGGTTCGTCGAGCAGGGGGGTGAGCGTGCCGTGATCGCGGAACTGACGGAGGCGGTCGCCGCGCTCCATGGTGAAGCGGGGACGGAGGTCGTGCCGGACTAGGGCGAGCGCTTCGGGTTCCGGAACTGCTGGACGATCACGAACAGGGCGAACACCCCGACGGCCCCGGTGGCGAGCGTCAAGGCGATGAAGAAGATGACGGGCAGGATGCCGTCGAACCGCGGCAGGAACTCAGCGAGCATCCCCATCAGACGGCCATCCTACCGCCGCCCTGGGCCGCCGGCGGCTCGAACTCAAGGTGGAGGGCCGCCGCTCCGAAGCAAACGGATATGCGCAAGCGGCGGCGTGCCCGCCGGCCACGGGCCGGGCAAGACGAGATGTGGTTCACCGTGCCGACCTCCCAGGCTGCCGAGCAGGAAGCGACCGATCCCACCCACGCACGGGTCGAAGAGCCGACCTACGAAGATCCCTGGTACCAGGTCCTCCGGCGGCGGATCACCGAGCGCGCGTCCGCGGACTGAGATCCGTCCCCGTAGGTGCACGCTGTGTAGGGTGCCGCCCATGCGGCTCGGCATCCTCACCGGCGGCGGTGATTGCCCGGGGCTGAACGCGGTCATCCGCGCGGCCGTGCGTTCCGGGATCACGCGCCACGGGCATACGTTCGTCGGCTTCCGTGACGGGTGGCGGGGGGTCCTCGAGGACGACGTGATGGCCCTCGATCTGCCCACGATCCGGGGGATCCTCCCGCGCGGTGGCACCATCCTGGGCTCCTCCGGGGCCGATCCGATGCGCGTCCCCGATGGGCCCGGGCAGGTCCGCGGGGCACTCGCGCGTCACGAGATCGATGGTCTGCTCGCGATCGGTGGCGAAGGGACCCTGGGTGCCGCGGCAGACCTGCTCGCCCACGACGTGCCGGTGATCGGCATCCCGAAGACCATCGACAACGACCTGCCGGGGACCGACGTCACCGTCGGGTTCCGCACGGCTGCGCAGGTTGCCACCGACGCTATCGACCGGCTGCACTCCACGGCGGAGAGCCACGACCGCGTGATGGTCGTCGAGGTGATGGGTCG
>JBKJXU010000090.1:0-2582 GCA_046716145.1 Actinomycetota bacterium
ACGTAGGCGTTGGCGACGGGGATCCATACGATCGTGCATGCCGCAACGCCTATCGAAACGACGAGGATCCTGTTGCCCCTTCGTTTCACGTCCTGTCCCCTCGATCGCATGGGCTGACTGTAGCCGACCGCGCGTGGCCAAGGACCGGAGGCCGCGATCGACCCGATAGGCTGGCGCGGTCCTCGACCCTCGAGATACGGAAGGAACCGCGTCATGCCCACCGCCAACCTCGTTACGACCATGGGTTCGTTCACCGTGAGCCTCATGCCCGAGCACGCCCCAGAGACCGTCTCCAACTTCGTCGGCCTGGCCACCGGAACGAAGGAGTGGACCGACCCCCGCGACGGAACGACGAAGACCGAGCCCCTGTATGCAGGGACGATCCTCCATCGTGTGATCGACGGATTCATGCTCCAGGGCGGCGACCCCACCGGCACCGGGACGGGCGGCCCCGGCTACACGTTCGCGGACGAATGCCCTCCGGGTGGACCGACCTTCAACCAGGTAGGCCGGCTCGCCATGGCCAACGCCGGTCCCGGAACGAACGGCTGCCAGTTCTTCGTGACCGTGGCGGAGACGCCGTGGCTGAACGGCAAGCACACGATCTTCGGACAGGTCACCGAGGGCTACGACGTCGTGGAGGCGATCGCGAAGGTGCCCGTGGGCGCGCAGGACCGTCCCGCCACCGACATCACGATCGAGCGCATCGAGATCACCGAGTAGCCGGCGGTTTCTTCAGCCCCCGCCCGGCAGCCGATCGGTCACGTCGTGGAACTCGTACGGGTGCTGGTTACTGCGGATCACGAACGCACGGTCCGGCAACAGAGGCAGATCTGCCCCGAAGTACCGATCGAAGATGAGCCGGAAGGTGTTCACCGGGGTCATGTGCTCGGGGACCGTCCCGGGTGGCATCCCCGGGAGCGACAACGCCTCCAGGATCATCTGCTTACGCTCCAGGTCGGGCTGGGTCGCCTCGAGGAGGTCGTAGGTGGCCTCGTCGGCCATCATCGCTTCGGGGTACGGACCCTCGTCGGCTTGGATCACCACGATCGGGTCCTGCGCGTCGGGTCCGGCCTGCAGTCGGTCCAGGAGCGCCAGGATCTGCCCGTTCGTGTACGTCAACTGCTGGCGGTACCGCTCCTCCGAGGGCAGCGGCGGGAAGTCCTCGGCGTAACGGCCGTCGGCCAGGAACACCTCCGGCGGGTGCGGCAGCAGGAAGTGCGCGAACGTGTACGTCGGACCCAGATCTGCGGCCACCGCCGCCACCGCCTCGAACTGCTCCGGTGAGGCGCGCCAGATGTCGCGGTGCAGCGTGTCGGGCTCGGCGATCCCCGTGTACCGCGCCAGCATCGGCCACATCGTGGTCTGCACGAACGCATAGGTGAACTCGTCCACGGGGAAGAAGGAGATGTTCGCATCGGCCTGGGGGTCCTCCGACGTCACGTTCCACCACGACCCGATGTTGATGGTGCGGTACCCCAGCCGCTGCATCGTGCTCACCACGGCCGACCCGTCGAGCAAGGCGTTGAGCGCGCCCCAGTCGATCGAGTCCTCGCCGTGAACACGCGCCATCTCGTCGAGGTACATCATGTTCAGGCTCGAGGCGAGCGACGGGGTCGTGCGGGGGTAGTTCGCCACCGCATCGTCGATAACGGTGAAACCCCGCGCGCGCAGGCCATCCAGGAACGCCGAGTTGTCGTAGCCGAACTGCTCGCGCAGGACGCGCTCGCCCGCATAGCGGTCGAAGATGAGGTAGTAGATGTCGGGCGTTGCGGCAGGCGGTTCGTCCGGGAAGGTCACGACCGGCGCCCCGGGGTGCTCCGACGCTGCCGAGGCCACGGTGCCGCCGCCGAACGAAGCCGCGGCGATCGGCACCAGGTTCAGGATCAGGAGCACACCGGCGACCGGGTTCGCGATCCGCGCGACGCCGCGGACCCACCCTGCCCGCACCCCCACCACGACGCCGACGAGCATGGCCACCACGAACCCGATGAACAGGTACCGCGTCTGCGCGTGCGGCCCGTACGGATCCACGGCGGCCTTGACGTGACCGAACACGAGGAACGGCACCACGAGCACGGTCGTCACGAACGCCGCACGATGCGCATCGCGAAGCAGCAACCGGGCGATGCCCCACACGACGGCCGTCCCGCCCAGCACCGCGCCGAGCACCAGGAGCACCCCGACCGGATCGATCGCCTCGTCCAGGTTGCGCGCCGCCAAGAAGACCACCGGGTATGCGGCGAGCAGGAGCGCGTAGACCCATGGCGCCTCGCGCAGGCGGCGGATCACGCGGGCGGCTCCATCGACCAGATGACGTGGCCCATGCCCACGCGGACCTCCGAACGCCACGGCGTGAACCCGAGTTTGCGGGCGACCGACCACGACGGCACGTTCTCCGGGCGGATGATGCTGATGAGCCGCTCGGGTGCGAGCACCCGCCACGCCTCATCCCGGCAGGCGGCGCCCGCCTCCGTCGCGAACCCCATGCCCTGGCGGTCACGCCGGATGTGCCAGCCGATCTCGACGTGCGGCTCGCCGTGGACCGGTTGGATCATCGGCCCGCAGTCGCCGATCATCTC
>JBKJXU010000091.1:0-13343 GCA_046716145.1 Actinomycetota bacterium
CCTAGGTCTCGCTCGGTTCATCTAGGGTTAGGTCGTCGTCGTCGTGCAGGTCCATCAGGGTGCTGCGACAGCTCTTCCTGCGTGGGAAAGTCTGCCCGCACATGTTGATGGGCGAGAGGGAAGCACAGCATGGTGACGGGGAACTCGGCACCACGACCTGCGCAACGATGAAGCCCGAGCGGATGCGACCGCGCTCCATCATGTCGGCCAGCACGGGATAGCCGTGATCGCGGTCCACCGCTTCGTCTATCGATCCGTGAACCAGTCGATGACCACCATGATCCCTAGGACGACCAAGAGAGCCAGACCGAGGAACAGGTTGCCGACCTACCAACGTCGCGTTGAGTTCCCCGATTGGAGCTGGCGACGGTGGGAGGTACGAATCCGCCCATGATGAGCATCGCTCCAGCCTGAAGGATAAGGAGAGGTCTGACCGATGCGATCCTCGAGTTGCGCATCTCGCAGAACCACCGTAGGTTCTTGGTGGAGGCACCTCGGAAAGTTCCGACAACTCGGTGCGCCTACCGCGCGCCTATCGAAGGAGGAGGATCATGGACCGCCTTCATCACCACCGGATCCGAAGCGGGATCTTCGCTGGCACTCTCGCCGGCAGTGTGGTGATGGCCATGGCGGTTCCCGCCGCCCACGCCGCCGTCAACTGCGTCGTGGGCCCCGGGGTGACGCAAACCGCTACGACCGTGACCGGAACCAACGGTGATGACACCATCGACTGCGGCGGGGCGAACCGCGGCAAGACGATCGATGGCAAGGCCGGAAACGACACCATCACTGGCACGAGGTTCCACGACACGATCAAGGGCAGACGTGGCAACGACACCATGACCGGCAGCGCCGGGAGAGACATACTGAACGGCAGCCGCGGCCACGACACCCTGACAGGCAGCGCCGGGAGAGACACACTGAACGGCGGCCGCGGCGATGACACCATTACCGGCAGCGCGCGGAACGACCGCCTGAAGGGCGGCGCCGGGGACGACACCCTGAGCGGCGGCGTCGGCACTGACGTCCTGAACGGCGGCGTCGGCACGGACATCCTGAACGGCGACGCTGGAGCTGACACCCTCAAGGGCCCTTCCAACGACCAGAGCGTGGATACCCTCGATGGCGGGGCAGGCAACGACACCTGCCAGGGACCCGGGTCAGACGGTGACACGCTCGTCGCCTGCAACCCCTAGCCGCTTCCCCGAGAAAGAGAAGAAGAGGCAGCTCATTCGGGATGCGGGGTTGCTCGCGATCGGAACCGACGAGGACGATGGCGGGCTGGAGGCGCTCACCCTTCGTGAGCACGGCAGGCACAGCTAGTCTCCAGACGATGATCGCAGATCTTACCGGGGAGGATCAACCACCTCGGCCTTCCTTGCGACGATGGCGGCCAAGACTTCTTGCTTCTCGCGCTCGGGCACGTCGAAGTGCTCGAGCGCGCTGGCGATCTCGGCTCCGACCTCGTCGAACTCCTCGGCGGTGATGTGGAGATCCTCGTGGGCTTCGCCCATCTCCTTGCCGGTGTAGTCGAAAGGTCCGCCGGTCGCTTGGCAGATCCAGAGCGTTCGCATGAACTTGAGGCCCGGCAACTGGCCCGTTTCGTTCCATCCCTTCAGTGCGGGGTTCACGTTGAGTTTCGGATTCTTGACGATCTCGTCGCTGAAGCGGTCGACGACCATGGCGATGGCGTTGACGCCTCCGATCCGTTCGTAAAGGCTCTGCTCTGTCATCGTTACGCCCCCTTCCTGCCCTGGGATGCTCATCCCCGACCGCCCGTGACCCTACCTTCTGCGGCGCTGGAGCAAGGAAGCCGCCGAGCAAGCTGGTAGACGCGGAGCCGCATGTGCTCATCTCCAAGGTCGAGTTTCATGAGCGATCCGGGCGAAACTTGGTGTTCGGATCGCTCGAGGGCTCGTCAACGGAGGCCCTTGCCTCGCCGGCTCGACGAGCGGAGTAGGTCGAGACTGACTCGGAGGAGGATCGGATGACCGAGAGAGATGCATAGGCGGGCGACGAAGAGATCGCCCCCTGCCATATGTGCGGGCAGACTTTCCCTACACAAGTCGAGCTATCGCAGCACCTTATGGATACACACGACGACGATGGGCTACCGGCACCTGGTCCGAGCGAACCGGAAGGGTCGGAGACCCAGAAGCCCTAGGACTGCCGCAGCCCGATCGAGGCTGGTGGCTGCTGAGTTTTCCGCGCCACTTGTGGGGGCAGGTTTGCGTTGACCCAGGGGGAGGGAAACGTCGGTCCTGGAAGCGACCAGGCGGACAAGGCGAAGGAGAGCGTGAAGGGCGGCTTGGACTGAGCACCATCTTAAGTTTTGCCTCTGGAAGGGAGGGTCCGATGTGCATGTCCTGTGGCTGCGGTGAGCCTCACAAGATCCACGGAGACGCACGACACATCACGTACGAGGATCTCAAGAAGGCGGCTGATGCCTCGAAAATCTCCGTGAAGGAGGCCGTCAAGAACATCGAGTCGACGCTCCGGACGAAGAAACCACGCTCCATCGCTGCCCGAGGATGAGGCGAGGCGACGGAGGGGGACGGCATCTTCACCTCACCCAGGAAGGTCGTGAAGAACGCCCTTGACCAACGGCAGCCAGCGAAAGGGGATGGAGCGGCATGATGGACAGGCCCGGTTCTTTGGGTGGTTGTCGGCGTGGTAGGGGTACTTCTCCTGATCTTCTTGTTTCGCATGGCCCGCAGCAGACGAGGTGGTCGCAGATCCCGGCGGCCGTAGGGGGTTCGCAGGCGGTTCCGCCGCTGGTTTGGGTGGTGGCCCCAGCGGTCGCCTCCCGGCGTGAGGCGCGGTTGCATGCGCCGCGCCCGCGGAATAGCCTGGGGAAATGAACAGGGGAACCGGAACTGGGCTCATCGCGTTCGGCATCGTGATGGGGGTGTCGGAGGAGCTCGACAACCGTCGAGAACGTCCCGAGTACGCCGACGGGACAGGAGCGCATCGAGGAGCGGAAGGACTGGGGGCTCTCCCTAGACCGGGGCCCGGCCGAACGAGCCACTCGGCACACTGAAGCCTCGCCCGAAGGCCGCGCTCTGCCGCTGGCGACGAAGGAGTCTGTAGCTCAAGTAAGGGGGCGGCGCCGGCCCTCCGAGGACATCGACGCGCGCGCGCTTCGCGCGAACAGAACGCAGGATCGGGAGACGGAGCCGGGAGGTGCTTCATGGCAGGGACGAAGAAACAGGTCAAGGGCAAGGCGAACAAGGTCGCAGGGTCGGCCAAGAAGACGGTCGGCAAGGCAACGAAGAACCGGAGTCTTCAGGTGAAAGGATCCGTACAGAAGACCAAGGGCAGTGTCCAGGACGTTGCTGGCAAGGTCGAGCGGAAGGTTCGTGGCGCGGGCAAGAGCTAGCTCACGAACGCGGTTACTCCTCGGCGTCGACAGGCGTCACCGTCTCCTCCGACGCGCGCGCTCTACGTCGAGCCGATCGGCGTCTGCGGTCTGGAGACTGGCGCCTTCGACCTCGTGGCCGCACGAGAAGGTCGGCATCTGACGACTCTCGGGCTGCTGGTCGCCGAAGTCGACCGTGCTCAGGGTGCCATCACCGCAGATCGGGCAGTGTCCCGCGTCTCGATTCTTGGTGCCGGCCGCTCTGGGGAGAACCAATCGCCTTCTTCGTCTCCAACTCCGCGACCCACCGGCGTCGTGATCCCTGTCTAAGGAGAGGTTCAAACCTTCCGTCGAACGGGTTGGCTGCTTGACGCCAACGGTCTTGACCGTCGCGCACCCCAGCTCGATCTGCCTATAGGCTCCCACCTGGGAGGATGGCCGAGCGGACGAAGGCGACGGTCTTGAAAACCGTTGGTCCCGGCAACGGGGCCCGTGGGTTCGAATCCCACTCCTCCCGCCGTTCGGCGGCCTCGTGTCCCCCGCCCGGGCCTCCCGCCTACGGACGGGCCGTCCTTGGTGTTTCGTTCATCAGGGGCGGCCAGCCGCAAGCCCCGTCTCTTCGGATGCAGGCAGCGTGTCGCCTCGGCTAGCCGCTCGCCAGCCCCTGGAGGAGGATCTGGACCCCCGCGACAGCGAGATAGGCGACCGTGCCGACCATGGCCATCCACAAGATCAGCCTGCCCCATCGCATCCCCGACACGGCGCCATCGTAGGTGGGCGGTGGGATCAGCGTGGCGCACGAGCGCCTGGGCCTAGTACCGAGTTGCCCTGGTGAGCCGAAACTGTAGTCTTAGGCGGCCCGATACCGTAGCGTAGCGGCGCCCGACCCTGTAGTCTTGCGGTGTGCTTCCGGCCGCGACCCACTATCTGCGCAGGGTGGTCGACGACGAACTCGAGACGCTGCTCCGGGCGGTTCCCGCGGTGGCTATCGAAGGTGCGAAGGCCGTCGGCAAGACCACGACCGCGTCGCAGCGAGCATCTATCGTGCACCAACTCGATGATCCCGGCCAGCGCGCCATCGCCGAAGCGGATCAGGCTCGGCTCGTCGCCGCGACCGAGCCGATCCTGATCGATGAATGGCAGTTCGTCCCAGCCGTATGGGATCGGGTCCGCCGCGCCGTGGACGAAGGCGCGCCTGCGGGCCGATTCCTCCTCACGGGATCCGCTTCACCTGTCGGCACGGGGACACACAGCGGTGGTGGGCGCATCGTGAGCGTCCGGATGCGTCCGCTCTCACTCGCCGAACGTCTCCCCGGTTCGTCCGCGGTCAGTTTGGCCGGGCTGCTCACAGGTACCCGACCGAAGGTCGACGGTACATCCACCGTCACCTTGACGGACTATACGGAGGAGATCTTGCGATCGGGATTCCCTGGGTTGCGATCGCTGAGCGATAGACCGCTGCGCGCCCAGCTCGATGGATACGTGCAGCGTGTCGTCGATCGGGATTTCCCTGAGCTGGGGCATGTCGTACGCAACCCGGCTGCTCTTCGCCGCTGGATGGCCGCGTATGCGGCGGCTACGGCGACCACGACCTCGTTCGAGAAGATCCGCGATGCCGCGACAGGTGGAGACGAACGCAAGCCCACGCGAAGCGCGATCGCACCCCATCGAGATCTGTTGGAGCGGCTGTTCATCATCGACCCGGTCCCCGGCTGGAAGCCGTCCCGAGGCCACATCGCGGAACTCGCCCTTCCCCCGAAGCACCACCTGGCCGATCCAGCACTCGCCGCTCGTTTGCTTGGCGCATCCGCTCGGTCCCTGCTCACGGGAGTCTCCTCTGGACCGAGCATCCCGCGCGACGGGACCCTGCTCGGCGCGTTGTTCGAGTCGCTCGTCACCCTCTCCGTCCGCGTGTACGCACAAGCAGCGGAGGCGCGCGTCTCGCACTTCCGCACGCATCGGGGCGATCACGAGACAGATCTGATCGTGGAGCGGGCCGATGGCGGTGTTGTCGCGATCGAGGTGAAGCTTGGCGCGACGCCGGACGCAGATGCCCTACGCCATCTCGCGTGGTTGTCCGAGAAACTCGACGACGAGCTCCTCGATCGAGTCATCATCACGACCGGAACCGACTCGTACCGGCGAAAGGACGGGATCGCGGTCGTACCGGCGGCGGTGCTCGGCCCCTAGCGCGCCTACTCCTCCCGCCGTTCGGCGGCCTGCTGTCCCCCTCTTGGGTGACCCTCGATCACCCGACTCCAGCGTGCCCGATGGGGGCCGATATCTGCTGTATGCGAAGGGCGCGAGCGAACAGCCGTGGGTAAGGCCACCGCGAAGCAGGGCGGCCAGGCCTCGCGCGAGGCGCGCGTCGCCGGTCTGCGCGACTTCCACACGCCCTCGTTCGATGCGGTCGAGCGGCGTCGGATGCAACTCTGGATCCTCTCGAGCGTCGTGCTCCTCACGATCGCCACCGGGTTCGCCGTTGTCGCGACCATGCCGGGGGAGACGGTCGTCGTCTTGCAGACGCCGGCGCTGCGGCTCGGCTTGGTCGCGCTCACGGTCTTCTTCTGCGTCTACGTGATCGAGAAGGAGGTCCATCTCGGGAGGCTCACCCGGTTGCTCGCCGACGAGCGCGTGCTCACCGCTGCGTTGACGAACCGCTTGCACGAGGTCCAGTTGCTCCTGGGCGCAGGCAAGGCGATGAACGCGGGCCTCGATCTCCCATCCGTGCTCGACACGATCCTGGCTGGGGCCACCGAACTCCTGGCGGCCAACGGTGGGTCGGTCATGCTGGTGGAAGGAGACGAGCTCGTCGCGGTCGCCATCGTGGGCCGTGAGGATGCGCGCGGCGTTCGGCTGCGCCTGGGTGACGGCATCGCCGGGCAGGTCGCTCTTCGTCGCGAGCCGGTCCTGATCGACGGCCGGGCCGATCCGAAAGAGTTCCCCGGCCTGGCCGACCGCGCTCCTTACGTGGAGAGCGCCATGTCGGTCCCGCTCGTGCACCGCGACGAGCTGGTCGGCGTGCTGAACATCAACGCCGCTCTCGGCCGCGCGTTCACCGAGTACGACCTGCGCGCCCTCTCGATCTTCGCCGAGCAGGCGTCGGCCGCGGTGGCGAACGCCCGTCTGTACGAGAGTGAGCGCGACCACGTGGCCGAGCTCATCGCGCTGCGGGCCGGAGGGTCCTCATGACCGCCCTCGGCCGCCCTCGCGTGTTGATCGTCGAGGATGACCCAGACCTGTTGGTCGTGCTCCGCGTGAACCTGACCGCCGCCGGCCTGGAGCCGATCCTGGCCGCGGACGGCCGGACCGCGACGGCTCGCGTGGCTGCCGAGCGTCCCGACGCCGTCCTCCTCGACGTCATGCTGCCCGGGATCGACGGGTGGCAGGTGCTGGAGGAACTGCACGCGCAGGGTGACCGGGTCCCGGTCATCGTCTGCTCCGCGAAGAAGGACCCCGCCGACATCGACCGCGCGATGCGGCTTGGCGCCGTCGACTACCTCGTGAAGCCCTTCGACATCGACCGGCTCGTCGATACGGTCATGGCCGTCGCCGGCCGGCGCCAGGCTCCGACGCCCACCGCGATGCCGGAGCTCGGCATCGAAGGCGTCTAGCGCCTGGTCAGGAACCCACTCCCGAGGTCGGTGTACCCGGGGTCAGCCGTTGTCCCGTCTCGGCAGGTGGTACGGCACGTTCGTCACCCTGACCTGAGGCTCGGTCAGCAGGAGGCGCTTGATGAACAGGGCCGTCTGGCCGTGCAGTGGCTGCTCCCACCAGTGCGTGACGACGGACTCGGGGATCACGACGGTCACGACGGTGCCAGGACTCGACGTGTGCCTGCGCACCTCGTCGAGGAGCGGCACGCCGAAGTCGCGGAACGGCGCTTCCACCAAGGACAGCGGCATCTGGATCTCGGAGTGCCACCACGCTTCGACGATCCGTGGCTGCTCCTCCGGATCGGTCGCGAAGTACAGGGCCTCCCGGTGAGCAGCCTGCAGCGTGAGGGCGTAGTTGATGGCACGGATCACTCCGTCGTGCACACCCGCGACCGGGATCAGCACGACGTGACGGACCGGCTCGGCCACGCGGGTCTCGTCCGCATCATCGGTCCGCTGCTCCTGGGTCACGAACGGCACGTCCGTCACCACGACATCCGGCGTGAACAGCAGCGTCGCCTTGAGCGACGTCGTGAACCGCAACGTGGTCAGCAGACGCCACAGGGAGCCGCTCGGGACGACCTCGCTGAGGACGACGGTCACGAATCCGTCGACTCGCCGAGGTACCGTCCGCAGGTAGACCTTCAGCTCGTGCCCCAACGTGCCACCCGTCCGCGGCAGGGGACGAAGGGGCTCGAGACGAGGGGCGACCTTCGCCCATGATCTGGCGCAGTCATCGAACGACCCCTTCTCTCCTACGAAGAGCGGGATCACCTGCTGGGCGCGGACCGCGTGGAGGTAGGCGAGCGCGTCGCGGGTGGCGGGTCCGACGTCACGGACCAGGAACACGAACGTATTCGTGAGTCCTGACTCGGGGCGTACGAGGCCACGGCGCAGTGCGATCGCCACCTGACCGTAGTGACGCTCGATGCCGCGGAGCGCGACCACGATCACCGGGATGGTGACGACGACGATCCATGCACCGTGCAGGAACTTCGTCGCGGTGATCACGACGAGGACCACGCCGGTCGTCACCGCTCCGACGGCGTTGATCACGATCGATCGCGAGCGGTGTGGGGCGGCGCGGTCGGTGATCCAGTGACGGACCATCCCGGTCTGCGACAGGGTGAAGGATGTGAAGACCCCGACGACGTAGAGCTGGATGAGGCGCGACAGGTCCGCCTGGAAAGCGACGATGAGAGCGCCGGCGGCCACCGCCAGCACGATGATCCCGTTCGAGAACACCAATCGGTCTCCCCGGTTGCGGAACTGCGAGGGCATGAAGGCGTCACGAGCCAAGATCGAGGAAAGGCGAGGGAAGTCTTGGTAGGCGGTGTTCGCCGCCAGGATCAAGATCGCGGCCGTGAACGCCTGCACCACGTAGAACCCGAACCCCCCTCCGAAGACCGCATCGGCGATCTGCGCCACCACGGACCGCTCGGATGAGACCGTGATCCCTTCGATGTGCGTCGAGAGCCACGAGATGCCCAGGAACATCGTGATCGCCATCACGCCCATCACGCCGAGCGTCGTCGCAGCGTTCCTCGCCTGGGGGCGCCGGAAGGCCGGCACCCCGTTAGAGATCGCCTCGACACCCGTGAGCGCCGTGGAGCCCGATGAGAACGCGTGGAGCACCACGAACAAAGAGATGGTGCCGGTGGTCGTGGCGAGCACATGCTCGGGCGGTAGCGCCTCGGCGATAGGACATCCCGTCGCGCACCGAACGAGTCCCACGCCCACCATCACGAAGATCGCGGCCACGAAGGTGTAGGTAGGCACCGCGAAGACCGTTCCGGCTTCCTTCACGCCGCGGAGGTTCGCGACGGTGAGAAGGACGAGGAACCCGAGCGCGAGGTTCACCCTCTGGCCGGCGAGGCTCGGGAACGCCGACGTGATCGCCAGGACACCAGCGCTGAGCGACACCGAGACCGTCAGGACGTAGTCGATCAGGAGTGAGGCGGCCGCGACCAGGCCGGGCAAGGTCCCGAGGTTCTCCTTGCTGACGATGTAGGCGCCGCCCCCCGAGGGGTACGCACGCACCGTTTGGCGATACGACGTGACGACGATCGCGAGCAAGAGGGCGATCGCGATCGAGATCGGCATCACGAGGTGCTTGGACGCTGTGCTCGCCGCCAGGAGCACCAGGAGGATCTCCTCCGTCGCGTACGCCGTGGACGAGAGCGGGTCAGACGAGAAGACCGGGAGCGCGATCATCTTCGGCAGGAGGGTGTGTTCGAGGTGGTCGCTCGTCTTGGCGCGGCCGACGAGGACGCGCTTCGCGACGGTGCGGGAACGAGATCGATCCGTGCCGGTCGCCATCGCTTCGAGCGTAGGAGCCGCCCGTGCCCGGTCACGTCAGGGAAGCGCCAAGGATGCCGCGATGCACGTCAAGGTTGCGTCAAGGCCTGCGGGACCGTGGCTGCCCGTGGTCGTTCGGGAGGCCTAGTCTGCAGACATGCGACGGCTCGACGATCGTGAACGCGAGGCCGGCCTGGGAGTCGCGCTTCCCCGCCGGCGTCAGATCGCGGCTTCCCTGCTCGGGTCGGTCGCGATCGCGGGGCTCACGCTCGCGATGCTGGCGGTGCATCCGCACCTCGGTCTCCCGAGCATCCTGCTGCTCTACCTCTTCGTCGTCGTTGCGATCGCCGTGCTCGGCGGCTTGCGCCCGGCGCTCGTCGCCGCGTTCGCGAGTCCACTGCTGATCAACTGGTTCTTCACCCCTCCGACGCACACGTGGACGATCGCCGACCCGGAGAACCTGTTCGGCCTCGTGGCGTTCGTCCTCGTCGCGGCCGTGGTCAGCATCCTGGTCGATCGAGAAGCTCGCGCACGAGCCGAGGCGGAGAGGCGACGCTCCCAGGCGGATGCGCTGGTCCGGGTGAACGAGCTCAAGACGGCCATCCTCGCGTCCGTCTCACACGATCTGCGCACACCCCTGGCGTCGATCAAGGCGTCCGTGTCCAGCCTTCGGGAGCCGGACGTGATCTGGCCGAAGGAGCAGATGGATGACTTCCTCGCGACGATCGAGCTCGAGACGGACCGGCTCACCTCGCTCGTCGGGGACCTCCTGGATATGAGCCGGATCCAAACGGGCTCGCTCGCTCTGTCCCGCCGCGCGCTCGGTCTGGATGAGATCGTTCCGCGCGCGCTGTCGTCGCTCCCCGATCAGGGAGCCGAGGTCGAGGTCGACGTGCCCGAGACCTTGCCGAGGGTGGTCGTCGACGCGGACCTCATCGAGCGTGCCGTTGCGAACGTCGTCGCGAACGCACGGAAGTGGAGTCCCGAGGACCGACCGCCGCACGTTCTCGGGATGCGTGCGGGTGGACGTGTCGAGCTCTGGGTGATCGATCACGGTCCCGGTGTTCCCCTCGTCGATCGACCCCGGATGTTCGAGCCGTTCCAGCAGCTGGGCGAGCGTCCGGGTCACAACGGCCTGGGTCTCGGGCTGGCGGTCGCCCGCGGGTTCGTCGATGCGGTCGATGGTGAGCTTCGAGCGGAGGAGACCCCGAGCGGCGGACTCACGATGGTCATGTCCTTCGAGGCAGCCGGATGACCCGGATACTCGTCGTCGATGACGAGCCACAGCTCGCTCGTGGCTTGTCGGTGAATCTCTCGGCTCGGGGATATGAGGTCGATGTCGCGGGCGATGGGCGCACCGCCCTCGAGTTGTCGGTCGCACACCGTCCGGATGTCGTCGTGTTGGACCTCGGTCTGCCCGACATGGACGGTGCAGACGTGATCATCGGCCTGCGGGCTTGGTCCGAGGTACCGATCATCGTGCTGTCGGCTCGCGGCCAAGAGACCGACAAGATCGCCGCGCTGGACTCCGGTGCGGACGACTACGTCACGAAGCCGTTCGGCATGGGTGAGCTCCTCGCTCGCATCCGCGCCGCGGAGCGGCGCTCCGCCCCTGCCGAGGAGACACCCGCGGTCGAAACAGAGGCGTTCACCGTCGACCTCACCGCGAAGCGGATCGTGCGTGAGGGCATCGAGGTGCACCTCACCCCGACCGAGTGGAGCCTGGTGGAAGTCCTCGTTCGCAACCCGGGGAAGCTCGTCCCGCAGAGGCAGCTCCTCAAGGAAGTGTGGGGTCCTACCTACGAGCTGGAGACCAACTACCTCCGTGTCTACATGGCGCAGATCCGCCGGAAGCTCGAGCCGGATCCGTCGCGACCCCGCTACTTCATCACCGAGGCGGGGATGGGCTACCGCTTCGAGGTCGCGGGCCGGGCGTGAGTGAGGTCTGACGGTCCCCGCCGCGCACGCTTCCGTATCCTGCCTGCGTGACCCCATCGAACGACCGGCTGCTGCGCGCGCTGCGCCGTGAGCCTGTGGATCGCACGCCCGTCTGGTTCATGCGCCAGGCCGGGCGCTCGCTGCCCGAGTACCGCCAACTCCGCGGTGACCGCGACATCCTGACCTCGATCGCGAACCCCGACGAGGCCGTGGAGATCACGCTCCAGCCGCTTCGCCGGATGCCGCTGGATGCGGCGGTGGTGTTCGGCGACATCGTGACCCCGGTGGCCGCGATCGGCCTGCCCATCCGGGTGGAGCCCGGCCGCGGCCCGGTCCTGGACGAGCCGATCCGTTCGGCGGCCGACGTGGCGCGGCTGCGGCCGCTCGTGCCCGAGGCCGACGAACCGTACGTGGCCGAGACCGTGCGGCTGGCCGTGAAGGAACTGGACGTGCCGCTGATCGGGTTCGCGGGCGCCCCGTTCACGCTGGCCTCCTACCTGGTGGAGGGCGGGCCGAGCCGTGACCACGCGGTGACGAAGGCGCTGATGCTGGGCTCGCCCGAGGTGTGGGAAGACCTGATGCGGGCCCTCGTGGCGATCGTGGTGCCGCACCTGCGTGCGCAAGCCACGGCCGGCGCGAGCGCGTTGCAGGTCTTCGATTCGTGGGCCGGGTCGCTCACGCCGGCGATGTACCGGCGTCACGCGCTGCCGTTCTCGAAGGCGGTCTTCGAGGGGGTCGCGGATCTGGGCGTGCCGCTGATCCATTTCGGCGTGGGCACCGGGGAGTTGCTCGCGGACATGGCGACCGTGGGGGCCGACGCGATCGGCGTCGATCACCGCGTGCCGCTGGACGCGGCGTGGGAGAGGATCGGCGGTCCGGGGGAGCGCGCCATCCAGGGGAACCTGGATCCGGCCGCGCTGCTGGCGCCGTGGGAGGCGGTGCAGACCGAGGCGCTCGAGGTGCTGGGTCGAGCGGGCGGCCGCGACGGTCATGTGTTCAACCTCGGTCACGGTGTGCTGCCGGCGACGCCGGTCGAGACGCTGCAGCGCCTGGTCGACCTCGTGCATGAGCGGACCGAGCGATGACCGAGACGATCGGCGTGCTCGTGATGGCCTACGGCACCGCGGCGGGCCCCGAGGACATCGAGCGCTACTACACCGACATCCGGGGAGGGCGAACGCCGACGCCCGAGCATCTGCAGGGGTTGAAGGACCGCTACGCCGCGATCGGCAACGTCTTCCCGCTGTTGGCGACCACGACGGGGCAAGCGAACGGGTTGGTCGAACGGCTGAACGCCGACGGCGGTACGACCTTCCGCGCCTACCTCGGCATGAAGCACTCGCCGCCGTTCGTCCCGGAAGCCGTCGGGAAGATGCGGGCCGACGGCATCACGCGGGCGGTCGGCATCGTGATGGCACCGCACTGGTCGGGGATGTCGGTGGAGACCTACGTGGAGCGCACGCTCCAAGCCCTGGACGAACAGGGCGGGGGGATCGACGTCTCGTTCGTTCGGTCGTTCCACGACCACCCGGCGTTCATCGACTACCTGAGCGACCGGGTCGCGGAGACTCTGGCGGGACTCGGCGACCAGGAGCGAGAGCGCCTGAGCGTCCTGTTCACGGCGCACTCTCTGCCGATCCGTGAGGCCGAGGACGGCTCGCTCCGGTGCATGACCTGCGACTGCGACACCTCGTGCCGCTACCGCGACGGTCTGCAGCGAACGGGGGACCTCATCGCCGAGCGGCTGGGCCTGGACGATCACCGGATCGCGTGGCAGTCGGTGGGGCGCACCGCCGACCCGTGGTGGGGTCCCGGCATCGAGGAGGTCATCCCGGCGCTGGCGGCCGCGGGCCGGAGCGCCGTGGTCGTGTGCTGCGCCGGGTTCGTGGCCGATCACCTGGAGACGCTGTACGACCTCGACATCGAGGCGGCCGCGGAGGCGGCGGAGGCCGGGATCGCCTTCGCGCGCACGCGCATGCCGAACGCCGACCCCGCCTTCTGCGATGTGCTCGCCGCCGTGGTCCGCGATCACCTGCAGGAGGTGGCGGGCTGAGCCCGACCCCGCGCCGGGTCGCCGTCATCGGTGGCGGCGT
>JBKJXU010000092.1:0-5274 GCA_046716145.1 Actinomycetota bacterium
GGCGCCGCGGCCCCCCTCGGACTGCAGACCCGGCCAGTGCATCGCGTAGAGACGGCCGAGGGTCTCGAAGGTCTTCTCGTGCAGCCACGTCCGGTTGTTCGCCCACCCGCCGGTCCGGGTCACATCCACCTCGGCGAGGTCATACGTCGGCTGGCCCTCCACGATCCACTCGGCGAGCGCGGTTCCCACCCCCGGCGCGTAGATGATCCCCTGCGAGTTCATCCCCGCCGCGATCCAGAGCCCCGGCTTCTCCGGGAACGGACCCAGGTGGAAGTTCGCGTCGGGCGTGAACGACTCCGGCGCCCGCAGGTAGTGCCGGAACGCGACGTCGCGAAGGACCGGCAAGCGTTCGCGGGCCTTCTCGAGCACCGGCGCGAAGTGATCCCAATCCTCACCGAACTCCACGAACCCGCCGGTGTCGATGTCCAGGGGGGCCTTCGGCTTCCCGCGCGGCTCGAACGCACCCACGATGTAGCCGCCCCGGTAATGCCGGACGTAGAGGTAGCCGTCCAGGTCGCGCAGGAACGGCGAGTCCTCTCGTGCCCCGTCCACCGGCTCCGTCATCACCCACACGTGCTCGGCTGGGTAGAGCGAGACGCTCACCCCGGCCATCCGCGCGAGCTCGCCGGACCACAGCCCGCCCGCGATCACCACGGTCTCGGCCTCCACGTCGCCGCGGTCGGTCCGGACGCCGGTGATGCGACCCTCTCGTTCGATGAAGCCGGTCACGCTCACCCCGAAGACGAACGATGCGCCGCGGTCCTTCGCACCCTTGGCCAACGCGAGTGCGGCGTCGCCCGGGTTCACGGTGCCGTCCTGCGGGTAGAGCACGGCCCCGGTGAGATCATCGACCTCGGCGTTGGGCCAATGGTCGCGGACCTCCGGCGCCGTCAACACCTGGGCCTCGAACCCGGATGCGCGCGCCAGGTCCGCGCCCGCGAGGTACTCCTGCAACCGCGCCGCCGTGCGCGCGATCGCGAGCGACCCCGCCTGGCGGAACCCCGTCGGCACGCCGGTCTCGTCGCCCAGTCGCGCATAGGTCGGTACGTTGAGACGGGCGAGCTCCGTGAGAGCGTGCGTCCCTCGGACCTGCGAGACGAGACCGGCCGCGTGCCACGTGGTGCCGCCGGTCAGCCGCGTCCGCTCCAGCACGGCCACGTCGGTCACCCCGAGCGCGGTGAGGTGGTAGGCGATGGACGACCCGATGATCCCCCCGCCGATGACCACGGCGCGCGCTCGAGCGGGTGGATCCGAGCTCGGATCCAGGATCGAAGGGTCGAGGTCGCGGTTGGCCAGGTGCTCCAGGATCGTCATGGCGTCGAAGCCTAGCCGCGCCGCTAGTCTCCTCGCATGCCCGAGGTCGCCGGCTTCAACCTCACACCGGTCAAGTCGACCGCGCTGCAGCAACCGGACGCGATCGACCTCCGCACGGAGGGCGCGGACGGTGACCGCCGGTTCCTGTTCGGCAGGCTCGACGGATCACGCGCCTCGGCCGTCTCCAAGGCGCCGCTGATGCCGATCCGGAGCACCTGGGACCGCGACGCCGACACCCTCACGCTCGAACTCGCGGACGGCTGCCGGATCACGGGCGACGCGGAACCCTACGGGGACCCCATCGACGTCACGCTCTACGACCGGACCGTCCCCGCGAGGAGGATCGACCCGGTCTTCGACGCCGCGGTGGCCGACATCGACGAGACGCTCACGATCTTTCGAGTCGACGAGCCCGAGTACGCCGGCGGCGTCCACCGCGTGTCACTCATCTCGCGCGCCTCGGTCGCCGACGTCGGCAGCGAAGGGGGCGACCCCGGTCTTGACCCGCGGCGGTTCCGCATGCTCGTCGAGATCGACGGCCTGGAGGCCTATGCCGAAGACGCGTGGGCCGGGCGGCGCCTCCGGCTGGGCCGAGCGGTCGTGCGGGTCGGGAAACGCGTGGCGCGATGTGTGATGACGACCCTTGACCCCGACACCGGACGCAGCGACTTCCCCACGCTCGACGTGCTCACCCGCACGCGCAAGGTGGGCACGGACCTCCTGCTCGGCGTGTATGCCGATGTAGAGGTGCCGGGCCTGGTACGGGTCGGCGACCAGGTCGAACCGATCCTCTAGACGGCCGCGAAGGCCGCGACCTCGGCCGTGTGCTCCTCGTAGTGCTCGTAGGTCTCGCCGCTGAACTCCTCTTCGGCGGCCGCGGTCACCTCGGTGAGAGCGGCCAGCGCCGCGCGCGCCCTCGACCGGTTCTCTTCCGAGCGCGTCCAGATGTCGTCCCACGACATCGCGCGACCGTCCACGATCACTTGGTCGTTGAGCGCGTCCCAGTCCTGATCGGCGGGGACGGGGTTGCCCGCTCCGATCGCCTCGAGCACGTCGGCCACGTAGCCCGCCCAATACCCGTTGTGCCACGCGAGGTCTTTCGCCGACCAGCCCGGCACCACACCCTCGACATCGCGGCGATCCTCCGGCAGCGCGTCCACGGACGCCACGAACGCCTTCCACGCCACGTCTTCCCGAGCCAGCATCTCCTCACGATCCATCAGGCACCTCCCGTGTGCTCGTCGTAGTGCTCGAACGTATCTCCTTCGAACCAACTCGCGGCGGAACCCGACGGCTCGTCCAGCGCCGCCCACGCTCGGAGCACGCGCTCGCGCGCCTCCACGGCCGAGGCCAGCGCTTGGTCCAACGGGGTCGCGGCCCAGCCCGGCCGCCGTGCGTCGTTCTCGGCGTCGATGTCCACCGCGAACGCGTCGTCGTCGATCGGACCCTGCGCTGCCGCCTCCAGCATCAGGGCGCATCGCTGCATCCAGAAGGCCAGGTGCCCTGCGACCTCCGCGTGGGTCCAGCCGAACGCCAGCCCTTCCCCGGATCGGAGACGGGGCTCGAACGCGGCCCAGGCCTCGGCCTCCTCGGTCAGGAGCTCCTCGCGGATGCTCATCGGGTGCGCGGGAACCCCAGATCGACTTCGGACGTGGCGGGGTCCGGCCAGCGCGACGTGACGACCTTGCCCCTGGTGTAGAAGTTCACGCCCTCGGGCCCGTACATGTGGTTATCGCCGAACAGCGAAGCCTTCCACCCGCCGAACGAGTAGTACGCCACCGGGACCGGGATCGGCACGTTCACACCCACCATGCCCGCGTTCACCTCGAACTGGAACCGGCGAGCCACGCCGCCGTCGCGGGTGAAGATCGCCACGCCGTTCCCGTAGGGGTTGTCGTTCACCATGCTCACCGCTTCGTCGTAGGTCTGCACGCGCGTGACACCGAGCACCGGCCCGAAGATCTCGTCGCGGTAGCAGTCCATGTCGGTGCGCACGTGGTCCAAGAGCGAGACCCCCAGGAAGAAGCCGTCCCGGCCGTAGACCTCGTCGGTGCGGCCGTCGCGAACGAGGGTGGCACCTTGGGCGGGTCCACTGTCCAGGTAGGACGCCACCCTGTCACGGTGCTCACGGGTGACGAGCGGCCCCATCTCGTTCTCGGGATCGGTGCCGTCGCCCACCTTGATCTTCGGCAACCGCTCGGCGATCTTGTCGACCAGTGCGTCGCCGATCCCGCCGACCGCGACCACCATGCTCACCGCCATGCATCGCTCGCCCGCGCTCCCATAGCCCGCGCTCACCGCAGCGTCCGCGGCCATGTCCAGGTCCGCATCCGGCAGCACGATCATGTGGTTCTTCGCGCCGCCCAGCGCCTGCACGCGCTTGCCGTTCGCGGTGCCCGTCTCGTAGATGTACCGCGCGATCGGCGTCGAGCCCACGAACGACACGGCGGCGATACCGGGGTGGTGCAAGATCGCATCCACCGCGACCTTGTCGCCGTGGACCACGTTGAAGACGCCGTCGGGCAACCCCGCATCCTTCAGGATCTCCGCGACGAACATGGAGGCCGACGGGTCCTTCTCCGAGGGCTTCAGGATGAACGTGTTCCCGCACGCGATGGCGTTGGCGAACATCCACATGGGCACCATGGCCGGGAAGTTGAACGGCGTGATCCCGGCAACGACACCGAGCGGCTGGCGGATCGAGTAGGCGTCGACGCCCGTCGCGACCTGCTCGGAGAACCCGCCCTTCATCAGGTTCGGGATCCCGCAGGCGTACTCGATGTTCTCGAGGCCGCGCTGGACCTCGCCGGCCGCATCGGAGACCACCTTGCCGTGCTGGCTCGTCACGATCCGCGCCAGTTCGGGCTTGCGCTGCTCCAACAGCTCGCGGATGCGGAAGAAGATGTCGGCGCGTTTGGAAAGCGACGTGGCGCGCCAGGCGGGGAACGCGTCGGCCGCGGCCTGCACCGCCGTGTCCATCTCCTCGGTGGTCGCGAAGTCGACCTCGTGGGTCTGTTCACCGGTAGCGGGGTTGAAGACGAGGCCCGTGCGGCCCGACTCGCCGGGGACGATCTTGCCGCCGATCCAGTGGCTGATGCGCTCCATCGGGTCTCACTCCCTCGCGTGGATGGCGCAAGGGTACCGGAGGCGCTCTACCAGAGCGTGCGGACCGGGTAGGAGCGGAGCGTTTCGTCGCCCGTCACCAGATCCAGGTCCTCGACGAGCGCTTGCGCGACCAGGAGACGGTCGAACGGATCGCCGTGGATGGCCGGGAGTTCCGGCAACGCACGGATGTGGCGAGGCTGAACGTCGATCACGCGGAACCCCTCGTCGCGCGGAAGGTCGATCAAGAACCCCTCAGGGGTGTCCGGGAGGCGCAGGCGACCCTTGAGAGCTTTGAGCATGAGCTCCCACTGCGAGACGACGCTGATCGCAACGCGAACGCTGGGATCCTCCACCAAGGCACGCACGCGCGCAGGTACCAGATCTTCGTCTCCGCGGAGGTACCACAGGAGCGCATGAGAATCGAGGAGGAGACTCACGAGTAGTCGAACCCCGGCAGCGGGTCGTCGAAGTCGTCGGACATCCAGATCTGACCCTTGTACTTGCCGAAGAGACCGCGCGTCGTCCTCGGCTCGATCGGGACCAACTTCGCGACCGGCGTGCCCGCGCGGGCGATGACGATCTCCTCCCCTCGCACCACCCGCTCGAGCAGGCGGGACAGATGCGTCTTCGCCTCATGCACGTTCACGGCATCCAGGTGTGCGATCTCCTCCGCGGTTGCCATGCTGGCGCAAAACTTAGTCCATCCGACCCGACTAAGTCAACTCTACCGAGGAGCCGGTTCGGTCATCGCCGCCTGCTCCTGGTCGGAACCGCCGATGGTCGCAGAAGCCACCCCGAGCAGCACGAGCGCGGCCCCGACGATCCGGATCGGGGTCGGACGCTCGCCCAGGAACA
>JBKJXU010000093.1:0-5288 GCA_046716145.1 Actinomycetota bacterium
CCGATCTCGGGGAAGGGGTAGAGGTAGATCAGCGTGAAGAACAACCCCGTCGCGAAGACGATCTCCGGGACCACGAGGGGGAGCAGCATCACGAAGTTCGCGGAGCCCGACCCGCGGCCGCGCCAGCGTGCCAAGCCGAGGGCGAGGGCGACCCCGATCGGCGTCGCGATCGCCATCGTCGCCACCGCGAGGAGCAGGCTCTGCTGGATCGCGCTGATCAGCACCGGGTTGTGCAGGAGCGACAGGTCCGGGTCGCCGATCCACCACTGGAGCGAGATGCCCTGCCAGACGCTCCGCGAGCGTCCGGCGTTGAACGAGAACCCGATCGCGATCAGCACGGGCACGATCGCCCACCCCAGGTAGAGCCACGTCCACACCGCCAGGCCGCGGTGTTGGCGCCAGGGGTTGGCCGCGAGCCGCATCAGGGCGCTCACGAGCGCTGCGCCTCCCTCGTGCTCCTCGCCGTCGAAACGATGTAGTAGAGCGTGAGCACCGAGACCATCACGGCGAGGACGGTGACCAGCGCGGCACCGCGCGCTTGCGCGTAGCCGAACGTCGACTCCGTCAACAAGGCCGCGATCTGCGTGCCGATCATCGACGTCGAGGGGCGCCCGTTCGACAAGAGGTTGGCCGTGTAGAAATCGCCGAACATCGGCAGCATGATGATGGCCACGCCGGCGAGCATCCCTGGCTTGGACAACGGCAGCGTGATCCGACGGAACGTGGCGAACGAGGAGGCTCCCATGTCCCACGCCGCCTCGAGGTAAGTGTCCTTGATCCGGTCGAGCGAGGCGTACAGGGGCAGGATGAAGAAGGGCGCGTATCCGTACACCAAGCCGAGGATCACGGTGATTGGCTTGCCCTCGAGCCAGGGATAGGGCTCGTTCAGGATCCCGAGCTTCTGCAGGAGCAGGTTCAGCAGCCCATCGTCGTTCAGCAGGCCCACCCAGGCGATCATGCGCATCAGGTACGAGATCCAGAACGGGACCACCAGCAGGGCGAGCATCAGGCCGCGGCGCCGCCCCTTGGCCCGGGACACGTGGTAGGCAACCGGGTAGCCGACGAGCACGCAGAGGGTGACCGCGCTGAAGACGAAGAAGAAGGTCCGCAGGAACAAGACCCGGTAGACGCCCCTGGACGAGAGGGTCTGCTCCATGACGTAGCCGAACGCGGCGCGATCCCAGTAGACGGGGTTCCACTCGGGCCGAGCGGCGCCGGTCCCGGGGTCTAGCCGCCCGCCGGCGAGCGAGACGACGACGTAGAAAGAGACTATGAAGAAGATCAAGATCCATGCCAGCCCCACGGTCGAGGACAGCTGCCAGAAGCCCCTCGGGTACAGCTGCGCCATCGAGTTGCCTTCGGAGCGAGCGCGCCGACGCCACCTCATGGCGCCGGACGCTAACATCGCCGTGGCGGGTCTGCGAACGGGTGTCACCGCCGCGGGATGACCCGTCCGTGCCTTGACAGGCCCTCGCGGGCCTTGTACACCCGCTCAGACACCTATCGAGGGGAGCGCGTTCAGTCATGACCCACCCGAAGGAGCACCCGTCCGTTAGCCGGAGAGACTTCATGCGCCGCGCGGCGGCGGCTGGGCTCGCGGTCCCGTCCCTGTCCGCCATCCTGGCGGCGTGCCGAGACTCGTCGGTTCCGTCCGCTGGCGGCAGCGACTCGACGTCGACACCGACCGGGATCCCGCTCGCGCGGCCCGATGCGCCGGTCACCCTGCCGGCGTACGACGACATCCCGCCGATCGAGTCCGATCTGCCGGCGGAGCCGGGACCACTCCGGATCTACAACTGGGACCTGTACATCTATCCGAAGGTGGTCAAGCAGTTCGAGGAGGAGTTCGGCGTCGAGATCGAATACACGCAGTTCTCCGGCATGTCCGAGGCGATGAACAAGGTGACCCAGGGGACCGTCGACTGGGACATCTTCTTCCCCACGATCGAGAACGTCGGGAAGATCGTCGGCTCCAAGATTGCCCGGCCGTGGACGAAGTCCTACATCCCCAACTTCGATACCAACATCTGGCCCTATTTCCAGGACCCGTGGTACGACCAGGGCGCGCAGTACACGCTGCCGTACCTGACGTGGAAGACCGGCATCGGCTACCGTAACGATTTCGTCGACGACCCCGGCACCTACGACATGCCGTTCGACGTGTTCTGGGACCCCCAGTACTCGGGCAAGGTCGGTCTGCTCGGCGAGTACCGCGAGACCCTCGGCATGGCTCTCCTGCGCAACGGCGGCACGGACTTCAACTCGACCGACGCAGCCGAGCTTGCGGCGGCGGCCGACTCCTTGATCGAGCTCATCGACCTGGTGAACGTCGAGGTCGGTCCCGGCGATTACGCGAAGCTCGCCGAGGGCACGAGCCACGTGCGTTACTCGTGGTCGGGCAACATGAACTTCGCGCAGTGGTACCTGCCCGAGGGCACCACCAGCGAGGTGTTCGGCTACTACTACCCGCCGGAAGGTGGGTGGGAGGTCGCCAACGACACGATCCTGCTGAACAAGGACGCGCAGAGCCCGGTGCTCGCCCACCTGTTCACGAACTTCCTGATGGAGCAGGACGTGTCGCTCAAGAACTTCGGCTACGAGGGGTTCCAGCCCCCGCTGCTGAACGTGGACGACAAGACCTTCATGGAGGCGGGCTACATCCCGGACAACCTCGCCAACACGCTCGTTGCCGAGCAGGACTTCGTCGACGGCCAGCCGGTCTTGCCCTTGTCGCCGGCCGACGATCAGCTCTATCAGGACGAGTGGACCCGGTTCACCTCGGGCGCCAACGTCTACACGGAGGTCTAGACGATCACGAGGCGAGCAGCTGGTCGAGTGCGTCGGCCAGCTGCTCACCGGTGAGGTCATACGGGATCGGCTCGCCGCGCCCGTCGTCGTTCAGGAAGAACCACGCGCCCTGCAGGCCGATCGAGAAGCGCGCCCAGTCGCTGGCGTCCTCGTCGACCACCTGCGGGAAGCTCAGACCGAACTCATCAACGAACGCCTGCATGGAATCGGTCGAGTCCAGGCCGGCCATGCCGATGATGGCGAGTTCCTTACCGTGATCCTCTAGGTACTGTCGCGCGACCTGCGCAACCTCGGGCGCGGTGGCCCGGCAGCGGCCTCACCACGGCGCCCAGAACCAGAACGCGACGTCCTTGCCCGCCAGGTCCGCGCCGCGGAACGTGCCGCCGTCCAAGAGTGGGGCTTCGAAGTCGAGCAGTTCGACGACCGGCGCGGCTCCCGAGGTCTGGCTCGAGGTCGATGGCTGGTCCGAGGATGGAGATCCGCCGGGTCCCGAGGACGTGCCCGGCGCCGATGCGCACGCGGATGCGGCGACCGCGAGCGCGATGAGGGCGAGCGGGAGCCGGGTGCGAGCGAGCATGCCATCCAGCGTACGCGAGATGTGCTTTCCGACCGCGAAACAGCCCGTCGGGTAGCCTCATGGGTCGTGCCTACCCGCGACGACATCCGCAACGTGGCCATCGTGGCCCACGTGGACCACGGCAAGACCACGCTGGTCGACGCCATGCTCTGGCAGTCCGGGGCCTTCCGCGAGAACCAGGACGTGGCCGAGCGGGTCATGGACTCGATGGACCTGGAACGCGAGAAGGGCATCACGATCCTGGCGAAGAACACGGCCGTGCGCCACGGCGGGGTCAAGATCAACATCGTCGACACCCCCGGCCACGCGGACTTCGGCGGCGAGGTGGAGCGCGCGCTCACCATGGTGGACGGTGTCCTGCTGCTCGTCGACGCGAGCGAAGGCCCGCTCCCGCAGACCCGCTTCGTGTTGCGCAAGGCACTGGAGTCCCGGCTCCCGGTCGTCCTCGTCGTCAATAAGGTTGACCGCCCGGATGCCCGCGTTGCCGAGGTGGTCCACGAGGTCGAGGAGTTGTTCCTGGACCTGGATGCCGACGAGCACCAGATCGACTTCCCCATCCTCTACGCGAACGCCCGCGAGGGAACGTGCGGCACGGCGCCCGACGCCCTCGAGCCCACGCTCGAACCGTTGTTCCAGACGCTCCTGGCCCACATCCCCGCTCCCTCCTACGACGAGGACCACCCGCTGCAGGCCCTCGTGACCAACCTGGACGCCTCCCCGTACGTGGGACGGCTCGCGCTCTGTCGCGTTCGTCACGGGACGCTCCGCCGCGGCCAGCCGATCGCCTGGTGCAGGGCCGACGGCACGATCGAGCAGGCGAAGGTGGGCGAGCTGTACATCACGGAGACGCTCGACCGCGTGGAGGCCGAAGAAGCGGGGCCCGGGGAGATCTGCGCCATCGCCGGGATCGCCGAGATCACGATCGGCGAAACGTTGGCCGACCCCGACGATCCGCGGCCGCTCCCGGTCACGCGCGTGGACGAGCCTTCGCTGTCGATGACGATCGGCATCAACACGGGACCGCTCGCCGGGAAGGACGGCACGAAGGTCACGGCCCGGTTGCTGAAGGGGCGCCTGGATCAGGAGGTCGTCGGCAACGTGTCGATCCGGGTGCTCGACACCGAGCGGCCGGAGACTTGGGAGGGCCAGGGCCGCGGCGAACTCCAACTCGCGATCCTCGTCGAGGTGATGCGGCGCGAAGGGTTCGAGATGACGGTGGGCAAGCCCCAGGTCGTGACGCGCACGATCGACGGGAAGCTCCACGAACCGATGGAGCGGGTCGCCATCGATATCCCGGAGGAGTTCCTCGGCGTCGTGACCCAGTTGTTCGCCATGCGCAAGGGGCGGTTGGTGGAGTTGGTCAACCACGGCACCGGGTGGCTGCGGATGGATCAGATCGTGCCGTCGCGCGGGCTCATCGGGTTCCGCACCGAGTTCCTCACCGAGACACGTGGCACCGGCCAGTTGCACCACGTCTTCGAGGGGTACGAGCCGTGGCACGGGGAGCTGCGGACGCGGCCGAGCGGGTCACTCGTGGCGGACCGAACGGGCGCCACCACGACGTTCGCGCTGATGAACCTGCAGGAGCGCGGCGTGATGTTCGTCGGGCCGGGTGAGGACGTCTACGAGGGCATGATCGTCGGGGAGAACGCTCGCGCCGACGACATGGACGTGAATCCCACGAAGGAGAAGCAGCTCACGAACATGCGCAAGGCCAACTCCGAGGAGCTCGTGCGGCTGATCCCGAAGACGAACCTGTCGCTCGAGCAGGCGCTCGAGTTCCTCCGCGAGGATGAGGCCGTCGAGGTCACCCCGAAGAACGTGCGCCTTCGCAAGGTGCTGCTCCCCGCGCAGGACCGGGTGCGGGCGGGCCGGCGCGGGCGGCCACCGAAGGACGCCTGAG
>JBKJXU010000094.1:0-5487 GCA_046716145.1 Actinomycetota bacterium
TGCACCTGGAGATGCAGGGCTGGCTGGAAGTCACGCCCTGAAACGCACCCAACGAGGAAGGAGCACCACGATGAGAACCCTACGCATCACCGCCCTGGCCGCCGTGCTGGGTCTCGGGCTCGCCGCCTGCGGCGGCGGCGGTGACACCACGAGCGCGCCCGCCGGCTCGACCAGCGCGCCCCCGGGCGGCACGACCCTCACGGTCACCGCACCGGCGGACGCGTCCAACGCCGGTTGGGCCGAGAAGACGCTCTCCGCGCCCGCGGACACGCCGTTCACGATCGTCTTCAGCAACGACGACGGCGGCATCCCGCATAACGTGCAGATCTTCGAGGGCACGGACACGACGGCGACGGCGGTCTTCGTACCTGCGGACAACGCGATGATCAACGGGGTGGCGGAGGCCACGTATGCGATCCCCGCGCTCGCTGCGGGGACGTACACGTACAACTGCTTCTCCCACCCGGCCACGATGGTCGGCACCATGACGGTAGCGTGATGCTGGTGGGGACGGTGACCGAGCCCGTGGCCAGGGTCGTCGACGGCGAGCGGATCGCCCGGCTGGCCTTGGCCCTGGTGGCCGCCGTCCTCGTGGTGCTCGCGGCGCGTCTCCCCGTGTGGGAGGCGCGCCTCGAGGTCGCGCAGTACCCCGGTCCCCCCCTCGTGCTGACCGCGTTCGGCGATCGCCTCGAGGGCGACGTGGATGAGGTGAAGATCCTCAACCACTACATCGGCCTGCATGTGTTCGACATGGCCGAACTGCGGGAGACCGCGCTGTGGATCCCGGCGATCGCGATCGGCTTCGGCTGCGTCGCCGTGGCGTGGGCGCTGCCGCGCCGGCGGCCGCAGGAGCCGGCGGTCCCGAAAGGCTGGATGGGGACGGTCGCACGGCTCGGTCTGTGGGCCATCCCCGTCGGGGTCCTGGTCGACATCCAGTTCCGCCTCTACCAGTTGGGGCATTCGATGGACGCCGGGGCGGCGTTCCGGCAGGAGCCGTTCACCCCCCCCGTCATCGGCAGCGTCCGGCTGACCAGCAACGTCGTCACGCGTGCCTGGCCCGGTCGCGGGGTCGTCTCCTTGCTCGTGGCGGCCTTCCTCATGACCTTCGGGATGAGCCTGTTCCGGTTCGGCCGCCAACTCCTGGGTGTGGAGGCCGCGAGCCCTGCGACGGCGGAGGGATGAGCCGGTGTGGCGGGTCGTGATGGCGGCGGCGGTCGCCCTCGTGGCGTGGGCGGGTGCGACGGCCGTGCCGGCTGCGGCATCCGAGGGCGCCCTCGATGTGCAGGCCCTCGTCGACGCGGCGCCCGTCGGCGCGACGGTCACGCTCCCGGCCGGCACGCACACCGGCCCTGTCACGATCGATCACCCGATGCGCTTGGTCGGTGTCCCGGGGGCCGCGATCGATGGGCGGTCGGTGGGATCGGTGGTCACGATCGCGGCCCCCGGGGTCGAGCTCGCGGGGCTCACCCTGATGGGGAGCGGCCGCAACTCGGTGGGCGCGCCCTCGGGCGTGCTCATACAGCAGGAAGGTGATCGGGCCCACGTCCACGACGTCGCGATCCGCGGCTGCTACCTGGGCATCACCGTGCAACGCGCCGCGGACGTGGTGCTGGAGCGCGTGGATATCGAGGGGTCGGGGATCATCACGGGGGAGATGCACGTCTCGGGTGAGGACGGCACCGAGGGTGAAGCGGCGCAGCTGCGCGGTGACGGGATCTGGCTCTACGATGCGCCACGGCCGATCGTTCGCGACAACAGCATCCGGACCGTGCGCGACGGCATCTACATCGCCTACGGCACCGACGCCGTCATCCAGGACAACCTGGTCGAGGACGGGCGCTATGCGATCCATGACATGTACGCGACCGGCGCGACGATCGAAGGCAACACGCTCCGCGAGAGCCTCTCGGGGATCGTCGTGATGTACGGCGGTCCCGTCCGCGTCGCCGGCAACACCATCCTGGACAACGGCAGCCCCTCCACGGGGTTCGGCATCCTGATCAAGGATGCGGGCGAGGTCACCGTGGAGCGCAACGTCATCGCCGACAACCGCGTGGGCGTGCTGATCGACGATGCCGGGCGCACGGGCGCGGTGGCGACCTTGGTCAAGGAGAACACCATCGCGATGAACCAGCTCGGTGCGATGCTCGTCCCCTCCGCCGATCCGACGTTCACCCAGAACGCGTTCATCGAGAACTCGACGCAGGTCTCGCTCGCGGGCGCCGGGTTCACGCAGGCGGTGTGGTCACTCGACGGGGTGGGCAACCATTGGAGCGACTACGGCGGGTTCGACGCCAACGGCGACGGCACGGGCGATCTCGCCTACACGCGGAGCGGGCGCACCAGCCAGCTGATCGCCGAGGAGCCGATGCTGATCGCGCTCGCCTCCGGCCCCGCCTTCCGGCTGCTCTCCGCGGTCGAGGACAAGTGGCTGCCCGGGGAGGCGCTGGTCCGGGACGAGGCTCCCCAGGTGGACGCCGCCACGCCCGCGATCGTGGCGAACGGCAGGGGAGCGTCCGTAGCCTTGTGGATCCCGGGCGGGCTCCTCGTGCTCGTCTGCACCGGAGCGCTCCTGAGCGGCCGGAGGCAGCGGCGCCATGGCTGAGGTCGCGCGCCTGGAGGTGGAGAACCTCACGAAGACGTTCCCAGGGGGTTGGGGTCTGCACGGCGTTTCTCTCATGCTCCCGGCGGGGCAGATCGTGGCGCTGGGGGGTCCCAACGGCAGCGGAAAGAGCACGCTGCTGAAGTGCCTCGCCGGCCTCATGCGATGCACGGGGGCCATCCGCATCGACGGTCGCGTGGTGGACGGTGCGCCGGCGTCGCGGGCGAAGATCGGGTACCTGCCGCAGACGGTGGGCCTCCCCGAGCACGCGACGATCGGCGAGACGCTCGATCTGTTCGCGGAATTGCGGGGTGCCGCGCGAACGACGATCGCGCTCCCCGAGGACTTCGTGCGTCCCGATGACGACCGCATCCGTGTGCTCTCGGGCGGACAGCGGCACCGCGTCGCCCTCGCGATCGCGCTCCTGGGCGAACCCCCGTTGCTCCTGCTGGACGAGCCGGTCGCGAACCTCGACGAGGAGGGCCGTGCGGCGTTCTGGTCGGTGCTGGGATCCCTGTGTCACGAGGGCGGGGCCAGCGCGATCGTGTCCTCGCCCTCGCCGTCTGATCTGTCGGGTATCGCCGACCGGGCGGTCTCGATGCGAGACGGCGTGATCGCACGGGATGAAGACCTCCGCGGTGACCTGGATGACCTGGTGGAGGCGCTGGGATGAGCGCCGTGCCCACCACGCCCGTTCGCACCATCGCCCGCTGGGAGTTCCGTGGCAGCGTCCGCGCGCGGTGGGTGCTGGTGATGGCCGTGATCTTCGGGGTGCTGTGCCTGGCCGTGACATTGCTGGCGTTCCGCACGGTGCGCGGGCTGGGTCTCTCGGGCATCGGGCCGGTCTCCGCCACGCTCGTCAACCTCGGTGTGCTGCTGCCGTCCCTGATGGGCTTGTTGCTCGGGGCCGGAGCGCTCGTGGGGGCGCGCGAGCAGGGACTGCTGGCGATGATGGCCGCCCAGCCGGTGTCCCGCGCGTCGATCGCGACGGGAGCGTTCGTGGGGCTCACCGGGTCGCTGTGGGCGACCCTCGGTGTCGGCTTCGGTGTCGCGTTGCTCGTGATGTCCGGGGTGGCGCGCTCGAGCGACGTGCCGGCGCTCGCGGCGTTGATCGGCGCCACCTTCGCCGTGGCGATGGCGAGCGTGGCGATCGGCGTGGCGATATCGGCGTTCGCGACGAACCGGGCGCAGGCGGTGGCCGGAGCGGTGGGCGTATGGATCGTGGCCGCGCTGGGGGTCGATCTGGCGCTGGCAGCCCTGGCACCGTCCGTGCATCTGGGACCGGGAGGACTGCTGATCGCGATCTTGTTGAACCCGCTCGAGGCGGGACGGATCCTGGCGCTCCTGGGCGCGAACCTGAAGGGGACCGCCCTGGGGCCGTTCGGCGCCTACCTCATCTCGACCTTCGGCGCTGCGGGGACGATGGCGATCCTGGCGGCGGACCTGCTGGCGTGGACCGCGGCGCCGCTGCTGGTGGCGCGGTGGGCGATCGCACGCCGGGATCTCTGAGGACCTGATGCGCCTGTCGCGGGAGAGCCGGTACGCGATCGAGGGACTGGTGACACTGGCCTCACATCCTCGCGGTGCGATCGTGGATGCCAGGACGATCGCCGAGGAAGCGGGACTGCCGCTGGCCTACCTGCAGAAGATCCTGCGGACGCTGACGATCGGGGGGATCGTGTCGTCGCACCGCGGGAAAGGCTTCTCGCTGTCGCGAGGACCGGAGGCCGTCACGATGCGCGATGTCCTTTCCGCCGTGGAAGGGCCCGACGTCTTCGGCGGACGGTGCATCTTCTGGCGGGAGGAGTGCTCGGCCGATCACCCCTGTGAACTGCACTTCCGGTGGCGCGAGGTGAAGGACGGCGTGGAAGACGCGATCGCGCGGACCACGCTCGAAGAGATCTGCGTCGCCGGCCGGATGCCCACCGCCTCCTGAGCCGCCGGGAGGCTCAGCCGGGATAGGGTGGCGCGTCGAGGCTCTGAGGAGGGTGACATGAAGATCCTGCGCGCGGTGGTGCGCGTGGTCGCGGTGGCGGGGCTCACGCTCCTGTTATCCGGCTGCATCAAGGCACATCAGATCATGACGCTGAACGAGGACAACACGGTCGACGGCTCGCTGATCTTCGCGGTCAGCAAGGAACTCGTGGAACTCTCGGGCCAGGACGCTGACTCTGTGCTCGATGAGATGACCCAGGGAGACACGCCGCTGCCCGAGGGCATCGACTTCGAATCCAAGCCGTATGACGACGGGGAGTTCGTGGGTCAGGAGTTCACGTTCTCCGGCGCGAGCCTGGAGGACATGAGCGGTGACGGCGAGATCACGATCACGCGCGAGGGTGACACGTTCGTCGTGGACGGGTCGGCCGACCTCAGCCAGGGCGCCGACGGCGTCGATCTCAGCGACCCCACGACGGCGCAGCTCCTGGAGGCCTTCGACGTGAAGGTGAGCATCACCTTCCCTGGCGCGATCACCGACAGCAACGGCGAGGTGGACGGGAACACGGTGACGTGGGTCCCCGAGTTCGGCGGCGTCACCTCGATCCACGCGAAGGGGAGCGCCATCGGCAACGGTGGCGGAGGAGGAGGCATCCTGCTCTGGGTCCTGCTCGGCGTCGCGGCGATCGTCGTGATCGGCGTGGTGATGGCCGTGATGAAGCGGGGCAAGGATACGACGCCTGCGGGCGACGCGGTGGCCGAGGGCGACGGCGCGGTGCCGACCGACGACGCGATGCCGGCCCCCGCCGGCATGCCGAGTGACCCGCCTGTCGTGGCGCCCCCGATGCCCGAGGCGCCATCGGCTCCGGAGGCTCCCGCGCCATCGACGCCCGAGGCTCCACCGCCGCCCGCGTAGCCTGTGGGCGATGCACGACGGTCCGGTCCTGGTG
>JBKJXU010000095.1:0-9525 GCA_046716145.1 Actinomycetota bacterium
CTTCCAGCGTGAGCCCCGGCGTGTCCTCGCTCTCCCCCAGTTCGGCGGCGACGGCAGCAGCCAGGTCCTCGTCGGCCGCCCCGAGTTCGCCGCGGACCACGCGGCCGATCGCCGCCAGGCTCAGACCCTTGCGCTGCAGGCTCCGCACGCGCCGGATGGCGGCGACGTGCTCGCGGCCGTAGAACGCGACGCGGCCTTCGCGCTCGGGCGGCGGCAGCAAGCCCAGGGATTGGTAGTAGCGGACGGTGTCCACCGACACGTCGCAGGCCGCCGCGAGCTGCTCCACCCGGTACCGCACGAGCAGACACTCTACGAGTGCGCGCTCGCACGGTCACCCCGTCCCGGCCGGGCACGGACCCACGGCTACGATGCGGTCGATGAAGCACGCCTCCCGCGCGATCTCGCTCGGCGCCGTGCTCGCCTGCGTCTTGGGCACGATGGCGCTCGGGGTCGTCCAGAAGGCGCCGTGCGCCGACGGTGCGTGGGAAGCCAACGAGCAGTACCGCCTGCTCTGCTACTCCGACATCGTGCCGCTCGTCGGCACCGAGCAACTCGCCGGCGGCCGCCTGCCGTTCCTGGATGCCTGCCGCGAGTCCGAGAACAACTGCGACGAGTACCCCGTGCTCACGATGTACTTCATGCGGATCGCCGCGTGGATGGGCGGCACCGGGTTCGCCGGCTTCTACTACGCGAACGCACTGCTCCTTGCAGGGTGCGCGGCCGCCGCCGGTGCCGCGCTGTGGCGCCTGGCGGGCAGACGCGCCCTGTGGTTCGCGCTCGCGCCCACCCTGTTGGTCTACGGCACCATGAACTGGGACCTGCTGGCGGTGGCGCTCGCGACCGGCGCGTTCGTGGCATGGGCCCGAGGTCGCGACGAACTGGCCGGGGTGCTCCTGGGCCTCGGCGCCGCCGCGAAGTTCTACCCGGCACTGCTCGTGTTGCCGCTGTTCCTGCAAGGCATGCGTGATCGCGAGCCCGACCGCTCGGTGCGGATCTTGTGGTGGTCGGCGGGGACGGCGATCGCCGTGAACCTGCCGTTCGTGCTGGTGGCACCGAACGCGTGGATGGAGTTCTTCCGCTTCAACGCCGAACGCGCGGCCGACTGGGACAGCCTGTGGAACATCGCGGCCGACCTGTGGGCGGCGGCGACCTTGCGGACCGGGGTGATCAACGCAGCCTCCGCGATCTGTTTCGTGGTGCTGGCGGGAGGCCTGTGGTGGGCGAAGGCGCGCCGGGACCCCGGCTTCCAGCGATGGACGCTCGCGTTCCCGATCCTGGTGGCGTTCCTGCTCACGAACAAGGTCTACTCACCCCAGTACGGGCTCTGGCTGCTGCCGCTGTTCGTCCTGGCGATGCCGTCGTTCCGCGCGTTCGCCGCGTTCCAGGTAGCCGACGTCGCCGTGTTCCTGACGCGGTTCCGTTTCTTCGGTGAGTACGCCGGAGAACCCTGGGGCTGGCCGCAGCGCTGGTTCCAGGTGGCGGTGCTCGCCCGCGCGGTGATCCTCGTGTGGTGCCTCGTGGTCTGGCTGCGCGCCGAGACCCAGCCACTCGTGGTGCGCGACCCCGATCCGGCGGTTCTCGACCCGGTGCCCGCGTGAGCGTGGGCACGACGGAACCGCGCCTGCGCGAAGGTCTGCGCGACGTCGTGGTCGTGTTCCTGGTGGCGCGCCTGCTCCTGTTCGTGCTCTCGGCCGTGACAGGCGGGCTGCTGCTGCCGCCCCCACCGGGGCAGCCGACCGCCGACTCGGGCTACCCCGCCCCGGCGCTCGAGCCCGGGTGGCACATGCTCTTCACCGGCACGCAACGGCAAGACGGTCTGTGGTTCCTGCGCCTGGGGACCCAGGGCTACCGCGACGACGACGCGAGCGCGGCGTTCTTCCCGCTGTACCCGGTGCTCGTCCGCACGGTGGCATGGCTGCCGCTGGTCGGTCCGCTCGGCGCGGCGCTCCTGGTCTCGAACGTGTCCTTCTTCGTCGCGCTACTGGTCCTTCATGCGCTCACCCGGCTCGAGCTGGGGGGGCGCGCGGCGCCACGGGCGCTGTGGTTCGTCGCGTCGTTCCCGACGGCGTTCTTCTTCCTGGCGCCGTACTCGGAATCGCTGTTCCTGATGCTGTCCGTCTCGGCGTTCTGGTTCGCACGACGCGAGCGATGGGCGCTCGCCGGCGCGGCGGCGGCCACTGCGGCGCTCACCCGCAGCGTCGGCGCGGTCTTGATCCTCGCACTGGCGGTGGAGGCCGTCCGCCAGTGGCGCAGCGAGGGCCGGGCGCCGCTGCCCCGTCTGGCGGGGGCCGCGGCGGCGGCGGCCGGTCCCCTGGTCTACCTCGGGTGGTGGCAGGTGCGCTTCGGCGACTTCTGGGCGCCGTTGGACGCCCAGCGGGCGTGGCGGCCCGACGGACCGGCCGAACCGATCGGGGTGCTGATCGACGCGATCCAACTCGCCTGGGCGCACCAGACCTGGTGGCTCATCGACCTCGCCGTGGTCGCGCTGGCCAAAGCGGGGGTCCTGCTGGCGGCGCGGCGGATCCCGCTCACCTACACGGTCTACGCGGCCGCGAGCCTGCTCCTGCCCCTGCTCTTCCCGCTGGATGGACGGCCCCTGATGTCGATGCCGCGCTTCGTGGCCGTGCTGTTCCCGGCCGCCTGGGGGTTCGCGGTGCTCGCCGGGCGGCGGCCGCGGGCGGGTGACGCCGTCCTGCTCGGGGCCGCCGCGGTGTACGGCATCCTGGTGACCTTGTTCGTGAACTGGCTCTACATCTTCTGAGGTATCTGCGCAGGCAGGAGCACCTGATCATCGCGGCGGAGGCCTGTTTGCGAGTAGTATCCGCACCAACCTGGAGCACGGAGGCCATGTGGCGGAAGCAGCTGTGACGATCAGGGTCGCGATCGCGGACGACCACTCGCTCGTGAGGCAAGGATTGCGTCGTTACCTCGACATGGCCGACGGCATCGAGGTCGTAGGCGAGGCCTCCAACGGCAAGGAACTGCTGGAGTTGGTGGGCGCCGAGGACCCGGATATCGCGCTCGTCGACATCCGGATGCCCGAGATGGACGGCCTGGAAGCCGCCCGTGAACTCCGCGACAAGCACCCGAACGTCGGCGTGATCATGCTCACCGCCTACGACGACCGTCAGTTCGTCGTGGAGGCCGTGCGCAGCGGCGCTCGCGGCTACGTCCTCAAGGCCCGCGATGCCGAGCACCTGATCCAGACGGTACGGCTGGTGGCCGGCGGCAACATGGTGATCGACCCGCAGTTGGTCGTGGCGCTGGCCGAAGAGCTCTCCACCGCCAAGGAGAAAGACCGCAAGGCGGAGACGCTCACGGCGCGCGAGATCGAGGTCCTGCAGTTGCTCGCGTTCGGCCACACGAACCGCGACATCGCCGAACGCCTCTACATCTCCCCCGACACGGTGAAGACCCACCTCGAGCACATCTTCGAGAAGCTCGGCGCGTCCGACCGCACCGCTGCGGTCGCTGAAGCGTTGCGCCGCCGCCTCATCGAGTAGCCGTCCGGTCCCCCGAGGGCCCGCGGAGGCTAGTCCATCGGTCGGAGCACCGTTGCCCGGACGGGTGATGGAGTGCAGGGGGATGCTGCGCCATCATGGTCGCGCATGCACGATGACGCGGAACCCCGCCTGCGGGCCGGGTTGCTCCTCGGGGTCGCTGCGGTCGGTTCGGCGACCGTGCTTTCGATCCCCAAGGGCTCCCTCGGCGCGCCCTACGCCGCTGCCCTGGCGCTGGTCTTCGGGATGTCCGCCCTGCTCCTTTCGCGTATGACTCCGGCCTGGCCGGCGCGGAGCTGGCTGGTGCTCGCCCAGGCCGCGGTCGCTGCGGTGCTCGCGATGCACGCGGGGCTCGACCTGGTGCTCGCCGAACCCCGGAGCGCCTCGGCCCTCGACATCATCTTCCTGGGCGCGCTCGTTCCTTACGGGCTCGCTCTCATCGCGGAGTTCCGCAGCCATGTGGGCCCGGCCGAACGCCGGGAGATCGCCTTCGACATGGCGCTCACGACCGCGGCGCTCGGGGTGCTCGGCTACCTGCTGATCCTCCCCGACGGCAGCCGCTACAGCAGCTCCGCCGCGGTCTTCGCGCTCGTGGCCGCCACCATGGCGACGGGGGCGCTCAGCCTCGTGATGTGGATCCCCACGAGGGACCACGCCGCGCTGGCGCTCGCCTCGCTGCCGCTCGCGGTGGCGACCCTCGCGTTCGGCGGCGACTGGGTCGGGGGCTCCTTCGCCGGCCTCGGGCGCCTCACCGCACTCGCGATCGCCGCCACGCCGGTGGCGCAGGCCGGCGTCTTGATGCTCATGGATCACTCCGAGCGTCGCGGCTCGGGCTCGCGTCTGACCCGGCCTGCGGCCGCCGCCGTCTCGATCGCGGCGGCCACCGCGGCCATGGTCGTCGTGGCGATCGCGGACGACACCGAACGGATCGCCGGGCGCCACTCCACGCTGCTGCTCCTGTCGATCGGGCTCGGCCTGCTGGTCCGCGTGCTCGCGAACCAGCGATCGAGCGCCGATGACCACGGGCGCGTCCAAGAGGCTCTCACCCGCCGCGGATCGGCCCTGGCCGATGCCGACCGTGCCCTGGACCGGGTCCGCGAAGCGAACGAGGTGCTTCGCCGGTCCGAAGAACACCTGCGTTTGGTCTTCGAGGCCGCCGTCGACGGGTTCGTCGAACTGGGAGCCGACGGCACGATCGCTCGCGCGAACGACGCGTTCTGCGTCATGATCCGCCGTGACCGCACCCGCGTCGAAGGCGTGTCGTGGACCACGCTCGCGGAGAGCCTGGACGGCACCGATGAAGCGTTCGCCAGGTTGATCAACGGTGGGTCGGCGACGCTGGCACGGTCCGACGGCCCACCGATGCACCTGGAGGCGCGCGCCTCGGTCGTGCCGACCGACCCGCCGCGGCGGCTGATCCTGATCCGCGATGTGACGGCCGCGAAGGTGGCCGACCAGACCATCCGGTCGCTGTTCCAGTTCCTGCAGGACCGCGACGAGGACCGCACACGGCTGCTCCGCCGGACCAACGCGGCCATCGAGCAGGAACGCAACCGGGTGGCGCGCGACCTGCACGACGGGCCGGTCCAAGGGGTGTCGGCCGCCTCGCTTTCCCTGGAGGCCGCGCTCCTGATGATCAAATCTGGCGAGATCGAGGGCGGCCTCACGCTCCTGGCACGCATCCGCGGTGAGCTGGCGGGTGAGGCTGACGCCCTGCGCCGGCTGATGGCGAACCTCCGGCCGCCGGTGCTGGAGGAACGAGGCCTCATGCCGGCGATCCGTGACACCTTGGCCCGCTTCCAGACCGAAACCGGCGTGAGCACCGAGTTCAGCGGCCGCTTGGCGCGCTCGGTCCCCGACGACCTGGAGACGCTCGCCTTCCGCGTGGTCCAGGAGGCCCTGCAGAACGTGACGAAGCACGCGGGAGCCTCGAGCGTGACCGTGCAGGTGGAGACCGATACGAGCCAGTTGCGGATCGAGGTCGAAGACGACGGTCAGGGCTTCGACACGGCGGAGATCCGGGAGTTCCTGCGCGCGGGCCGGGTGGGCCTCGCCTCCATGCGCGAGCGGGTGGAACTGGCAGGCGGGACGTTCGCGGTTCGGTCCACGCCGGGACGTGGCACGGCCGTCATGGCGACGGTGCCGGTGGACACGGCCGTCGTGGTCGCCACCGCCTGAACATCGGCGCGTCGCGCTAGCCCCCCGGGTCGGGCGTCGGGGTCTCCGTCGGTGTGCCTGTCGGCGTCGGGGTGTCGGTGGGCTTCGGCGGTTTCGTCGGCTTCGGCGACTTCGTGGGCTCGGGCGAGGGGCTCGGGCTGGGGCTCGGCTCGGGTGAGGGGCTCACGGGGATACACGGCACAGGGGTGGAGCCCGAGGTGACCGTAGGCGTGACCGATGGGCAGGGCGGGAGCGTCGGCACCGGCGAGGGAGCCGGGGTGAGGGCGCCGACGGTGTAGCCGTCGAACGAGGGCTCGGTGAAGGCCACGGGGTCGGCACCTTCCAGCGCGGTGGACATGAACGAGCGCCAGATCGACGCCGGGATCGTGCCGCCGAAGACCTGCTCGTACCCGTGGATGTTCACCAGGGGGATCTGGCCTTCGCGGAAACCGACCCACACGCAGGTCGCGATCTGCACGGTGTAACCGCAGAACCACGCGTCGGTGGTGTTCTTCGCCGTCCCGGTCTTGCCCGCCGCCGGCCAGACGCCGGGATCGGCCGCGGCGCCGGTCCCGCCGTCGATCACCCGTTGCAGAGCGTAGGTCACGAGGTCGGCGTCGTTGGACGCGAGCACCGTCGTGGGCTCTTGGACGATGTCGGCGTCGACCCGGCCGGAGGGCGTCTTCACCTGCAGCAGCGGCGTCGACCAGTAGCGGGTCCCGCGGTTCGCCAGTGTGGCGAACGCGTTCGTCATCTCGAGCGGGTTCACCGACACCGACCCGAGCGTGATCGAGCAGAAGGGTGACAACGGCGACCGGATCCCCAGCGCATGGGCCATGTCGACGACCTTCTCGGGGCCGAGCTGGGCCACCAGCTGCGCGAAGATCGTGTTCACGGAGTTCTTCGTGGCGTCGGCGAGCGAGTAGTTGCCCTGCCCCTCGGCGTTCACCGGATGCCAGATGCCGTCATCGGCGGTCGGGTCGGGACAGGCATCGATCGGCATCGTGTTCGGGCCGTACCAGTAGGCGTTCAGGTCATAGCCCTCCTGCATGGCGGCGGCTAGGGTGAAGGGCTTGAACGCAGAACCGGTGGGCCGCCCGCATCCGGCGCACGGCAAGGTGGCGAGGTTGAGCTTCGACGTGTCCCAATCATCACCACCGACCATCGCCAGGATCTGGCCGTTGCTCGGATCGATCGCGACGAGCGCGGCATCGGGGTCGTCGGGGTCCGGCAGGGCCGTGGCGATGGCCTCCTCGGCGGCACGCTGCATGTCCATGTCGATCGTCGTGGTCACGCGGAGGCCGCCGCCGTAGACGCGCGCGCTCCCATACCGTTCGAACAGATCGCGACGGACGTGATCCACGAAGTACTCCGCATCACCCGGGGCATCGATCCGGTCGCGTTGTTGATCCGGCACCGTGCCGCAGCACAACTTCTCCTTGAGCCGGTCCGCCTCGGTGCCGTCCAGGTAGCCGTAGCGGACCATCTGATCCAGGGAGTAGTCGCGGCGGAACCGGTTGTCCGATGGCCGGTCGATCGGGTCGTACAACTCGGGGGCGTGCAGGACCCCGGCGAGCGTGGCGGCCTGGAGCACGCTGAGACGCACGGCTCGCCTGTCGAAGTAGGTCTGCGCCGCCGCCTCGATGCCGTAGGCGCCGTGGCCGAAGTAGACGGTGTTGAGGTACTGGGTCAAGATCTTGTCCTTGCCCAGCTCGCGTTCGAGCTTGATCGCCATCAGCCCCTCACGGACCTTGCCGCTGATGGACCGCGAGGGGGGCACGTACGCCTGCAGCCCCGTCTCGGGATCCGTCTGGTACTCCCCCGCGTAGACGTTCTTCACCAGCTGCTGGGTGATCGTCGACGCCCCCTGGATCTCGTTGTCCGTCCCGCGGAAGTTGGTCCACGCGGCGCGCAGGATCCCCCGCAGGTCCACGCCGGAGTGCTGGTAGAAGTCGTGGTCCTCCGTGGCGATCACGGCGTCGATCATGTGCGGAGAGATCTCCGACAGCGGCACCACCGTGCGGTCCACGGCACCGTGCAGCGTCGTCATGAGCTCGCCCTCACGGTCGTACACGTAGGTGGTCTGGATCGGTGGCAGACGGTCGGGCAGTTGGATGCGCGCGTACGCGATCAGGAGGCCGAGCGCTCCCAGGAGCCCGAGAACCACCGGCGACAGGAGCAGGAGCAACCACCAACGCCGGCGCAGGAACGACCGTTTCTTCTCACCGGCGGCCTTCGCAGGGCGCTTCGTGGCGCCGTGTTTGGGGGGAGCCTTGGGCTTCGCGGCGGCGGTGCGTTGTTGTCCCATGCGCTTGCGCGCCCTGGTGCCGACATGCGCAGGGACGTGCTCGCCCCGGCGTCCTGATCTGGTTGAGCCCGTGGTCACGGTGACTCGATACTAGCGATGCCGCTGCTCAAACACTGAGCTCGGTGTTGCAGATCCGTGGCATCGCCGTGTGAGGGAGGTGTTCAGCCCGTGGCCGCGCGGCGCGCGGTGAACGCCTCGCGGAGGTGGTTCCAGTTGCAGCTGCGGCAGACCTCGACCACGTAGCAGCAGGCACCAGGGTTCGCCGCGGCCATGCGCAGGCCCGTGTCGAGCGACCACACGCGGCCGTTCTCGGCCTTCAGCGAGTCCCCGTAGACGTAGGCCAGCAGGACGAGCTTCTCCTTCGCGCACACCGGGCAGTCCACGCGGGTCGGTTCGCCCACGTACTTGGCGGCGCGGACCAGTTCCGGGTGGGCGTCGCAGAGATCGTTGTAGGACTGCAGGCCCACCTGGGCATCGCGCAGATGCGCGCGCTTGGCCAGCGTGTAGTCGATCACGTTCAGCTCCGACCGCCTCGAGCGGCCGAGCGGTGACCGGGTGGGCTTGCGCATGATCCGGCGATGGTACACCCGTGTCCCGACGCGGTCCTCCGCCAACGGTCGTAGCCTCGAAGGCCAGATCTTCGAGCAAGGAGGGGCCGATGAGCGAGCAGATCAGGGTGATGACATCCGGCGAGCGGGCGGGGTGGTCGGCGCTGGTGGACCCACCCGGCGAGATGGGCACGGGCGGAGCCGAGCATGAGGCGTTCGCCTCGGGGCCGTTCACGACCGGGCTGTGGGAACGCGAGCCCGACACCTGGTCGTTCGAGCGCCCCTACCACGAGGTGGCGGTGATCCTGCAGGGCGAGGCCGACATCGAGGAGCCGGACGGGACCGTGCACACCGTGCGGGCCGGCGACGTGCTCATCACGCCCGAGGGGTCCAAGGGGACCTGGCACGTCCGCGAGAAGATCGTGAAGTTCTACGCCATCTACGACCGGCGCACCGCGGGCTGAGGCACGACGTGCCCGGGGATCCGTACGGATCGCTCGAGCCGGATGCGGGCGTGTCCTCGGGGCGGCCGCGGCCGCCCGAGACGAGCGGCGCCGTTGCGCTCGCGCGCGGTCTTCGCAAGCGGTGCCCACGCTGCGGCGAGCGGCGGATCTTCGACGGGTGGTTCACGCTGCGCTCGCTCTGCCCGCGGTGCTCGCTCCGGTTCGAAGAAGAGCAGGGCGGGTTCCTGGGCGCGATGACCATCAACTACGCGATCGCGTTCGGCGCGTGGATCGCGGCGCTCACCGGCGTGCTCGTAACGACGGTGCCCGACGTGCCGGTCCCGGGGTTGCTGGTGATGAGCGTGGTGGTGCTCGGCGTGGTGCCCGTGTGGTTCTACCCCCGCTCGAAGACCATCTGGGCGGCCATCGAGTGGCTGGCGCACCGGACCGACCCCGACTACCGGGCGCCGGGTCCGACGAGCGGGCTCGACTAGGACTATCCGGGCGCCGGCAGGTCGACCACCGCGCGCGCTCTGGCGATCAACACGGCCGGCCCCGGGAACAGCAGC
>JBKJXU010000096.1:0-5970 GCA_046716145.1 Actinomycetota bacterium
TCGCTCAGGAGGTTGCCCGGGGGGCGAGCGACATCGAACGCAGGATCCACGTTCAGGACCTGCCGAAGGAGCGCGGCGCCTCTGTCCTCGTGTCTCGTGAGATCGATCCCGAGCCCGCTGCCGAGCAAGGCGGGGACCGACGGAGCGTCCAGGGGGAGGCCGATCACCTGCACGGACGGCACAGCGGCGAGCGCTCGGACCTGGTCGAGGAACGCCTGCGCCGCGGCGGCGGGACCCTCGCCGGCGGCGATGACGGTTCCGTCGGCACGCTCATAGCCGGCAGCCATCGTCCGGGCCTGTTCCAGCACCGACGGTTGGATGACCAGGTCGACGGGGATGCGGCGGGCAGCCGTGAGGGAGCCGAGTGTGGCCATGGGCGCCGACAGGGCCCCTCCGGGCGCCACCGCGGCTTCGAACGACGCGCTCTGCAGGCGCCCGTCGGGGCCGAACGCGGGCCCGGCCGTCACCTCGTACCACCACGAGAGGAGCATCGGCTGCTCGGGGATCCGCACGAGATGGATCGCGCTCGTGAACACGTGGGCGACGACGACCCCGGCGCTGCGCAGTTCGATGCTCGCCGGGTAGACCTTCGAATCGTCCTGGGCCACGCCGGGCAGGTTCGACATGTCGAACTCGAGCCGGAAGGTTCGGGTCTGCCCGGGGTCCAGGCGTCGCTTCAGCGGGATCGTCTGGGAGGCCATCACCGATGACGGACCCGACACGATCGCGTCTTCGTAGGCCTGGCGCGACAGGAACGCCGGGCCGAAGACGCCGGCGGTCGAGAGGTCGCGAAGCGCGAGAGACCCGTTGTTCGTCGCGACCACGTCGACGCGCAGCACCGGATCTTCGGGGGTGGTCCACGGGGTCTGGAATGCCAACGTGAGCGGGACGGAGGCGGGCGATTGCGCGTGCGCGGGCAGGACCGTCAGGAAGGACAGCGTCGCCAAGGCAAGGGCATGGAAGGCGCGAGCGCGACGGGTCATGACGGCGCCCCATGGTAGCGGGGAGCCTTCAGCCGAGGGTGAGATCGCGGACCTGCTGGGCGCCGTAGACGAGGGCGACCGCGGCCATGAACCCCCCCACCAGCATGCGCAGCGTCCGTTCACGTGCACGCAGCGCCAGCATCGAGCCGATCCGGGCGCCGGGGACCGCTCCGAGGACGAGGGCGAGGACGATGTCCCATGCGACGTTGCCGAGGGCGGCGTGCACGATGGTCCCGGGCACGACCATGCCGACGATCGCTGCCAGGCTCGTCCCGAGCGCTCGCTTGAGCGGCATCCCGAGCCACCCGGCCAGCAGCGGCACCATGATCAGCCCGCCGCCGATGCCGAGCAGCCCGGACACGGAGCCGGCCGCGGCACCCGTCAGGACGAGCGACCTGGTCCCGGCGATCGCGCCGGCGGTCCGGCCCCCGGACGTGTCTCGTCCGCGGACGATACCGACCGCCTGCCACCCGAGCAAGGCAGCCGTCACGAGCAGGAGCAGCGGCGTCGGCACCACCTCGGTCAGGGCCGCACCGGCGGCTGCGGCCGGTACCCCGGCGGCTACGAGCCAGCGCACCGCTCGCATGTCGAGTTCCCCGGCCGCCCGATAGCGGAGGGCTCCTGCGATCGCGGTCGGGAAGATGACCGGCAGGGGCGTGGCGAGCGCCGCGATCGGAGAGGTTACCAAGAAGGTCTGCAGCCCTGGGGTCATCACGATGCCGCCTCCGACGCCGAACATGCCCGACAGCATCCCGGAGGCCAGCCCGATCCCGACCGCGAAGAGGAACTGGGCCGGGGTCACCGGCTCACCGGCTCACCGAAGCACCTCGGCGGCGCGCAGCAAGACGTCGCGCTCGCCGCGGTAGGCCGCCCGCTTGATGGCTCGATCCAGCGGGAACCAACGGATCTCCTCCATCTCGTCGTCGCGGTCGGCGACGTCCCCGCCCGTGCAGCGCATCAAGAAGAAATGGACCGTTTTGCGGATCCGTACGTCTTCCCAGACGTAGATGTACCTCGTGTCGCCGAGGTCGGCTTCGATCTCGGCCGTGAGCCCGGTCTCCTCGCGGACCTCCCGGACCGCGGCCTGCTCTTTCGTCTCGCCGGGCTCGATGCCACCCTTGGCGAGTCCCCACGCCAGGTCGCCCCGGCGCGTTCGGCGCGAAGCAAGGACCACGTCGATGGATGCGCCGTCGCGCCGGTAGACGACACCACCGGCGGAGATCTCCTTCGTCGTGGGGATGTGCGGACCGCGCGTGACCGTTGCACGCCGGTGTTCGCCAGCCGCACATCGCTTCGTCGCGGCCGTGGCTGGGGTGGCCGCCGTGGACGCCTTGGACGTGGCGGCGGCGCCCAAGGAGGAGGAAGGTTTGCGCCGCCGCCGGCGGCGTTTCGCGCCGCCGGCCCCCTTTGCCGGGGTGCCGCCGGGCTGGGTGGGTTCCTCGGTTCCCTCGGCCATGACCACATCGATGCTAGCGGGCGGCTCAACACCAAGCTCGGACGTGCCGAAGGGTTGACGGGATGAACCTGGACGATCTGCTACGACATGCCGTGGAAGCGGGTGCGAGCGACCTGCACCTCAAGGTCGGAACCGTGCCCTTCATCCGCGTGGACGGGGAGCTGGCACCGGCTCCCTATGGTGACCTGACGTCGGCCGAGACCGAGTCGTTCGCGAACGCCGTCATGAGCGAGCACAAGCGCCGGCAGTTCCAGGAGACGAACGAGGCCGACGTCGGCTACACGCTGACGGGCGTGGGCCGGTTCCGCATCAACGTCTATCGCCAGCGAGGGTTCGTCGGGCTCGCCATCCGCAGGGTCCGCTCGGACATCCCTTCCTTCGAGGAGCTTCGGCTGCCACCGGTGATGCGCCGTCTGGCAGAAAGCCCCCGCGGCCTGATCCTGATCACGGGACCGACGGGGACCGGCAAGACGACGACGATCGCGTCGCTGATCGGACACATCAACCAGACACGCCGCGCCCACATCGTCACGATCGAAGATCCTATCGAGGTGGTGCACGACGACGTCTTGTCGATCGTCGAGCAACGCGAGGTGGGGCTCGACACCGATTCGTACCCTGCCGCGCTCCGGCACATCGTCCGCCAAGATCCCGACGTCATCTTCCTGGGAGAGATCAGGGACGCGGAGTCGGCACTGTCGGCGATCCAGGCCGCCGAGACGGGTCACCTCGTGATCTCCACCCTGCACACGATCGACTGCATGGAGACCATCAACCGACTGCTCGACCTGTTCCCCGCGGCACAGCAGCGCGAGGTGCGGACCTCGTTCGCCGGCGCCCTGCGTTCCATCGTGTCGCAGCGGCTCGTGACCCGGGCCGACGGGAAGGGCCGGGTTCCCGCCATCGAGGTCCTCATCAACACCGGGCGGGTCTTCGATCGGATCGTGGACCCGTCGATCACCGACCAGATCATCGATGTCATCGCCGAGGGCGAGTACTACGGGATGCAGACCTTCGACCAAGCCTTGGTCAATCTGACCAAGGAGGGGCTCGTGTCGCCCGACGAAGCCCGTCGCACCGCGACGAACCCCCACGACTTCGACCTGCAGATGGCGGGCGTGCTCGACCGCAAGGCAGGGCTCGTGCCCGAAGAGCCCGCCGTGGCCACGTCCTAGATCTCGGCGCTCCTCGCTCGTATCTCCATGGGGTGGCGGGCGTAGCCGAACACGAGAGCGAGCAGCAGGTACACGGGGATCATCAACGGTCCCCACGCGCAGTACTGCCGGACGTGATGACGCTCGTGCGTCAGGAGCCGGCCCTGCACGGGTGAGGCGGAGATCACCACGAACCCGATCGTCATCGCCTCGCGCCGCAGGGCGCGCATCAGGACGGTCAGGCCGCGGGGTCGCCGGTCGAACAGCAGCAGCCCGTGGGCGAGGCGTGGCCGCTGGAATGTCATGAGTCCCAGCGCGACCCCGATGAGCGTGTTCGGCATGGTCCACACGAAGCCGAGCCAGATGGGCACCCCGCGACCCTAGCGCGGTGGCGGACCGACCCACGGGTATCCTCGGGCCGTGGCTGATGGGTCGCTGCCCGGTGCCGTCCTCGACGTTCCCAGCATCGCGAAGGATCTGGGCGCGCGCTTCGCCGATGCCGGGCACGAGCTCTACCTGGTGGGTGGCTCTGTCCGCGATCTCATCCTGGGTCGCCCCATCGGGGACCTCGACTTCGCGACGTCGGCACGCCCGCCGGAGACCACGCGTGTCCTCCGCGGTTGGGCCGACCGGCAGTACCTGGTCGGGGTCCGATTCGGCACGGTCGGGGCGATGAAGGACGGCCAGTTGCTGGAGATCACCACCTACCGGCAGGAGGTCTACGCAGAAGAGCATCGCAAGCCGGCGGTGACGTTCGGCGACGATGTGGGCACCGATCTCTCGCGGCGTGACTTCACGATCAACGCGATGGCCGTACGGCTGCCCGACGGTGCGTTCGAGGATCCGTTCCACGGCGTGCAGGCCTTGGCGGCGCGCACCCTGGACACACCGCTCCAGCCCGAGGTCGCGTTCACCGACGATCCGCTCCGGATGGTGCGCGCTGCGCGGTTCGTGGCCCAGCTGGCCGTGCGGCCGGCGCCCCGTGTCGTGGAGGCGATCGCGGCTCTTCGCCATCGCCTGGAGATCGTGTCCGCCGAACGGATCCACGACGAGCTCGACAAGCTGCTGGTTTCGGAGAACCCCGAGGCCGGGCTGGCCGTGCTCGTGGACACGGGCCTGGCCGACGGGTTCATCCCCGAGGTTCCCGCGCTCAGCTTGGAACAGGACCCCGTACACCATCACAAGGACGTTCTTCATCACACGTACGCGGTGGTGGCGGGCACCGAACCCCGATTGCGGCTGCGTTTGGCGGCGCTCCTGCACGACATCGGCAAGCCGGCGACGCGGCAGATCACCGATGACGGCGTCACGTTTCACCATCATGAGGTGGTAGGTGCGCGGATGGCGCGCGAACGGCTCACGGCGTTGCGCTACCCGTCGGCGCTCATCGACGAGGTCTGCACGCTCATCGAACTGCACCTGCGCTTCCACGGCTACGGCGAGGGGTGGACCGATGCGGCCGTGCGCCGGTACGTGCGCGACGCCGGACCCTTGCTCGACGATCTGAATCAACTGACGCGCGCCGACGTGACGACGCGCAACGCCAAGCGAGCCGAGGCGTTCCGCGCCTTGCAGGATGAGTTGGAGGAACGGATCGCGGTCCTGGCCGAGCGAGAGAACCTCGACGCGATGCGCCCGCCCTTGGATGGCCGCGCGGTCATGGAGATGCTGGGGCTCGGGCCGGGTCCGGCCGTCGGCGAGGCGCTCGCCTATCTGTTGGAGGAGCGACTGGAGCGCGGTCCGATCGACGAGGACGAGGCGAAGCAGATGCTGCTCGCATGGGCCGCCGGCCGGGGCCTCACCGGTTGATACGCGCAGCCTTGAGGAGGCGTGCGAGCGTCGCCGGTTCCCCGCGCCAGTGCTCCGCGACCACCTGCACGCCGGCTCTTCGCACCAGGTAGCGGAGCACGAGAGCGGCGACGACGGCGTCATCGAGCGGTCCGATCACCGGCAGGAACTCCGGGAGCAGGTCGATCGGCGAGGCGAGCCAGAGACCGCCGATGACGATCCACACCTTCGCCCCGCGGGGCACGCGCGGGTCGCGCGCCAGATCCTTGAACAGCAGCAGGAGGTTGGGCAGCAGGGTCGCGAGTTCCTTCGCAGCCACGCGGCGCCCGGCCAGGATCAAGCCGAGCAGCACCGAGGCGTAGATCACCGCTGCGATCACGAGGGCGAGCAGCCAGGTGGGCACCACCGGAGGCTACGCTGCCTCGGTGGTGCTGGATAGGGAGCGGGGGCTGTCTGCGGCAGAGGTCGCCGATCGTGCGGCGTCGGGCCGGGGCAACGTCGTCCCGGCCGGGCCCTCCCGCACCGTGGCGCAGATCGTTCGCGCGAACGTGCTGACGCGCTTCAACGCGCTCCTGGGCGGCATGCTCGT